>JBBQRU010000050.1:0-32688 GCA_038214545.1 Cyanophyceae cyanobacterium | reverse complement strand
TTCCTTCAATCTCTTCACAGCCTAAAACTTTCATACCTGGTAGATTGAGAATTTGCTCGACTGAGAATTTCATAACGTTCGCTCACTCGTCTGAAATATGTATTTGTGTTATTTTAATTATATCTCAATCATTTTCTTATTCTAGCTGAAGAGCCAAAAAATCTTATACTGCAATGGTTATAGCGATTTATATGAGCCAGTATTTAGTGGCTGAATTTGATGAAATTGCTATTCTTGCCATAAAGGGAGCGGTAGAGCCGATATTTTAAGCTTAGTCAGCAATCAGCCGCACTTGTGTTGATGTTCTTAATAGCCAGTGCATAATGAGTGGATAAATCTTTAATTTATTCACGAATAGGAATATTCACGAAAAATTTAGAGGCATAAAATAATGAAGCCATCCTTATCAAGTAATTTTACCGTCTCAGTTAGGCATCAAATATGGGAGGAATCACCCAAAGTTGCTGAGTTTTACCAGGGAATATACTCCGTAACATTAAATTTTTTAGTGAATTTAATGTTTGTGCCTAAATTTGAAAGAAATCTAAGTAATTGGCCTCCTGCTTTGCCAGAGAATGTTGATAATGTTAATTCAGAGCTTGAAGCTAGACTTTTTACAGTAGCAGTTTCTGATTACACCGTCACACCATCACTTGACTCAAGACAACAACAAATTATTACTTTTTCAGCAGATGAAAAAGTTAAAAATGGCGATTCTGCTTCAGATGTGAGAGTAATATTTTACGTTAGCCCTGATAAATTTGCAGTTTTTAGTAAAGAATTGTATACATTAGCAGGAAAAACGCCAGGAGTACATGATTACGTGAGAATATCCGAAATTGAAAATCTAGAATTTGCTAGATTTATTCTATCTTCAGTTGTAAATTCACCATATTTTTCGCTAAAAGATCAGAAAATTTTAGCTAGAGAATATGAGCTAAAACAGGCGGTCGCTCAAATAGAAAAGTAGCACTTGTTACGGAAAAATGCGTTGTCACTCTTATAGGTAATATGATAGAAAAAGTTGTAAAAATTTTAGTGGAAGGGCAAGGAGGAGAAATAATAGGTAATAAAAAAGACTGGAAACCTTATGATTTAAAGTTTAGATTGAGTGATGGTAAGGAGTATTGGCTGGAAATTAAATCAATTTTAAATCAAAATAATAGTAACAACAATAGTATAGCAGCACTAAGAGAAAGAACAACCAGTCAAGGTAAAGAATTCCGCTTATGTGTTTATTATCACACTAATGCAGTTCTTCAAAAAGATGAGCATATTCTTGTTGGTCAAAAATTTTGGAGTTTTGTGGGTGGAGACATTAATACTGAATCAACAGTTTTTCAGTTGATCAAAGGTATTAGTGAAGACTTCTCATTTTTAGATCTAGTTCAAGAAAGAACAAAAGTTCTTTTACAAGAGTATACGGAAAAATCAAACAGCAACATCAAAGTATAAATTACTGCCTGTAAGGAAAGTTACACTATTAATGTAGTGCTTGAGGTCGAGTTATGACTGTAGACCTTGCAGCTTGTAGACCACGAGGAGAAGTTATCGCTACGTTCGGCTGAATCACCTCAGCAATTGCATCTAGTTCATCTCCTAGATAGTCAGAGTTGACTTAATGTGTCCAAATCTCTGTTTGGGCTTCGGGATCATCTAGCATTGAGTTGTAGAGATAAGTAGGAAAAATCTACTCCTAATTTTATGTCACGGCAGAGCTTTTTGTATAGGCTATAAAGGATGGATGAAAAAGAGCGACGTCAGAGATTAGCGGACTTTCTGCGATCGCGACGTGCAAGGATATCGCCAACTCAAGTGGGTTTACCTGAAGATTCGCGGCGTCGGGTTCTGGGGTTAAGACGTGAGGAAGTCGCGGAGTTAGCTAATATAAGCGTGACTTGGTATACATGGCTAGAGCAAGGACGCTCCATACGTGTATCCTCAAAGACAATCTTAGCGATCGCACTTGCTCTCCAATTAGATCATCACGATCAAGAACAGCTATTTCGATTAGCTGGATGTCCACCACCAGTTGCGCCTACTACTGAGTTGGTAACACCCAGTATGCGCCAAGTTATAGACAGTTTAAATCCTCATCCTGCTTACATAGTAGATCGACGCTGGGATTTGCTCGCGTGGAATCAAACGGCTGGATTGGTATTTGGTTTCGATCCCGATTCACTTCCAGAACGAAATCTCATGTGGTTTGCTTTTACCAATAAAGCTATGCGCCAGCTTTTTCGCGACTGGGAAAAATTCGCCCGCTACTTGCTAGCCCACTTTCGTGCAGATTATAATCAGAATCTAAATGACCCTAGAGCGGTTGAGTTAGCTGGGATACTGAAACAAACTAGCCCAGAGTTTCGCGAATGGTGGAAATCTCATGAGGCTGCAAAACCGCAGGAATTTTTACAGGAACTTGAACACCCAATTGTGGGAAATTTGCTATTAAATCCTGTGACTTTTCAGGTGTATCCGACGGCTAATGTACGAATGGTTGTATATACTTCCGTACTGCAAACAGATACAGTCAAAAAGTTACAACAGCTTCTGGCGAGTGGGTGTAAGGAAGATCATCTAAATCATTAGAGATATTTGTTGTAGGGCACAGTTGTGCTGTGCCACTACTAATATACTTATGCAGCTACGACTTGGAAGCCTAACAGGCGGCGAGGAGCACCAGTATTACTAGGTGATGGGAAGGTGTTTGCTTGATAGGAGTTGATACCGTAGCTGTTGACTGACAGAGTTTTACCATCAGCACTGACATCTAAAGTAACGTAGTTAAATGTATCTGGTGAGTAGAAATCTACAGCCTGACGGGTAGTATCGGCGTTGGGGTCTAACTCACGGAAAACATTTTGCAGACCAGGGAATTTTGGATCTAGACCGATGGGGTTGATTCCGGCATTTTTCTCCGTGTTCACTAACGTATCTGTTAACGATTTAATGTTGCTGAAGCTGTGATCGGTGATTGCATCTGGACCACCAGCACCAACAGGACCGTCAACAATGATGAAAGCTTTGGGAAGAACTACTTTTTGATTGTTCGAGTCAAAGTAAGTTAACTCATTGATCCGGTTTTGGTGGTCGTCGGCGCTGATGAAGACGACATTCTCAATTTTGTTGTTAGCAATAAACTGCATGAGGTCATTGCGTTCACTCCGATAGCCACCAATCCAGGATTTACCACCGTCATTCCCAACTTCGTCAATTGGTGAAGAAACAGAAATGACCTTCCATGTCACACCATTATTTTTTGCATCCAGCAAGGTTTGCTTCAACCAAGCCAGTTGTGTACTTCCCAGCATCGTCCGGTTAGGGTTGTCAGCACGGGAACCAGTATCATCGATCGATGCACCTTTACTATCCAATGTGCTCAGACGGATATCGCGATAAGAACGGTCATCGACATTTATGAGGATTTCGTTTGCCCCAAACTGTTGAAAATTATATAGCTGTTGTGTGCCATTAGTGCGGGGGTCGTTGGGTGCAGAAATTGTCTTCTCACGAATTGGTTGATAATCGCTATAAGCTTGTTCTAAAGTCTTGAATCCAGTGGTTTGGTTCATGAATGAGCCGGTAATATTCGCATCATTGACGGTGTTTTTCGCATCAACACCGCTACCTGATGGGGTTCCAGTAGGAGCGCCACCGGCTTGGAATTGTTTATTACCGAGTTCGTGGTTATCTAATAAGGTGAAGTTGGCTTGACTTGCATACATGGTTTGCAGACTAGAAAAACCACCTGGAGTTGTGGGTTCAAACCCTTCGCGATACTTGCGACGGTAATCGGCTAAAGCTTGGGTGGGGTTAAGGTAAGGATCGGCTGCTGCGGGTGAGTTTGTCGCCGCTGTTTCGTAGATTGTGTCACCGAGGAAGATCAAAGCGTCGAGATTGAGTTGATCGAAGTTCTGGGTGACAGGGTAGGGACGGAACCGACCATCAGCGTCTGGGATGAAGCCAATTTTCACCGCAACTTTATCAGTTGGATTCGCTGCAGTTTTGAATGTCCCGGTCTGACTGAGTTCGCCACCTGATGCTAAAAAGCGGTAGTAATAACGAGTATTACTCGCAAGCACTGTGTCATCTAATTTGACGGTGTAATCGCGATTGGGGTTGCTTTGAGTTACTAAGGAGTGCTGAATTGTTTTAAATTGAGGGTCGGTGGAGACTTGCACCAGCAAATCAGCCATCATTCCTTGTTTGGTCACAGCACTTGAGGTACGAGTCCAGAGGATTGCACTGTTAGTGCTAGGATCGCCTGAGGCTACTCCGGTAAAAGCAACATTGTTTTTTGTGTTGGCATTTCGCGCTTCGGCTAAACCATAAGCTGCGAAGTGTTGCAAAGCTTGCTGTTGGTTATATCCGGCGGCTTTGAGGTCTGAGTTATTCGCTAGATAGTAATTAGCGTTGAAGAAGGCGGAAGAACTTCTTCCTTCTTTGATGCCATAAATTTCGTAGTGGTCAACTAGTTGACGATTGCTGAATTTTGCAGCTTGCAAGTCGCTGTTGTTATTTTTGTAGTAATTTAAATCTAAGGGAACAGAGAATTTACGCCCTTCATCTAAACCGTAGGTTTCTAAATGCTCTAATGCTAATAAGCGATCGCCTTTAAATGCTTGGTTGACATCGGCATTATTCGCTAGGTATAATGTGGCGTCAAATAATTCACTGAATTGTCTATTTTCTTTGATTCCAAAAGTTTCTAAATGTTGTAGAGCTTTGGCGCGATCGCCATTAACGGCTTTGTTAACATCATTATTAACTCCCAAGTAGTAATCTAAGTTGACAAACTGAGAGAATCGGCGATTTTCTTGCAAACCATAGGTTTGGAGATGTGCTAACGCTTGTTCTCTGTTACTACCAAAGGCTTGTTTTAAATCGAAATTGCTATTGAGATAGAAATCTAAATCTACAAAGGGTGATAATTTACGCCCTTCTTTTACACCAAAATTCTGAGCGTGGTTAAATAGGTCTTGATCGCTTAAGCCGGCTAAGTCAGAATTACTAGCGCGATAAAATTTTAAGTCTAAAAATGCCGAGCCGAGGCGTCCTTCTTTGATGCCAAAAGTTTGATAATGTGCAAGTGCTTGAGAATCTGTTAATTTTGCTAAGTCAGAGTAAGATGAACGGTAGAAATTCGCATCAAATAAATTAGCGGTCATTGCTTCTCCTCACAATATTCAGTCACCTTACAGGCTGGGTTTGCCTGCATACAGTTAGTATAAATAAAATTTATGTGTCTACAAACACACTAATCAGAAATAGGTAAAAAATTGGATCTGTCTCCGACACTGCAATCATGAAATCTTTAGCTTCCTGTGCTGCTGTAGTTGTTCATGAGTTTGGCGATGTCAAAATCTGCTTCATCATACTCAAGCTCGATCCCATTTTCCTGCAAAAATGCATCTGCTTCCAATCGTGTAGACAGATATAGTAATTCTCGAACTTTACCCGTACTAATTGAACCTTGGCGATACGCTTCAATCACAACCATTTCTAATAATTTCTGCATCTTATTTCCCCATCTTTTTTCGAGTGTATGAGCGACTTTCTTAATTGTACGATGGCAGTTATATAATTTAGAGCTAGTCATTGGCTGACTCCCAGGGCTATTTCATTCTTATCTAGTCCGGAAGAGCGGTTAAAACCGCAGTCTCATAGCCTAAGTCATCTAAAGATGACTCAATAAGGATTTCAGTCCATTTTAATGGACTTGAGTTATGAGCCTGGGATAATAACATCCCAGGTGGTATCAGGGAGAATGAAATAGCCCTGGGCTGACTTCTAGGCAATTTAAAACAAAAGTATATTTGAACGCTAATTCTTGCAAAGAGTCATAACGTCCAGATGCGCCACCATGTCCAGCACCCATATTAGTTTTGAGTAAGAGGGTGTTATTATCTGTTTTCAGTGCTCTTAATTTGGCTGTCCACTTGGCAGGTTCCCAATATTTGACGCGAGAATCATTCAAACCGGCGGTAATTAACATTTGCGGATAATTTTGCGCTGTGACATTATCGTAAGGTGAGTAGGATTTCATGTAATCGTAATATATTTTATCGTTGGGATTTCCCCATTCTTCCCATTCCGTAGCTGATAGTGGTAAAGAAGTGTCGAGGATGGTGGTGACAACATCCACAAAGGGAACACTGGCGAGAACAGCTTTGAATAAGTCGGGACGCATATTCACTACCGCACCCATTAATAAACCACCAGCACTTCCGCCAGAAATCACTAAGCGATCGCTAGCTGTCCACTTTTGGGCAATCAAATGTTCCGCACAGGCGATAAAATCAGTAAAGGTGTTCTTTTTATGCAAAAACTTCCCATCCTCATACCATTTTCGCCCCATTTCACCACCGCCGCGAATGTGAGCGATCGCAAACATTATCCCTCGATCTAAAAGTGATAAACGTTGTGAGGAAAATCCAGCGGGGTTAACTGCGCCGTAAGCACCATATCCGGTGAGGAATAAGGGATTTTTACCGTTGGGTTGGGTTCCTTGTTTATAAACCAAAGATATCGGAATCTGAGTTCCATCTGTAGCGGTAGCAAAGATCCACTCACTTTTATACTGGGTTTTGTCGTAACCACCCAGCACTTCGGTTTCCTTTTTTAACTCTCGTTGCTGGGTTTCCATGTCGTAATCAAAAACCGACTGGGGAGTGATTAAAGATGTGTAGTTATACCGGAGGGTGGTTGTGTTAAATTCAGGATTATTACTTTCGGAAAATGAGTAAGTGGGTTCACTGAAGTTAATTTCGTGGGATTTACCTGTTGACAGGTTTTCGATGCGGGCGATCGCTAGTCCAGATTTTCTCTCATATATTACCAGATGCTCGACAAAAGCACTCACTCCTGATAACATTACTTCTTCGCGATGCGGAATCACCGTTTGCCAGCTTTCTTTATTCGTAGCGGTGATCGGAGTAGACATCAACTTGAAGTTGATTGCGGCTTCGTTAGTCACAATATAGAAGCGATCGCTATGATGCTCAATCCGATACTCTACACCTGTAACCCGAGGCTGGAAGACTTGAAAAGTGCCATTGGGTTGATTTGCATCGAGATAATGGACTTCTGAGGTAATTTTGCTGGATATCCGAATTAAAATGTAGGCTTGACTGCGGCTTTTACCAACGAACAGAAAATAAGCCTCATCTGGTTCGTGGAAAACTAGTACATCCTCGGAAGTAGGTGTGCCTAAAAGATGTCGATATAATTGGTAAGGACGATTGGTGTCGTCAACTTTGGTGTAATATATCGTCTGGTTGTCATTAGCCCAAGCAGTGTAAAAATAAGTATCGGCGATAGTTTCTGGATATAACTGATGGGTGTTCAAGTCGAGAAATTGCAATGTATATTGTTCTGCACCACTGGTATCAGCAGCATAGGCTAAAATTTGTTGGTTTGGGCTGACTTGAAAAGTATCCAAGCGAAAATATTCGTACCCTTGCGCTAGTTTGTTTTGATCCAGTAAGATTTCTTCCGGCGCATCTAAGCTGCCTTTTTTACGGCAATAGATTGGGTAAGCGAGACCTGTTTCTGTTCGCGAGTAGTAATAATAGTTGCCTTGAAGATACGGAACAGAAAGATCGGTTTCTTTGATCCGTCCTAGCATCTCTTCATATAGAATAGTTTGCAGCGTTGTCGTCGGCTGCATCTGCGCTTGAGTGTAGGTATTTTCGGCTTCTAAGTAAGCTATGGTTTGCGGATCTTCTGGATTGCTTAACCAAAAGTAATCATCAACGCGCTCATCGTCATGTAAAACTAGAAGCTGCGGATGTTTTGCGGCGGTAGGTGGATTCATAAATTTTCACTTGCGCTCAGGCGCGTCCGAAAAAAAAGTTGACTTAGGATCTATTATTAAATGACATCCTCCTCAAATACTCCTTATCTTTTAAGAGCAGCTCGTGGTGAAGCTTTAGATCGTCCTCCTGTATGGATGATGCGACAGGCTGGTCGTTATATGAAAGCATACCGAGATTTAAGAGAAAAATATCCTTCATTTCGGGAACGCTCGGAAATTCCCGAAGTGGCGATTGAAGTTTCCCTGCAACCGTGGAAAGCTTTTCAACCGGATGGCGTTATTCTGTTCTCGGATATTGTGACGCCTTTACCGGGGTTGGGAATAGAGATGGACATTGCCGAAGGCAAAGGTCCCATTATTCATAACCCAATTCGCAGCCAAGAACAAGTTGATGCTCTGCGTCCACTAGAACCAGAAGAATCATTACCTTTTATTAAAACAATTTTACAATCCCTGCGCCAAGAAGTCGGTAATAAATCCACTGTGCTAGGTTTTGTAGGTGCGCCGTGGACTTTAGCGGCTTATGCGGTTGAGGGGAAAGGTTCCAAAACTTACTCGGCGATTAAGGGGATGGCATTTTCCGATCCGACGATTTTACATCAATTGATGGGAAAATTAGCTGATGCGATCGCGGTCTATACTCGATATCAAATAGATTGTGGTGCTCAAGTTGTGCAGATGTTTGATTCTTGGGCGGGTCAACTCAGTCCTCAAGATTATGAGACTTTTGCCTTACCTTATCAACAACGGGTTTTCCGCCAAGTTCGCGCCACTCACCCAGATACACCGCTAATTCTTTTAGTGAGTGGTAGCGCTGGTGTCTTAGAAAAGATGGCGCAGTCGGGTGCGGATATTATTAGCGTTGACTGGACTGTGGATATGGCGGATGCGCGGACAAGATTAGGTAAGCAGATGAAAGTGCAGGGTAATCTCGATCCTGGGGTGTTATTCGGTTCTCAGGCGTTTATTCGCGACCGGATTCTTGATACTGTTCGCAAAGCCGGTAATCGCGGACATATCTTAAATCTCGGTCACGGTGTTTTACCTACCACTCCCGAAGAAAATGTGGCGTTTTTCTTTGAAACTGCTAAACAACTTGACCTAGTTGCTACCATTTAATTTACTAGTGATCTGTTAGACTTAGCCACGAAGAACTAACAATTAAACCTGGATTCTCATGAGCCAACGGATTTTAGTGACTGGTGCAAGTGGATGTATTGGTCACTACATAAGTGAAACGTTGATCCAAAAAACCAATCACGAACTGTATTTATTAGTGAGAAACCCGGCAAAACTGCAGATTGACACCACAGTTAGACCGGGGATCACTGTATTGCAGGGTGATATGTTACACATTGAGTCGTTGGCTGACTTACTCCTGACGATTGATATCGCCGTGCTGACAGCTACGGCTTGGGGTGGGGAAGACACGTTTGAGGTGAATGTTGTCAAAATGCTGGAACTGTTAAACTTGTTAGATGCCGAAAGGTGTCAACAGGTAATTTACTTTTCTACAGCTAGCATTTTGGATGATCGACGGGAACTGTTACCGGAAGCAGGTGAGATTGGGACAGATTATATCCGGTCTAAATATGATTGTTTGGCAGAAATCAAAAAGTTAGCGATCGCTCCCAAAGTAACTACACTCTATCCGACTTTGGTAGTTGGCGGCGATGCACATAAACCTTATTCCCATTTAACTAGTGGTTTACCAGAAGTAGCCAAATGGGCTGGTCTGATTCGCTTTTTGCAAGCAGATGGCAGTTTTCATTTTATTCACGGACAAGATATTGCCGCGATCGTCTTATATTTAATTGAGCATCCACTCGCTGCTGATGAGTCGCACTCACTAGTTTTAGGTCAAGCCCGGTTAACAGTGGATGAAGCAATAGCAGAAATGGCAAATTATCTCAGTAAAAATACTTACTTTCGAGTGCCGCTATCTTCAGGTTTAGCCAACGTGATTATTGTGTTATTCCGCATTCAAATGGCGGCATGGGATCGCTTTTGTATGAATTATCGCCATTTTACTTATGACAAGGTAGTTAATCCTGGTAGCTTTGGGTTATCAAATCACTGTATCACCCTCAGTGATGTTTTAAAAATGAGCGGTGTACAACGTGCTAAGTAAATAGTCGGCAAAGAATGTAACTAAAGCGGAGTAACTACATCTGTTCGTTGCTAGATAATCAACGATAGTAAAATTGTTTAGGGCAAGCAATCGATACCTGCAAATACTAAGCACGCCACACACGCCTCACTGGAACAATTGATGACAGTGAGCGTCATTTTTGATGAAACCCTAACAACTGTAGTGTCAAATCCTAGACATGTGGTCTTTTCACTCCCGATTGATTTTTGGTTCTCATGCACATCCTGTCGGAAGATAGATGTGTCAAAGACAGCCAAAAAGCTAAAGATCAAAGTAAATGTCGTTAACTTTCGTTAATTGATGACAATATAAACAAATTATCAATGTCTGTATTTTGCTTACTCGCTCTTGCATTCATTTGTGCCCATTGGCAGAAAATCTGCCCAGGGTGGCTATAATGAGCGATCGCATTTACCTTTTTTCAGCGTATTTTTTGGAGAATCAATCCATGTCCCACTTATCTCGGCTTTCCTCTCTCGGCGTTACTTTGTTAGCGCTTTCGATTCCTTTGAGTGCAGTCGCTCAAACTAATCCTAATCCTCCGGCATCAGCAGACCCCTCAACAACCAGCCCACAATCAACTCCAACTCCGACGACACCAGCACCAACTACCTCTTCATTTTCGGATGTCAGCGCCGATTATTGGGCAAGTTCATTTGTTCAAGCCCTGGCTTCGAGAAGTGTGATTGTCGGCTATCCTGATGGCACCTACAAGCCTGACCAGCCAGTAACTCGGGCTGAATTTGCCGCCATGCTACAAAAAGCCTTTCCCCAAGCCCAAACAAGTCGCCAGTTACCTGCAGGCGGTTTCAAAGATGTCCCCAGCAATTATTGGGCGGCGGCGGTAATTCAAAGAGCCTACGAAACAGGGTTTATGTCTGGCTATCCAGGAAATGTGTTTCGACCTAATCAGCAAATCCCTAGAGCACAGGCATTAGTAGCATTAACTAGTGGTCTCGGTTTAACCGCTACCGGGGCAACAGCAGATGTGCTGACGGCAAATTACAATGACGCCTCAGCAATCCCCACCTACGCAATTGGTAATGTAGCTGCTGCTACCCAAGCCAATTTAGTTGTTAACTATCCAGATGTCAAAACCCTCAATCCGCTGCAACCATTGACTCGCGCAGAAGCCGCTGCATTTTTGCACCAAGCTTTAGTCAAGCAAGGACAGTTGCAACCACTGGCAAGTAATACCACCGCAACTCAATACATTGTCGGTTATGCGCCAACGAACGGTGGAAATACAGCGGGTAAACCGCCTACTGACATTGTTTCTCTAGCTGCGGGTAGCAATTCGTTTACCACCTTGACTTCTTTGTTAAGAACTGCTGGCTTAGCAGATGCCTTACAGCAAGCCGGACCTTACACAGTTTTTGCTCCAACTGACGAAGCATTTGCCGCTTTACCAAAAGGCGTTTTAGATCGGCTGCAATTACCAGAAAACAAAGACGCGCTGGTGAAGATTTTGAGTTACCATGTGGTTTCTGGTCAACTCACTGCCAGTCAACTCACCAATGGCAGTCAGAATACGCTTTCTGGCGCACCTGTGAAGATTAGAGTCTCTAGTGACAATAGTCAAATTAGTGTGAATGACGCGAAGATCATTCAACCAAATGTTCAAGCCAGCAATGGTGAGATTTATCCAATTAACAAAGTTTTGTTACCACCTGGCTTTAATGTCAGTCAGCTACAAGGTGGCGGTCAAACTGGAACTGGAACCATGAGAAGGACTCGTCCACTCAGCTATATTGGGGCTGGTGGTAATATTGGTCTGAGCGGTACTTCCGATTTGAGCATCGGCAACTTTGCGGCAATTAGTAAATTTGGACTGACCAATCACTTTTCACTCCGACCATCGGCGGTAATTGGTGACAATCCTTTAGTGTTGGTTCCTCTGACCCTTGACTTGTCACCTCGGAGGGAAAGTGCCTTGGGTAGAAGTTTTAGTATCTCGCCTTATATCGGGGCTGGTGTGGCGATTGACACCAGAAATACAGATATTGGCGCAATGGTCACAGGTGGGATCGACATTCCCTTAGGCTCCAAATTTACCGCGAATGCTGCGGTGAATGCGGCTTTTGTTAATGATACCGATGTCGGTATCCAATTAGGTGTCGGCTACAACTTCTAGTTGATAATTCAACAGATGTTGGTATGCAATTAGGTGTCGGCGACAAATTCTAGTTGATGATCGTTCAGTGATAGCCCTTCGTTATCGCTGAATTTTTCATATCTTACCGTCTGCATTCCTTTTTTTCCGTCATTGGGAAGAGGTTTCAGGCGATAACCAATACCGTAGATAGTCTCAATTAAATCCCCTGGTACTTTGGCAGCTTTGAGTTTCTGGCGTAAACATTTTATGTGAGTGCGAACAGCTTCTTCTCCTGGGGTGTCTTGATAAACCCAGATTTGTTCCAAAATCATGCTGCAACTAAATACGCGATGGTGATTTCGCAAGAACATCTCCAGTAGTGCATACTCCTTTGATGTCAGCGGCAGCACAAAGTGACCATAAGTGACTTGACAGCGTGCTGGGTTCAGTTGCAAATCGCCGTACTCAAGTATAGGTTGCAATCTCACCCCGCCGCGACGTAATAATGCTCGAATCCGTGCTAATAATTCCTCTTGGTCAAAAGGCTTGACTAAATAGTCATCAGCACCAGCATCCAAACCAACTGCTTTATCATGAGTTCCACCCCGCCCCGTCAATAACAAAATTGGCACTGTTTTGTGACTACGGATTTGCCGGCACAGGCTAATGCCATCGATTTTCGGTAGCAAAATATCTAGAATTATCAAGTCATAGTCAAAGGCTTGAATACAATCCCACGCAGCCTCACCATCATTGGCAACTTCAACTGCATAGTTTTGGTTAGTTAAGACAGCCGTAAGTGTATGGGCAAGCAAGACGTCGTCTTCTACGATTAATATCTTCATATAAAGTCATTATCATTTAACAGTTTACTCAGAAAAAATCAGATGAGGTTTAATCAGCCGGAACCCACCCTGGATTATCTTTATTCTAAAAGTAAAAAATTATTACCTCTAAACAAGATGATTATAATCTCATGTTTGTAAACAAATGTTGATATTTGTTAAATAAATTTCATATTTAATCTTCAGGAAATAATTAATATATCTATACAATTTGAGATAAATACGGGATGAAGTTATAGCTGCTTCTTCACAAGTTCCTCACATTTAATAACTATTTTGATAAATGTAAGCAACCTAATTTTCAGTTCTGTGGGAGTTGTGAATTGGTAGCTCTAATTTCATGAGTAGAACCATTATGAACGGAGTCAGAAAGATCATGAATACTTGTCCCTGCTGCTCCCATCAACTTTTACGTCATATCCACAGGCATGAAGTTTACTGGTTCTGCCGTAACTGTTGGCAAGAAATGCCAATGCTTGGTGGAGAAAGTAAGTTATCTCACAGAGACTTAGCACATGCTATCAGGAAACGGGAATTGTTAATTCAGTATGTAGGCGTGTAAAAACAGCAACTGACAACCAGAAATATATAGCATTTGAGAGGATGTATGAATCACAAGTCATTAGAGAATA
This sequence comes from Cyanophyceae cyanobacterium, assembly GCA_038214545.1. GTDB lineage: Bacteria > Cyanobacteriota > Cyanobacteriia > Cyanobacteriales > Nostocaceae > JBBQRU01. The sequence continues at coordinate 19,148 of JBBQRU010000050.1, read as the reverse complement.
TTGAAGAGCAACTAGTCTCAATAGAGCTAGATGCTGTCTCTCTCAAAGCAGAATTAATCATTCCAGACAAGGCTTCCGGAATTGTTGTGTTTACCCATGCCAGTAGCAGCAATCGATACAGCCATCGGGATTACTATCTAGCCCAGATGTTACGTCAAGCAGGACTGGCAACAATATCGATCAATCTGCTAACTAAAGAAGAAGAAATGCTCGATCTACGAACACAGCATTTCCGCCATAACAGCAAATTTATGGCGACACGGTTGGTTGGCGTCACAGACTGGCTAGTTGAGAATCCGCTTACCCGAAAACTTAAAGTCGGCTACTTTGGTGATGGAGTTGGTGGCGGTTCCGCATTAATTGCCGCAGCCAAACGTCCTATGTCTGTAGGGGCGATTGTCTCGCGGAGTGGGCAAATATGGGCTGACGAGGCGTTGTCTTATGTGCAAGCCGCGACGCTGTTCATTGTTGGTGGATATGACTTCCCGGTAATGGCGATGAATCAGGATGCGTTAGCGCAAATCCCCTGCGAGAACAAGCAGTTGGAGATTGTTGCGAATGCAACTCACCAGTTTGGGGAAACGGGTGCGATGTCAGAAGTAGCACGGTTGGCTAGTCTGTGGTTTAACCACTACTTAACTCCTGTACAAGCCAAAAATCTCCACGTATATGCGATGTCTGCGTGTTAATATCCAGTTTTGTTTACAATTGCGAATTGCGAATTGCGAATTGTTAAGTTAGGTTTTCCGCAATTTGTCTTGCAAAGAATCCCAGTGAACGCCTTCTAAGCTTGGAAGCACAACGTTAGCGGCTCCTACCCGTTCTTGAGGACCAAGTCCGACTGCCAGCATCAACGCCGCATGAGCCGCTTCAATTCCCGCTGCTGCATCTTCTACGACTACACATTGGGCTGGTTGCAATTTTAAGAGTTCGGCAGCGAATAAAAATAAGTCGGGTGCTGGTTTGGGACGCTCGACACTGAAACCGTCAGCGATCGCATCCACTTTATCTTCAATACCCATTTTCTCAATTACTGTCCGGGCATTTTTACTAGCCGATGCAATCGCAATTTTGATATTTAATTTTCGCAATTCCGATAAAAAGTCAAGTACCCCTGGTAATAAATCTGCTGGAGTGATATTTTGAATCGATTCCACATAATAGCGATTCTTGCGCTCCATCATTTCCTGAATCTGCGCTTCTGAGTATTCTTTTTTACCGCCAATTATCAGCATTAATGACTCACGTCGCGACACTCCTCTTAAGGCTTCATTTGCTTGTCGGTCAAAAGGCAAACCCTCGGCATCGGCAAGTTTCTGCCAAGCTAAATAATGGTATTCTGCTGTATCTGTTAATACGCCATCTAAGTCAAAGATGACACCTTCGATGAGTGGGGATTTGTCGGTTGTTTTCATGTTATTTTCATTTTGTAAATCAAAATCGTGCCACTGATCGCGCCAATGAATTCTGAATTTTAGACGCGTCCAGCCATGAGGTAGATGTGGTTTAGCAGTAGGTTTATCGTCTGTAAATTGGATACCACCAAAGCCAAAAATCACTGCTTGCCAAATTCCGCCAGCACTAGCACCATGAATGCCATCATGAGCATTACCCCGAACATCTTCAATATCCACCATTGCGGCTTGCATAAAATGTTCGTAAGCTGTTTCCAATTTGCCTAAATCTGAGGCTAAAATGCTATGAATTGCCGGACCTAAGGATGAACCATAGGTAATGTCGGTGCGAGGTGCATAGTAGTCCCAATTTGTCTGTAAGATTTTTTGGTTGTAGGGAAAATCCTGTGCTGGGCGCATCAGGTACAGCAGCATTAAGACATCTGGCTGTTTGAGTACTTGGAGTTTATTAGTGGCTTCAATTCCCAGGATGGCTTGGATAGAACGAGTGCGCGGTTCGTAGTCATTGAGATTGAGATCTTCGAGTTGGAAAAATCCTTCGCACTGTTCGATCAGATTAGTTGCTGGATCGTAGGGAATCCAAATATTGTTGATAATGTCTTGCCAACGCGATCGCCGATTATTCGTCAGTTGCAGCACTTGCTCTAATTCGTGAGCGCGATCGGGATTTGTGGTTCGCAACCAATCTTGGACAAACAGCGCTTTTTCCAAATGCCATTGCACCAATCGGTTAGTAAAAGTATTATTGTGTACGAGTTCGTGATATTCATCCGCACCAATAACACTGCGAATTTCGTAACGCTCCTCCTTGATATTATATTCCACCCGACTACCCCAGAAGACGGCGGTGGCCAAAATTATCTCCGCACCGCAAGCACGCATCCACTCATCATCACCAGTAGCTTGCCAGTAGTACCACACACCGTAAGCAATATCAGCACTGATGTGAATCTCGCGATCGCGACACCAAATGCGGATATCTTCACCATAAGGGTCGTTAGGTGGTAGCCATCGCGGCGTGACTTCATCACCTGTCTTGGCACTTTCCCAAGAATACATTGCCCCTTTATACCCATCATGGCTGGCTTTGCGGCGTGCTCCATCCAATGTGTGATAGCGGTAACTCAGTAAGTTGCGAGCAATCTGCGGTTGGGTATAGGTAAAAAACGGCAGAATAAAAATTTCTGTATCCCAAAAAACATGCCCACGATAACCAAACCCAGATAGAGTTTTGGCGGGGATGCTCACCTTATCATTGTGTTGAGGTGCAGCAATCAACAATTGAAAGAGATTATAACGGACTGCACATTGAGCTTTGATATCTCCCTCAATTGTAATGTCACTTTGCTGCCATACCTGATTCCAGGCACGTTCTTGATTAGCGAGTAAAGTTTTGCACTCAGGTAATTCCGCAAGTTTTGCTTGGGCGGCTGCAAGTGGATTTTCCGCTTCTTGGGAGGTAAAAATGGTGACTAGTTTTTCGACGACTACGGTTTTTCCGGATATGCCGGGATATGTGTAAGTCAGAGTCGGATAACCGGGTGGATTGCTAATTTGCAATGCGGGGATTGTTCCTGATACTGACAAACCCATTGCCATGCCTAGTTCAATCCGCGAACTACGAGTCCGCATCTGTAAATAAAGATATTGATTGTTGTTTCCCTGATCGAGAATTTCCCAATGGTTGAAACCTTGATTTTCTGGGTAGCCGTTGATACTGGCTTGTACTTCGAGTAAACCATTAAAATCGACAGGTGTTAACTGACAGCGCAAGACGAAAACGTTTTCATCATCTAAACTGGCAAAGCGTTCAAAGTGCAAATCTATGGTTTTTTTCTGCGGACTACGCCAGCGTATCCAGCGCCGGAGAATACCTCGCCGTAAGTCTAACTCTCGCTGATAGTTTAAGATTTCGCCTTTGTCTAGACGGAAGCGATCGCCATCCACAATCACTGTCAATGGCAACCAGTCCGGGCAATTGGCAAGTTCTGTGTAAACTATCGGCACATCATCGTAAACACCGTGAATCAGAGTTACGGCACTTGCGCGTGTATAACCTTCTTCAAATGTACCCCGTGTGCCTGCGTAACCGTTACCAATTGTAAATACAGTTTCTCGGTATTGAAGCTGTTCGGGATTGAATTGGGTTTCAATCAGGCTCCAATCTGTATAAGTTAAATTATGATTATCAGTCATGATTACTACTTATTGCCTATAGATGAGCGCTGCATGTGCGTCTCAAGAATTTTCTGTGTTTGCGGTTTATACAATAAATGATACAAAGCATCCAGGTAAGCAAGTAGAGCTGCTTGCTTGTCTCTAGTCACTAAATCCCAGAATATGTAAACTTTCGAGATTAATAGTAACTGTTTGGTATGCTCTTGCCAGTTATATTTATACTGTATTCGCTCTCTGATGCGCTCAGAAATTTCCTGCCAATATTCAGGATTAGCATCACAGCTATCGATAAATTTGATAATTTTTGCGGCTGTGTCTGTAAGCTCTGTGGGATTGAGTTGAAATTCTTCCTCAGTTATTTCGGAAGCACCGCCAAATTTGGTCGCAAAAGTTGGTAAACCAGAAATCATCGCTTCCAAGACAGTGCGTCCGAAAGATTCAAACCGAGCAAAGTGGATAAAAATTCCCTCCCTGTCAGCGATCACGCGGTAGATTTCCCCTAATTCTAAGTTAGGTAGGCGCAGACCGATCCAGCGAATTTTACCTTGAAGATGATATACTTGAATTGTGCGCTCAATTTTTTCGATTTCTAGAGCCTCCTCAGTATTAATGGCTTCACTGACGTGTAGTTTAGTAGTCACGATAATGAGATTACAGTGCTCTTGCAAGGCTTGACTTTTAGCAAAGCATTCTACCAAACCAGAGATATTCTTGACTGTGCTTACAGCTGCGACTGAGCAGATTGGGCGTTTGTCAGGTTGAGCTAAATATCCGTAAATTTGCGGGTCTTCGCGGTAAAATAGTAAATCTTGGATATTTGCCTGCAAGCTTTCATCCCGGTCTTCTTTTTGGCTGTTGGGAAAGAATATTTTCTCGTCCACTCCTGGCGGAATCATATTAAATTTAGGACTTAACAAATCGATGCCATCAACCACATGATAAAGCTGAGGCATGCTAAAGCATTTGTAGGATTCATATTGCCCAATCGTGTCTGGTGTGCCAACAATTTCTTGGTAGGACGATGTGATAATAAAGTCGGCAGCGTTCATGCTGATAATGTCAGCGGTAAATTGGGCAGAGAAATGGTATTTTTCCTCTAATTCCTGCCAGTGCAGACTACTGAATAGGTGTTTAGGTTTTTCTAAGGAGTGGGCAATGTTACATTGGGTGACTTTGAGACTGCGTGCCAATAGAAAGGCGACTAAGCAACCATCGCTGTAGTTGCCAATAATTAAATTTGGGCGTCCGCGCAGTTGTGCTAATAATTCTTTTTCCGCATTCTGGGCAAAGCTTTCTAAATATGGCCAAATCTCAAATTTAGAAATCCAGTTTTGAGTAACTTCGGGGTTAAAGTCAGCGAAAGGTACGCGCAATATCCAGCCATTTTCAGTGCCTTCAAGTTTTTCGAGGCGGAGATCGCATTGTGTCCCTTGGCAGTTAGGGATCAGGCGGGTGAGAATAATTACTTGAGGGTGAATTCCGAGTACATCCAGACCAGCGAGGCAAATCTCGTCTTGGAGTTTGTTTTCTAAGTTGCGGGCTTGTTCTAAAATGTAACTCACTTGCCCTCTGGTTTCGCTTCTACCTGAGACATCCTGTTGACTGACCCAACCGTGGATAGAGACCAGGACGACGCGGAACAGTGAAGGAACGCGAGCCACAAAGGCTTCTAAGATGGGTGGAGAGGGAGTATCAATTAGTCGGTCGAAGAGTTCTAAACTTTCGCGCACTCGCGATGCTGTGTTACCCCAACCCGGTTCAAAACCTAGTTCCTGCAGCAAAATCCGAAAATTTTCGCTCTTTTCATCCTGAGGTAGTTCACCAACTAATTTGATTGCTTGCTTGAGTTGTTCCCATAATTGGGCACCTGATTGTAAGCGATCATTGATCAGTAAGGGAATGCCATCGTATTTTAAGCGAGTTAGTGTATAAAATAAAACTTCTAACCAATGGCTACGGTCAAGCAATAGTTGATTACACAAGTAACGGTTGAGAAATGCTAAACCTTGACCAATGTTTCGCGGATCGTCAATTTGAGGAAAATCTCGGTAAAAGGGGCGAAAGTCTAGTTCTAAAATTCCAGGTTCGTAGCGGTTGACAGTGCGATCGCGGACATCCAATAATGCTTGAGGCGACATTTGCTCAAAGCTATCTAAATTCATCCCCAATCGCCAATTCTCCTGACTACCAACTCGTGGTCGGGCAAGCAACCAGACACTATCTGGAGCTAAAATCATCTCATGGGTATAGCTAATTAACTTGCCCAGGGAAGAAGAGTGATAAAAATAAGCCGGTTTTTGATGTTGCTCGCAGTAGTCGGCAAAAGCCTGTGAAATGTCATTTCGCAACAAGTATTGCGAACCAGCAGCCCTGAATGCGTACACTAGCTGCTCTAGATCAGTTTTCTCGTCACTGTTTAAGACAGCTTGAATCAGTTTATGCATGGTTAATCACCGAGAACGCACTTGTTATGACCTTTTTGCTTTGCTGACATTTACGATTCGTAAGGTGTCTTTCTGCATCGCCTCGTCTCTGCTGCTTCCAGCATCATTGGTCTTCAAGCTACCTGTGAACTGATGGCAAGTCATCCAGCTAAGGTCTGAGATTTTGTGCTCATGGCTACGGACTCAATTTTATAGCATATATTTATTGATCATCAAAGATGAGGAAGTAACGTAATTTCTTCAGGTCGCAATCCACTCTCTAATTTACTCTCCTCAAAGACAGATTTCCCAAAAATCTCCTTTGCGTTCCTCAGCGTTTCCTCTGCGCTTCTCTGCGTTTCAAATCAACCAAATTTGAGAATCTTTCCTAATTCTTGACATTTGTCGTCTAAAGTTAAATTACAAAATTAGAAGGAAACTCAGATGCGTTATATTATTCCAGTTAGGAGATATGTTGTTCGCCTGGGTCAACACCCGTAGTACCCAAGGAGTAACTTCTGACACCAAGTTTTCTGCTAATTTTAGTTGAGTGTATATTGAGTAACTTGTTTAAATTACTCTGATGAATTGGTTCAATAATATGAGAATTTTAATAGTTGAAGATGACGATCGCATCGCCAAACCTGTAGCCGAAGATTTAAGGCATCAACATCATGTGACAGATATAGCAGTTGATGGTCTTCAAGGTTGGGAATATGCTCAATCTGCTGTTTACGATTTGATTTTATTAGATTTAATGCTACCTAAGCTAGATGGCATTAGCTTATGTAAACGTTTACGTGCAGCAAAATCTAATGCTCTAATTTTGATGCTGACTGCGCGAGATACAACAGGGGATAAAATTATTGGACTTGATGCAGGTGCTGATGATTATTTAGTCAAACCGTTTGAATTAGAAGAGTTAGCAGCCAGAATTAGAGCTTTATCCCGCAGAAGTCCAGAAACCCGTCAAGCAACTTTAATTCATGGTGATTTACAGCTAGCTCCTTCTACAGGTAACGTTACTTTCGGAGGTTATTCTGTATCGTTAACACCAAAAGAATATATGATTTTAGAATACTTTTTGCGGAATCCAAATCAAATTCTCACTCGTTCTATGCTCGTAGATAAGTTGTGGGAGTTTGATAAGCTATCCGGGGAAGAAACAATCAAAACTCATATCACAAACTTACGCAAAAAGCTGAGAGTAGCCGGGAGAAAACAAGACTTGATCGAAACTGTCTATGGAATTGGCTATCGTTTGAGTACTAAGTAATATGTTTCAGAAAATGCAGCGTCAGTTGCTGTTATCTTATTTGTTAGTATTTGCATCAATTCTGGGAATATTCGCGATCGCTGTGCGGATTTTTTTTACTCGCAGCTTAACTCATCAACTGATTAATGAACTGACGGCATTAGGACAAGGTGCGGCGGCTAATACTGAGTTCGATAAAGGTAAGCTGATTGTAGAAAGTGATTTGCCAGGACAAAATTTAGAGGCTCATCATCAAGGGTTACAGTGGTTTGATACGCAAGGTCGTTTGGTGAAACAGCAAGGAAGCACTTTTTTGAGTGTGCCATTTTCTGTAAGTGAAAGCCAATCACAGGATAATCTTCAGATTAAAACAATTACTTTACCAATCATTAGTAGCGACCAAGGTCGTTTAATTGGCTATGTCAGAGTCAGCCAAGATAAAACAGATTTTAATGAAAGTTTACATAAATTGGACTTGGGTTTGGGTGGTGGAATTGTTGTCGCTTTGGTTTTTAGTGGTATTGGCGGAGTTTGGCTGACGCGTCAGGCGATGCAACCAATGGAGGAAAGTTTTCAACGATTGAAGCAGTTTACGGCTGATGCGTCTCACGAGCTTCGCAGTCCTTTAATGGCAGTGAAAAGTAATGCCGCCGTCGCCTTAAAATATCCAGAGGGAATGCGGGAAACAGATACAGAAAAGTTTCAAGCGATCGCTAGTGCGACAAACCAGATGACTCGCCTTACAGAAGACCTACTGCTTTTAGCACGAACTGACAAAGTTAAGCATCACTCGCCATCACATCTTGATTTAACAGAAATTTTGGCTCATTTAGTGGATCTGTATAAACCGCAAGCGATCGCTAAACAAATCAACTTAAAATCCCAGTTTCCTGAAAATATCTACCTGATGGGTGATGCGGTGGAATTGACAAGACTTTTTACAAATTTGATTGATAATGCACTCCACTACACGCCATCAGGAGGTGTTGTTGAAATCAAAAGCAGTCGTACTGGTACTTACATTGATGTCACAGTCGAAGATACAGGTGTAGGAATTGCAGCAGAGAATATGACGCGCGTTTTTGAACGCTTTTGGCGAGCCGACCAGTCTCGTTCGTACTGGGCTGGTGGTTCTGGTTTAGGACTAGCGATCGCTCAAGCTATTGCTCAAAAACACAGTGGTACGATTACACTAACTAGCCAGCTAGGAGTTGGTAGTTGTTTCACAGTCCGATTTAGCACATAGCTATCTGGATGTCCTCGCAGGTTTAAGGAGTAAGCTAACCCCAATTGCCCAAGCTAATGAAGCCATCCATCCGGCTAAAATATCACTTGGATAATGAACGCCTAAGTATAGACGTGTCCAACCGATGATCACGACAAAGATACCGCCGAAAATAATCACCCACCAGCGCCAACGGGTATTCCCAGCCATGATTGATAGCGCCGCCACCAAAGCCATCGTTGCCATCGCATGACCGCTGGGAAAACCATAGTCAAATTCAGGTGCTGGAGATTGCCAAAGGTGTGGACGCACCCGATGCAGCAGGACTTTGGTCACTTGATTAAGCACAGCACCTCCAGCCAAAGTCACAACAAAATAAGTTAACCAATGCCATTGTTTTCGGATTATGAGTACTATAGCGAGCGCGAATGCGGCTGGAAATACTCCCCAAAATACGCCAAAATTTGTCAGATACGTAACGAAAACATCAAGTTGAGGTTGAGCCGTTTTGTGAATTGCGAGTAAAATTGGCACATCCCACGGAAAACCACCCTGGTGTTCCCATACATCCTCTGCTAGTTCTCCAAACACCTGCAATGGTAAAAACACTCCTAGTAGCAGCAAGAGTAGAGAAGCTCGATGGACTGTGAGTATGTGCAGGAAAGACCGGGAAAGTTCTCGTAATTTCAGTGGAGCCATTATATTTTATTTGACGATCAAAATTACTATACATTTGCTCTATTGGCTCAATCTACTCAACTTAATAAATGATTAAACCAGAGCTATTTCATTCTCCCTGAGACCGTAAGCGGATTAAAATCCGTTTGCTCATAGCGAAACTCCATTAAAATGGACTGAAATCTTGATTGAGTCATTTTTAGACGACTTGGGCTATGAGACTGCGGTTTGAACGCTACTGCGGTCTAAATAGGAATGAAATAGCCTTGAGATTGAGCAGTGGCTAAAATATTTTGCTTTTGAGAAAATTTAAATTTTTCACAAATTTATAATCTTCCAAAAGATATATTTATATTTATTTTTAATAATTGTTAATCCTGCTGAACATAAGAGTGAAAAAATTCAGATCGGGAAACCTAGTGGCTTCTCGATCCTGAATTTCCTGAACTTATTTACTTAAGTCATGCAGGGTTTACACGAGCACGATTAATGGCTTAAGGAACTTGAACACTGCTCTTAGGGGCAGATTGTTCGGCATTGTCTCCTTGACCAGCATTCTCGGAGGAGAGAACCTGACCATTACCAGCATCTATCGTTAGTTCTTTGCTGCCAATTTCTACAGCATAAACTAAGTTGCCATTTTCACTTTCGAGTTTGACTTTCGTAGCTGTTCCTCCGACTGCAGTTTCGGCTGCTTGCTTTGCCTGTTGTGGGGTGATTTTAGCAAGACTTTGCAGTTTAGATTGGCTCTGCTTATCTTGTGCATCATCGTTGGTTTCACCATCACCATCACTAGCTTCAGCTATTTTGACACCATTCTGAGACTGCATCACCGCCGCTGGAGATTGAGCATTCCCAACGTTTGCTAGTCCAGCAAGAGCCAAAGTACCAGCAAACGCAGTTGCCAAAATCACTTTTATTGAAGTTTTCATCGTGTCAAATTCCCGAAAATCTAGGTTTGTAGTTTCACTGTAGAGAACAGAAGTCAAGAACTGGGAAAGATTTGCATTTGGTTTCAACAAGCTATCGGGGGGTTGGAATAGATGGAATACCAGAGAATCATCTCAACCTTATTTTGCTAAAATCACTAAAAATAAAATCGTGAAAACATGCAAACAGGAATCGACCAGGGACTGGAATCAAAGGACTGGTCGGCTCTGGCTAAGGTGACACGTCGCCGAGCAGGCTTAGAAGATGGTGTAGCCTAGGTGGACGTTGTCGGCAAGAACAAACGACCGTTCATGCTGCTTGTGTTGCTTTTATGCTTGCGATCGCGAGTTATCTTATACTAAAATTAAGAAAATTCTTACTTAGCGTTAAAAGTATGAGAATTACATCCACTGGTCAAGTAACTATTCCTATAGAAATACGAGAAAAACTGGGACTCATACCTAACACAGAGGTAGAGTTTGAAATAATTGGAGATGCAGTTTATCTAAAAAAAGCTAATTTAAACTCCACTACTGATAAAAGCCTAGTAGAAATGATGCGAGGTAAAGCATCAGTAAAAATGACTACCGATGAAATTATGACATTAACGCGACAAGACAATGAAAGAAATATTGGTTGACAGCAATATTATTCTCGATATTGTCACAGAGGACGAAAATTGGTTTAACTGGTCAGCTAACAAATTAACTGAATATGCACACCAGACTCAACTTAATGTTAATCCTATCATTTATGCCGAAGTATCAATCGGCTTTGAAAAGATTGAAGAACTAGAAGCGATCTTACCTGTAATTTTTTTTAACCGTCTAGACTTACCTTGGTCAGCAGCATTTTTGGCGGGGAAATGCTTTATGCAATATCGTCAAAAAGGTGGAACTAAAAGCTCACCTTTACCTGACTTCTACATTGGTGCCCATGCAGTGGTTACAGATATGATACTTTTAACCAGAGATGTTAATCGCTATCGTACTTATTTTCCAACGTTAGAATTGATAGTTCCAGAATCTTAATATTTAGCGTACCTTCTTAAAATCGCGAAGCTATCGCATGGCTAGATTTAAAGATAAGATTCTGGTTTTGGAAGTGAAGAAGTGAAAAAACTATTAAATCGGTTGAGGTAACGCATTCAAAAAAGTGCTTTCAACATCTTTAATGGCACCCATAATGCTATTTTCTGGAGATGATAAAATCGAGTACTTTACTTCATCTAAATAATCTGAGATGTTTCTACGTAGTTCTGGTCGAGATGTTGCAACCATCCGGTTATAATCCCAAACATCCCAAGCTAAAAAACCCACAATTAGCATTGGGTCAATAAATTGAGTACCAGTTTGAACAAGAATCGTTGCAGCACCTTTAGCAGCTAATTTAGATCCAACTTTTGCAGCAAAATTAGCCGCTAATTTTAAACCAACTAAAGTTGTAGTAGCATTAGATACTTTAGTTAATAATTTAGTATTGGCATCAAATATTGATACATCTTCCCTCGTAGTGTAAATAATATTAGAGATGTTATTTAAATGATTTCCCCAATTTTGATCAGTAATTTTGTAATTAGATTTAATCCGTAGAAATTGAACTCCCAGGGCTGAGGCATAATTTCTCCCTATGTTTTCTACTAAGCGTTTAAAGCTTTTTTCAGCTTCTTGATTCAATACCAATTCATGAAATTTATCGTTAAAATCCTCTGTCATTCGTTTTTGTATTACTTCAGCAGCATTTAAAACTTTTTCATCTTCCTTTCGGAAAACTTTAAATTTAGAGTCCAACTTAAATACTGCCCAAGCAAATGGAACTCCATATTCCATAAGTTTTTGATTCGCATAGTTGAAATACCAATTGAGAAATTTGTCATCTACTTTTCGCATCAAATCTACTTGCCAATTGTCTATTTCAGTACTTGCATATTTTTCAGTAATATCATATGTGATTTTAACTGCTTCAACCAAATGCTGGTCAATTTCATACCAATCACTTGAAGACGTAATTTCTTGTGAAGTAACTTCACTATTAATGATTGCGGCATTGACAGCAGATATTTGAAAAACACCAGGAATCAGACCTATCCACAATATTGAAATTATTGTTATAGAAACAAAAGTATGCCAAACTTTACTTGTGTCAAACATTAGATGTAACCTCTATTTTAATAAAGTTAAGTTTTGAGATATATCTAAAGATTGCTCAATATTTTGCTGAATTTTATCAACTACTGTCATCATGCCGTTTTCAGGATTATTTAGTAGAGAATCTTTTACTTCGTGAAGGTAATCAGTCAATTTAGCTCGCAGAATAGGCTTTTCGATAACAGCGGTGTGATGATTATCCCAAATATCCCAAAGTAAAATTCCTACTCCTACAGTAGAATCTAAAAACACGCTACCTACTTTTTCAGCTAAAATTCCACCTGTTTTAGCAGCAATTTTTGCCCCGGCTTTAGCAGCTAGTTTCATAACTATTTTGCTGCCAACAGTGGGCAAAATCTTTGTAATTAAGGGCTTAAAAGCAACATAAGCGCCTCCGCCAAGTAGCACTTTCCCAGATATTTTTGACATCTTGCCTTCAACATCAGTGATATCGATAGATAAATCGTTCAGATAGCGGTTCCAGTCTGCTTTAGGAATTTTTTGCGATATGGGAATCTGACTAATATTTGCATCTATTTCATTAAGATAATACCGAACTGTTTGATTAGTGATTCTTTCTAAACGCAGTTGTGAGATTTGAGGTCGCAAAACTCGTTTAGCGAATTCTGTTTGAAAATCTTCTGTAATGATTTCGGCAACCCGTTCTTCCGCTGTTTGACTATTAGGATTTAACCATCTAGCTGTATTAGCTTTCATGCCTCCAAAAAAGGCTTTATATTCAATCTGCTTTTGATTAAAATATCCAAAATACAAATCTAGAAAGCTATTATCTACTCGTGCCACTAAGTCATTAACCCAAACGTCTAACTCTTTAGATGCATAGTCTTCTGTGCTATTACGAGAAGCTTTCAGTCCTTCGCGTACTGTTTTTTTAGCTTGATTCCAATCTGTAGATTGTGTTGAGGTGCCGGGTGTTACCAATGCTACATCTGGTTGTGATGCCTTAGCTGGTGCTTGAAACGCTTTAGTAATAAAGAATTCTCCAATAAGTGGGATAATAACTACAATAATTACAATTGCCCACAGCCAAGGTACTATTAATTTTAAATATCTGAAAAAAGTTTCAATTAATCGCAACTCCTTTTCAGGCGCATCAAAAGATTGTGTAGGAAGTTTGAAGAATTTCATTAATTTTTTATCCTCTTAAAGAAAAATAGCTAAATAAATAGACGTGACAGAAAGTAAGTATATAATTACAACCAAAATAGATTTTAATAAGCGATTTTGGAGCGATTGAGATTGTTTCGCGTCACTTTCAGTAAAGCTTCGCAAACTTGTCCAGTTATTAACTGGAGTAAGAATAGCGTTGTTATCTGAACACATATTTTATGTATAACATTTAGAATATAGCATTCGGTTATACGAAGATGTCCTCAGTGTTATTACTAATGAATATTAATTTTATAATTAAATAAGTAACAGTTAAGACGTGGGAAAGATTTGCATTTGATTTCTGCAAGCGATCGCTTTGCTGGAGAGCATCTCACTTTTTTATCCGCAAAGGACGCATTAGCGTTAGCGAAGCGAAGCCGAAGGCGTTAGGCGTTAGCCGTTAGAACGCAAAGGAAGATAAGGAAGAAATGCTTAACTGAACTGTATTGGGCTATATATAAATTTAGCCTGCCTCCGCAGGCTTTGTTCGTATAGCTCCAGGCTTTAGCCTGAGAGCGCTCTTTGCGCTGAGATGCTCCCCTTTACTAACCTCACGGTACGCGCAGATTTTGGATTAAACTAAATTTATTCACAGCACATCCCTGGCTTCAAAAATGATGACTCGAACTTTGTACTATACGCAGCGATCGCCTTACGCGCGGAAGATTACCCCAAAGATCATCGTCAACAATACCTAAAGCTTGAATAAAACTCTTTAGTAATTCCCATGATTGAAACTAATTTTGATACTTTTGCCAAAGATTTTCTCAAAATGATGCTCTCCCCCTTGGGTGAGGTGAGGACAAATTTTGAAGTCTCAGAAGACAAACCTCAGTATGTTAGTATGATGTTTAGGCCATCATCTGTACCAGAATCTTATACGGAGTTAGAAGGATACAGTCATAAAAAAGAGCTAAAACCCGAAGATGCATTCTCGCAAGATGTGTTGGAGAATGTTTTAAGTCCCTTTGGTAGGGTGCAGACAAATGTTGAAATTCCGATGGAACCGATACTGATTGATCTTTGGTTTTCTCCAGCAAAAGATCTAGAGGTGCCTAAGAACGTGTTAGGAATGTTAGGTAGAATTGCGAAAACTGAATGCGTCATTGTACCGTATGATTGGCAACTGACATCAGAAGACATTCTGGATAGTATGCTGCAAATGCTGCGTTTACAAAGTAATTTTCTGCGTCTAACTAACCAAGAAGAAAGAAAGATATCAGATATAGAACGGCATCGTATATACCCGCGACTGTGGGTAATTGCACCGTCTTTTGACGATGATATCTTGGATGATTATGCGCCGGACAAGGCTAAAACTTGGAGTGATGGCGTATATTCTTTAGCACCAGCATTTTTAACAAAAATTATTGATGTCAGCAAATTACCTCAAAATCCAAAAACAATTTGGTTGAGAATTTTGGGTGATGGAGAAGTCCGAAAACAACCGATCGCGGAAGTACTTGCTTTACCTCACAAAAATCCTCACCGAGACAGTGTTTTAGAACTGCTGACAAAGTGGAAGATATCCTAGTTCTAACTTGCCATAATCAAGAGCGATGATTTTGCAATTCAATGCGTCGGAGTAGTAAATAAGCGATGCCAGCCATAATCGCACCTAACTCGAAGCCAATATCGATACCGAAAGGTTGATTAACTAAACCAGCGATTGGTCCGACAAACTTTTCCTGGGCGGCACCTAGATACACTCCAAATAAACCGATGAATAAGGAGATAAGTGCTGCCCAACCATTTGGTAATTTGCTGGGAGTATTCCAATCATCGACATTGTAAATTCCGTGACGGAAGACAAAGTGCTCTATGATTAAAATAATCGACCAAGGACCGAGCCAGTAGGCAATTAACAACAAAAAGCTTTCTAAGGTTTGAGAAAATTTATCTGCAGCGGCAATACCAACGATGACATAAATCAAAGAACCGACTAATGTCCAAACGGCACGATTCACTCTTTGAAACCAGCCACCAACAACTTGAATGGATAGCGCTAGACTGTAATCGTTAGGGATATTGTTAGCAACAATACTCAGGGTGAGAAAAGCTAGAAGTACATTGCCGAAACCACCCATCGGACTTAATGCGGCGCTAAATAGTGCCCCTCCCAGTTTGCCATTGAGGGCGGGAACGGTTGTTAAAGAAAGCCCTAAGATTTCTAATAATACTAATGGTAGAAAGCAACCGAGGAAGGTTAACCAAAAGACGCGGCTGGACTTGGTTGTTTCCGGTTGGTTGACACTATAGTCAGCAGCGTAAGAACTCCATCCCGTTGCAAAGCCATAGACGGTGCTACCAAAAGACATAAAAGAAGCAAACTTTACCCATCCTGTAGCATTCGATGCGAGTGGTCGAAAGTTGGGTGCGGAAACTACGAATATAATGGCAAAAACAAACAGCATCGGTAGCCAAGCGTAGCGCTCATATCTATGCACATAGTTGTAACCGTAGAGACTAACATAGGTTGTCAGGGCGGCAAGGATCAGGATTCCTCCCCAACCTGGGATAACACCATTGGTGAACTTGTTGACTAATTCTCCCCCAAGTATGACGTTTACCGCAGACCAACCAATACAAGCTGCGACGTTAAATAACGCCATTATTTTGGCACCAACCCAACCAAATGAAAACCGCGAGATTGTCATTTGTCGTAGTCCTAACTTAGGACCGAGAGTTGCGAAAAAGGCTACAGGTAGGATACCGAGGATATTAAATAGAACAATGACAATCACACCATCCCAAAACCCGAGTTTGAAAATGCCTGACGCTAACGATCCGAGGGCGAGGGCTGGTAAAACCAAGTTAGCAGAAGCCCACAGGGTGAAGTTATCAAAGATTCGCACATGAGTTCGCTTGTTTGGTGGTACTCGCTCAATCCCATGTAGTTCAATTCCTGCTGATTCAATACGATCTCCAACTTCAATGCTCATGGTTTTTCACCTTCTCCATTTTCTGACACAAACCTTTCGTTTAATTGCTTTAGCCCCAACATCTCGCAATGAATGCTGGTGGCGCGATAGCGCAGAGCGCTGCCCAAAGGTACACATTAATTTACCAGTGCAAAATTTCTTGCTCCATGTATTGCTGCTTGCCTGTATAAAATATTTCTGGTAGTATACAAGAGATGAGACTCTTCGCTTCAGCATCTTATTTCTGGCTATTTTTATCCGTTATTTAAGATACGGAAGTCGCTACAATAATATGAGGTAGAAATGATATCAACGGGAACGCCGATATCCGAATTTGATATAGATGCGACTCTCGTCCACAGTTTGTTGGCGGATCAGCACCAAGATCTGATGCATCTACCAATTCATCTCGTTGATGCTGGTTGGGACAATGCGATGTTTCGACTGGGGGACGAGTTGTGTGTACGACTCCCTCGTCGAAAAAGTGCAGCTACACTCATCGAAAATGAACAAAGCTGGCTACCGCAACTGGCAGATCAATTGACTATACCTGTTCCAACTCCTTGCAGATTAGGCAAGCCAGCTTTAGGCTACCCTTGGCGATGGAGTGTATTATCTTGGCTGAATGGTATGAGATATAATCCTTACCCACTTCCTTCGTCCAGATATTTCAAGAAAGAATGAACACCAAGCAACTGAATACCATAAGTTGCCATTGCCGCTCTCAACCCATCATCAGCAAGTAAATCATCATCCCCAGATACAATCACCTCTGCTTCACCATCAATAGCCGTAGCCAGCACAGGTAAATCTTTTGGATCTCGGCAATTCGGAGGAATTGTTACCAACTCAACCCATATGGCTCGATGCTGCAACTGCTGTTCAAGGCGGATCGCTTGACCGGGGTCAATTCGTCCTCTTAAGCGGGGGCGATTCCAAACTAGATGAAGTTCATCCATTAGGGGTTGACTCATCACCAACTGGAATTTATTCTCATTAAACGCTTCCAAGATAGGTAATGTAACTCGCCCTTTCAGCAAAATACGAATCCAGATATTGGTGTCAATGACTACTCGGAACGTCATGCTTGCTGGGATGGCTGCCTTACAGCCTTAATTTCAGCCATGATGTCATCATCTGTAATGTCATCAACGGGGGGTTGAGCATAAAGTTCTTGAATTAAAGCTGTCAAATCTGAGCATAATCCTGCTTGAACCAAGGCTTTGGCAATCTGTGCCCGCTCATCTGGTTGCAATTGTTGCACAGCAATAATAAGTTGTCCCAGGGTGATAGGAATCGATACCATGTCAGTAGCCATCATTGAGTTTCTTAAATTCTAGTGCGATCGCTGGCCGTTTGAGTTGAGGTGCGATCGCTGATTTTATTTTTTGGGGAGTAATATATTCGCCGTTTAACGTTGGTGTACATCCGCCCCGAAGGAGCTAGTTATCACGTTTTTAGGGAGTGCGGATTTTGCCAAAAAATGGTTTCAAAATTTACACATTAATTTACCAGTGCAAAATTTCTCGCTCCATGTATTGCTGCTTGCCTGTATAAAATATTTCTGGTAGTATATAAGAGATGAGACTCTTCGCTTCAGCATCTTATTTCTGGCTATTTTTATCCGTTATTTAAGATACGGAAGTCGCTACAATAATATGAGGTAGAAATGATATCAACAGGAACGCCAATATCCGAATTTGATATAGATGCGACTCTCGTCTACAGTTTGTTAGCGGATCAGCACCCAGATCTGATGCACCTGCCAATTCATCTCGTTGATTCTGGTTGGGACAATGCGATGTTTCGGCTGGGTGACGAGTTGTGTGTACGACTCCCTCGTCGAAAAAGTGCAGCCACACTCATCGAAAATGAACAAAGCTGGCTACCGCTACTGGCAGAGCATTTAATTATACCTGTTCCAACTCCTTGCAGATTAGGCAAGCCAGCTTTAGGCTACCCTTGGCGATGGAGTGTATTACCGTGGCTGGATGGTATAACTGCTGACCAAGAGGAACCCGATGCAAATCAGGTAAAACCTTTTGTCTCATTCTTGCGGTCATTGCACGTAAGAGCACCACTCAATGCACCATCAAACCCAGTACGCGGCGTACCTTTGAGTCAGCGGGCGGCGAATGTTGAAGAACGTATGCAACGACTGGAAACAAAAACCAACTTGATCACTCAAAAAATCAAAAACACTTGGAATATAGCTTTGAACGCGCCTATTGATGTTGAGGCAAAATGGTTACATGGAGATCTTCACGCCCGAAATGTCCTTGTTAAAAATGGGGCGATCGCGGGTATCATCGATTGGGGTGACATGACGGCAGGCGATATTGCCACAGACCTTGCTTCTATATGGATGCTTTTCTCTGATAGACATGCACGCTCTTGTGCGATCGCAGAGTACGCAAATGTTTCTGACGCCACACTACAACGCGCCAAAGGATGGGCAGTACTTTTTGGTGTAATGTTATTGGATACAGGATTAGTTGATCATCCCAGACACGCGGTGATGGGAGAGAGAACATTACATCGTGTTTCTAAGGATTGACAACATGAATTTGCTCATGCTGCTGGAACTTGAGAAGATAACTTCTCTTGATTTGAGGAAGAATTGGATGCAAGTACTTTTACTACACCACGAAACATATTCATGCCACAAGCAAAACCGTAGATACCTGGTTTTGTTGGTGTAAATTCAATGGCAGTCACTTGATTTAGCGGTAATTCTTGGGCGATATGGAAGTCGGGAAAACGCACTTCCTCTAAACAACTACTGGGGTCACGACGCAGGAAA
>JBBQRU010000049.1:0-33124 GCA_038214545.1 Cyanophyceae cyanobacterium | reverse complement strand
GGGTCGCGTGCGACTTTTGAGTTTTGTGGCTCATCAGCAACGAGAGGTGTCAGCACAGTTGTTGCAGGTGGAAGAAACTTTTGGTGCAGACCAATTGTTCACACATGCGCCTTTATCATACCGAGCGATCGCGGCAAGTAGCGGCATATTAGTCGTAATTCCGCAACCTCAGCTAGAAGTATGGTTGACAATCCCAAAGTTGCAAACTTTTTTACACAAGCAGACGCAGAATCGTCAAGCTTTGATTTTCTTCAAAACTTGTACTGAATTATCTTTGTCTAGCCAGATTTTGGGCCAACTCTTACCCTATATAGAAGAAATTAGATTTCCCGCCGGTGCATCAATCAGCTCGATTCATGGTCACTTTTGGCTACGTAGCGGAGAAATTCAAACATCAAATCAATTACAAATCGGCCAAAGCTGGGAATCCCCTGGGGAGAGCGAAGATTGGTTCGCCCAAACTGATTTATTCGCTTACCAATTAGCGCCAGAACATTTGCCTATGGCTGCAGCTATTGCTCCGGATGTATTTAATCACTCGCTTCCGGAAAATCAAAAAACAGCTTTACCACCAACTCGCAGTCGATCGCAGGTAATTCTCGTCCCTGCAAAAACTGAAGCAGAAAAGCCTCAGAATGAGCCTTTGGAGGTAGAATTTCCCCAACCTACGCGCCGACGGCTCAAATCCTGGTTATGGCCCAAGTATCCATTTATTGAACAGCAAAGTTCCTCCGATTGTGGGGCGGCTTGTTTAGCAATGATTAGTCAATACTGGGGGAAACGTTTTAGTCTCAACCGTCTCCGCAACCTGGCGGGAGTAGATCGGGTTGGTGCTTCCCTGAAGGGTTTGGCGCAAGCAGCCGAGGCTTTGGGATATCATGCGCGTCCGGTGCGAGCGAGTTTAAGCAAGGTGGAGTTACAAGAAAACCCTTGGATTGCTCACTGGGAAGGAGTGCATTATATAGTTGTTTGGCGAGTTAAAGGCGATCGCGTCATAATTTGCGATCCAGCAATTGGTAAGCGATCGCTATCTCGGCAAGAATTTAAAGATAGTTGGACAGGATATGCGCTGCTGTTGAATCCGACTGAGCGTTTAGATGCAACTAAGAATGAACAGTTGTCTTTAAATCGATTCTGGAGTGCATTTTGGCCTTATCGCTCGGTTTTAGGGCAAATTATTCTTGCTTCGGTGCTGCTGCAAATTTTTGGTTTGGTGACTCCACTGTTTACCCAGATCATTCTCGACCAAGTAGTGGTGCAGAAAAGTGCGGCGAGTTTGAATGTCTTTTGCGTCGGCTTGCTGATTTTTAGCGTTTGGCGGTTGGGTTTGACCTCAGTGCGTCAGTACTTGCTGGATTATTTTTCTAATCGGATGGATCTGACCTTCATCAGCGGCTTTATTAGTCACACACTGATGTTACCGTTGCAGTTTTTTGAATCGCGTCAAGTCGGTGACATTATCACCCGCGTCCAGGAAAACCAAAAAATTCAGCTTTTTCTCACCCGTCAAGCTGTCAGCGCTTGGTTAGACTCGCTGACGGCAGTTTTCTATGTCGGGTTGATGCTCTATTACAACTTTCAACTTGCCATACTTGTATTGGCACTGATTCCGCCAATTGTGATTTTGACTGTGATTGCGAGTCCTTTCCTGCGCGGAGTATCGCGAGAAATTTTTAAAGAATCAGCCGGACAAAATTCTGCAATGGTGGAGATGATGACGGGGATTTCGACAGTCAAAACTGTCGCCGCTGAGCGTGAAGTCCGCTGGCGCTGGGAGGAGAAGTTCACCAGTATGCTGAATTCGCGCTTCCGAGGTCAAAAGTTGGCGAATGGGTTGCAAATTGCCAGTGGTTTGATTAACGCCATTGGTAGTACGGCTTTGCTGTGGTACGGTGCGTCCTTGGTGATTCAAGACCAGCTGACTATTGGTCAATTGGTGGCTTTTAATATGATGATTGGGAATGTGATTGGTCCGGTTCTGGCTTTGGTTGGTCTTTGGGATGAGTTACAGGAAGTTTTGGTGTCTGTGGAACGGTTGAATGATGTCTTTGCGGCGGAACCGGAAGAAAGTCCTCAGAAACCATTGCTGTTACTGCCACCCATTCGCGGTGAGGTGCAGTTTGAGAATGTTACCTTTCGTTACAATTTGGATGAAGAACAGAATATCCTCCAAAATATTTCTTTCCAGGTAAATGTCGGACAAACTGTGGCGTTAGTTGGTCGCAGTGGCAGTGGGAAGAGTACTTTGGTGAGTTTGCTTCAGGGTTTGTACAAACCGAGTAAAGGCAGAATTTGGCTGGATGGGCATGATTTGAGCCATGTTTCGCCACGATCTTTACGCAGTCAGTTGGGTGTGGTGCCGCAGGAGTGTTTTTTGTTTTCGGGAACGATCATGGAGAATATTAGTTTATATTCTGATGAATTCACTCTGGAGCAAGTGGTCGAGGCGGCGAAGTTGGCTGAGGCACATGCTTTTATTCAGGCGTTACCAATGGGTTATAACACTCAGGTGGGAGAAAGAGGTTCGAGTTTGTCTGGTGGACAGCGGCAACGGATTGCGATCGCTCGTGCCGTGTTGCGACGCCCGCGAATTTTAATTTTAGATGAGGCGACCAGTGCTCTGGATACAGAGTCAGAACGCCGATTTCAAGAGAATTTATTTCGCCTTAGTCGCGATCGCACTACTTTTATCATTGCTCACCGTCTTTCTACTGTCAAAAATGCCGACACCATTTTGGTGTTAGACAAAGGCATTGTCGTTGAGCAAGGCTCACATGTGCAACTGATGGCGCAACAGGGTCTGTATTACCACTTGGCGCAACAGCAACTAGATTTGTAATTACTCCCACATCTATCTGAGGAGCACTTTCTGCTCCTTCTGGGATTTTATCACTTACAAGTGATAGGATGCCAAGTTTTACGAACACCGATCAGGTGTGATTTAGATCATTGCCAAAACTCTATCTTTACAAAATATATTGTTACCCGTAGCTCTAGTTGCTTTTAATATTACATTGAGCAACGCTATTACGTGGTTGACGCTCTTGGCAAAAACCGACAAATGCCATGATTATCAACGTTTGTAGAACAGAAATAAATTATGAAAGAATGTCAGTCCAGACAACTCTTTATACATAGCTACATTGATGATTTTTTGTTTGAGAAAAGGAGCAAAATAAAAAGTTGCACATTACGTAAGTGGTGACCTATCCGTATTAATATAGAGATGGCAGAGAAAAATGCCGATTTGGCAGGTTAAGTTAGTAAGTAAATTAGTATAAGTACGGAGGTTCTTAAAAAAAGAAAAATCCAGAGTTGATTCGAGTTACCATGAGTTTTCCGAGCAGATACTTAGCAACTCCGAGCTTTGTAAGATAACAAGGATACATAAAAATAACTAGGTAAGTTAGGTGACATAGGAGTTGAGAGCATTTCCAGAGCAGGAAAACCACATCTACCGCGAGCCACGCTTCGAGTTGTGATTGTCAACAAGTGAATGAAAACCAGAGATTTCTGGGTGTTGCACAGACTAAAAATAAAACCGTAAAGGTCATCTTTGTTGAGATGAATCTTGATGTCTGTCAGGACGAGATACTAGTCCTAAATCAGACAATGATCGCGGAACTGTGCAACCCCAGTTTTTGATTTTGGGTGGTTGTCAGCATAATTTGATTGGCAAATCGACTGAAGAAAAAACAGTTAACTGAACTACAGGTCAGCTCATGGAATATATCATCAGGTCTGTTGCCGTGGAAACTTTAAATTCAATGGAGATTACCCAGATCGACATTTGTGATTTAGATTTATATGAAGATTCACCTCCAGAGATCGCCACAATTTATGGAGGTGCGATCGCTACAGCAACTCAAAATCCATCTACCTCTACTTATCGTCCGCAACAAATAGCGTCAGAAATTACCGGCGTTATCAATACGCAATCGTGGTCTTCATCTGTACAAACAGTTTTAGATCAGCCACCTTCAAGCTTGCCCAATCGGCTTTTAATTGGTGGAGTGGCTTTTTGTACAGCCTTTGGGGCTTGGGCTTGGGTCGGCACAATGGATCAAGTCGGTCAAGGTCGAGGACAGTTAATACCCGAAGGAGAGGTCTACAAGATTCACCCTGTTGATGTTGGCAAAATTGTCAGTATCGCGGTGAAAGAAGGTCAATCGGTGAGAAAGGGTCAGATAATAGCGGAACTAGATACACAACTAGCCGCAAATGAAGTTCAAGGATTACAGCAGCAGATAGCCGCTGAACAACTTCAGTTAAATCAAACCCAAGGTTTAATCGACCGCGTTGCTCTAGAATCAGAAACTCGCTCAGCTATAGCCAAAGCGGAGGAGAAAGGGGCACAGAGTGCGATTGCGTCTGCTAATGCTAAGTTATCGGCAACTCGGCAACTGCTAACCCAACTGCAAACCCAACGAGGGTCGAATACGGCTCGTCGCCAACAGTTAGAACCACTGCTAGCTAAATCCAAAGTCTTACTCAAGCAAAGACAGGCAGAAGTCGCAGCTTTTCATTCACGGCTCAATCGCTTAACTCCGCTTTTAGAAGTAGGAGCGATCTCTCGTGATTATGTGTTTGAAGCCGAACAAGGTTTGCGCTCAAGCGAGACGGCGATGACAAAAAATGAGTTAGAAGAGACTCCCGTAACCCGCGATCGGCTATTTGAAGCTCAACAAGCGGAGGCGACTAATGCGCGAACCATTACTTCTACCCAAGGCGAATACAGGCAAACTCTCACTGAAATCAACCGATTACAGGCAGAGTTGACCCAAAAACAGGCTTCATCTCGTGCCTTGGAATTAGCTGCACAACAGAAGCTTCAGCAAATGGGAATGGAGATGAGCCAATTGAAAGCTAAAATTGCGGAAACCCAAACTCTACTGAAAACAGCTCAGGCAAAACTTCAACAGCGATTTCTTTATGCTCCCACTGATGGGGTGGTTTCATCGCTCAACGTCCATCGTACTGGTGAAGTAGTTCAGCCTGGGCAAACAATTGCCGAAATAGCAGAACATGACGCACCGCTGGTTTTAATTGCTTTTCTGCCTAACCGAGAAGCTGGTTTTGTGAAAATTGGTATGCCAGTCAAGATTAAATTAGATGCCTACCCATATCAGAGTTATGGAATCATCTCCGGTACCGTGACAGCAATTTCACCAGATGCGAAAACCGATGAAAAATTAGGTCCAGTTTATCGAGTTGAAGTGACGTTGGCTCGTAATTACGTCATGGAAAACCATCAAGCTGTCAAATTTAAAGCCGGTCAGACAGCTACGGCAGAAATTATCGTCCGCAATCGCCGGATTGCTGACATGTTAATTGAACCAATCAAGCAATTGAAAAAGGGCGGCATAAATTCTTAGGATTCTCCGCCACTCTCAATTAAATAGATTTCCCTAGGTGCATATGTCAGAACGATCTGGCTAAAATCTGGATTTCACCCCATTGGTCGAAAACCAGAACTACCACAAGTGAAAACAACGGTTACGACTTCACACACAATCACCAGTAAAAATCATGAATCAACACATTTCTGGGTTAAATGGCAACTTAGATAAAGGCATGACTACTGAACAATTTGAACAGGTAGTTGAAGCTATTATTGCCGGAAAGTATTCTTGGGCTTGCGTTTTGCTCCTGCGGTTTGCTGGTTACAATCCTCTACATTACATCCCGTACCGCACGTACAATCGGTTACTCAAAGAAAACACCCAAATGCTGATAAACACAGACTCGAATAATCTCAAAGTTGGCGGAGGCGCTTCTCAACACCGATCTGGTCTTCAATCTCAATGCGTAGGTAAAATTAAAGACTTACCTTATCTCGAAACTGCGGGTAAGCAAAAGACAGAAGTCCGTGGTGGTCATCTTGAATATTGCCTTGCTCAGAAAATTACTGAATACCGATCAATGGAAGTAGAAGTAACTACTGAACGCAATAAAACTTCAGCTTTAGTTTTTTCGCAATCGCTTTAATCATCCGAGTTCACACACTCGTTTAAGATCATAATTTTCGATTTAGCTACCTGTATCTAGTCAGATTCTACCTTGATATTGTCTCAGACGTGGCAAGGTAGGATTTTGTTTACCCGCAGGTAGCTTTGCCTGAATCAGACATTTTGTCAAGTTTATCATGAGGTATTGACGACAAAACTGTTACTAGAGATACATAATTACTGCCAATATGGCAACATCATCGAAAATTAGTTAGGTATATTTCAGGTAATAGAGCTACTAAAGTTGAGGATTTTAGTAGAGAATAAGTACCTCGCTAGGAGACTGACAATGATAATCTCTGATTTAGAACATCTCGCAACTGTTTCTCAGAACAACTCTCTCAACGCTGAGCAAATCATAGGTGGTAATTATTTTGCTTTGGATTTTAACAATAATAAAGTCTCTGTGAGTGTTGATTCTCAAAAGGTATTTGAGAAATCATTATCAGAGATCCCTTCCCAAGGAATTTCTGTGAATTTGGGAAATGCTTTTGGTTCTGGAACTGCTAACCTTCAAGTTAGTAGAAATAGTAATGGAAGCGGTTCATCTGTTAGTGTTGTCAGCAAGAGTGGTAACAGCAGATCTTATTCTTCATTCGCTTCTGGATTCGTTGGCTTTTAAGCATTTTTAAACAAAATGCCATAGCTAAATTCTTGCTGTATACTCCCTAAGTATCAAGTCTGCTTGACTCTGTAAAATCAGAATCAAGCATTTTTTTGTCAATTACTGTCTAAGAGTCAACTCCAATTCGCAATTCGCAATTCGCAATTCGCAATTCGCAATTAACAACGTGCGACATAAATGCGTTCGGTAAAATACTGATACTACGTATTTTTATTAATGCCAAATTGGCAACCAAGTTTTATTTGATTTCCATATAATATGAACGACCAAATTGAATAGGCTTTAAGCATAATGATCATCTCCGATATCGACTATTGTGAATCAATCGCTGAATCAACTATTGCTCAGTTGGAAAAGAGAGACAGTATTTTTATCACCAATACAATCACAGGAGGTAGTAGTAGCGCGGCAGCTTACATTAATGTTGTAGTTCAGGCTATTGGCCAATATGCCAAAACATATACTTATACTGGAAGCTATGCTCTAGCTTTACCAAATGGTGGTACTGCAGCTATTGCTCTGGGTGGCGGTATAGGGATTGCCTACACTCCTCCTTCAAAGTAATTAGTACAGTTAGTTCATCACATACGTTAATTAAGTCAAGCTGTATAGTCGGGCTGCCAATTACACAGTTTATGAATATATCAAATATTTCCTGCTTAGTTTAAAAATAGATTAAGCAGGTTTTTTAATAGATAAATTTTTTAAAAATAAGACATAATTTTTCTATAATTCATGAAAGTCATACAGCACAATGCTTCTAATAATTTGTTCTTGCTAAATTATTCTTTTTTTGAGAAAAATGCCATTTTGGCAACATATCTAATCGATTTTTTTTTATCTTATATATATCAACCGCAACAAAGTTTGCTAGTTGATACCAACTCAATTTGAAGGAGAAAATCGATGATTATTTCTGACCTAAACTACTTGGAAGTTGCATCTGAAGCTAAGAACGTTGAAGGTGGTACCGGAGTTCCCAGCAGAAATCTAAGCTTTAACACCACCAACAGCTTCACAACAAGTGTTACTACTCCTACCCTCGGTGCTGGTAACTCAGCTTCTTACGGCGGCTACGCTGAAGTAGTTGTTGGTGCTGGCGTGACAGCAAATAGCTATACCAAGACTGACGGTCAAGCTCTTGCTACCGTTGGCGGTGGTTCAGTTTCCCAGTCCGTTGGCGTTGCTGTTGGCGTTCGCGTCCACTAAGAATTGATCGCTCTGAATAAGGAGAATGAATCAGTATCATGATTCATTCTCTCAGCGAGTGATTTTAAAGCTTTCACCTTTGATGGTGCTGTTTTATTTTGATTCTTTTCAATTGGAATCAACTAACAGTATCTGTAACAAAGCTGATATTACAAAAATGCTGGGAACTCAAAATCTACATGAGTTTCCTGCATTTTTTGAATTAATAATTAAATTTTCTAAAAGCTGCCAAAGTGGCAACATTTTTAAGATTTAATCTTTTAGATTATTAATAATCAACTCAAACCAAGTTGATACTCAAAAAAGCTTGAGCTTGTAGGAGAAATTTAATGATTATTTCTGACCTGAACTATTTAGAATTGGCGGCCGTTGCAACTAGTATTGAAGGCGGTAATGGAACCAAAAGCCAGAGCTTTAACTTGAATAATTTTTTTGCCACACTTGCTAATACTCCTGCTCTCGGTAGTAACTCAGCTTCTTTCAGTAGCTACGCACAAGTAATCGTTCCCTCTAGTGTGACAGCAAATAGCTACACTCAGGCTAACGGTCAAGCCGTTGTTGTTGTTGGCAGTGGTTCTTTCTCCCAAAGTGCTAGCGCTGCTGCTGTTCAAGTAGTTGGGTCTAACCATTAATAGCCCATAGATAATTTAAAGTATAGAAGTTGCTGTTGGTTTTCAAAACTTACAGTAATTTTTATTTAGCTTTATTAAGCTCGAATAATCACATCAGAGGTTAAGAATTATGGCTAAGCGTAAAATAATCATCAAACGCATCGTTTCGCCTGATGGGAGGATTATTGCCGAATCCAGAAGCGAAGTGAGTGTATCTGGTGATGACGATGGTACTGTTGAACAAATAGTCTCAGTAGAAGTGAATGCAGAAGGTGCTTCTAGTAAGTCTATTTCAGCATCTAGCTCTTCTTCTGCTAGTAGTGGTTTTGTTAGCGCTCACCCCTAAGGGTAGAGCAATGAAGCTACTGAAAAAATAAAAATTTTCAGTAGTTTCCGTAGCTTTAATTCCTGGTTACGCTATAAGTTGGGTAGAGTGAATACTTTTGACATTCGAGCAAATAGTAAATTCAGATGAGTGACATTTCCCAAATAGCTATCGAGCCAGAGATAATTGTTGATTTCCTGAAAAGTGATCTGAAATTAAAAGAGATCTGGCAAAAGATTTTATTTCAACGAGTAATTGACGAAGCTGCGAAGCAAAGGGAGATAATTGTTACTAATGAAGAAATTCAACTTGAAGCCAATCGACAACGATTAGAAAGGCGTTTAGAGAAAGCTTCTGATACATTAGCTTGGTTGACAGAGCAATTAATTAGTCCAGAAGATTGGGAAAATGGTATTCGTAATCAATTATTATCTAAGAAATTATCGGCAGAGCTATTTAGTAAGCGAGTAGAACAGTTTTATGCTCAAAATCGCCTCGACTTTGAACAAATTGTTTTTTACCAAATTATTGTCGCCAATCAATATCTTGCTCAAGAAATTTGTTATCAAATTGAGGAAGGTGAAATTAGTTTTTATGAGGCGGCTCATCTTTATGACATTGATGATAAACGCCGACAGCAGTGCGGCTATGAAGGAAAATTTTATCGTTTTAATCTTAAACCATCCTTAGCTGCTACTTTATTCATGGCATCACCGAAAAAAGTAATCGGTCCTATTGGCAGCGAACAGGTTTATAACATTTTCATGGTTGAAGAGTTTATCTCCGCCGAATTAACACCTGAAAAGCACGACGAAGTCCTCAATCAGATGTTTGAAGAATGGTTAACGGCTGAGTTAAACTATCTACTACACACTTCATAAAAATCAGTATTTTTACTAGTACTACAGTATCTAAGAATTAAGTTCGCTGGGAAAAAATTCCTAGTTTCATAGTCCTGCTTAACGACACTCCGCAAGTTCTAACATAGTAATACGTTTAGATCTCATGCCGACAGTGATTAACGCACCTAATAATAGTAAAGCTAAATTGCTTCCTGGTTCAGGAGCGGAAACTTGAGATTCATTACGTATAAACTGAATCAAGGTGAGTTTAGTTGTAATTACATACTGGTATTTAAATAAACCACTAGTAGAGGCTTGTAAAAATGCTTTGTCTTTGCCAAAGCTAGAATCACTGGGTGAGTTGTTTAAGGTCACATTCTGACTATGTTGTGACGCTACAAAATTTTTGTTGCTAGGAGTGTTGATATTGCCAAAGAGACCAAAAAAATCCATTTGGCTTTGGTTCTTAGTATCTAATAAAGCGAACAAGACATCTCCACGAGCCTTAGCATTTTCACTATTTGGGTCATCTATTGATGTCTTCAGGTTTAAATTAGCGTCAAAATTGAAAGACAAGGTCTTTCCCGCATCCACGATAAAGTTACCAATCACTTGCGCTTGACTTTGTGCTAATCCCAAGTAATCTTCACCTTCACCAAAAGCTTGACTCAATGACGAAGTTGATGCAACTGGAGGAGAGATGATAAAACTGGCTTCGGCTTGAGCAAAAGCATTAACAATCCCATTTTTAGAGATTGCTAAAGTGTTGCTATCTGTAATTGCATCAGTAGCAGTAGGACTTTGACTAAAATTAGTCAAATTTAAGTCACCACTAGCAGAAGCAAAAGTTGCTGCTTGACTGGCTGTGGCGACCATAGAACTAGCCAGCAATGGCACGGCAAGTAGCAAAAAGCTTCTGGCATACGAGTATAATTTCATACGGATTCGTGATTTATGATTGGAGGTTAATTGTTACTTGATTAGTTAAGCCGTATGCAAACGACCTATAGAATCGCAACAGTGCTGTATGCGAACGCAAAAACTATCCCACAAGAATTCCAGTTCTGCTTTTCTGATTGAGATCTCTCATTTAAGTCCATCACCAAATCAAAATATTTTAATTTTAGTATTATGCAACACCTTTCCAAAAAAGTAAATACTTAGCCAAGGCTAAGTATTTACTTAAGTATTTTAAGTAATAAAACTTAGTTAGTTCGTAAATATCACTTAAATCCGTGTAAAGATAATACATTTACTATGTAAAAATTAAGTTAAGGTACTTAGAGATTTTTAGTGAAGACTTTGAGAAATAAGGTAGCCATCGCCCTTTTGCGGCTTAAGGTTCGATGAGTATCCTCTATATCCTTGTAAAGAAGCGTTTCAATAAAGTTTTTAAATAGCACAAATCCTGATCCGCATCGTATTTATGGTGCTGAACAGATCACAATTGAGGATTATTCGCTATTGCTGCATTAACTTAACTTTGAATATGGCAAGCTAAAAATAATTTTCTAACTTAAGATAGATGCCAAAATATCCATGTTTGAGATGAAGTGCTCAGGGTTTAGTCAAATTCAAGTCACCACCAGCAGAAGCAAAAGTTGCTGCTTGAGTGGGTGCGGCGACTATTTTGGATATGGCGAGCTTTAACTAATTTTATAACTCAAGATAGATG
The DNA here is from genome assembly GCA_038214545.1 of Cyanophyceae cyanobacterium. Classification (GTDB taxonomy): domain Bacteria; phylum Cyanobacteriota; class Cyanobacteriia; order Cyanobacteriales; family Nostocaceae; genus JBBQRU01. The sequence goes on along the minus strand of JBBQRU010000049.1, from coordinate 21,829 downwards.
CCAAAACATTCATGTTTTAAATGAAGGCAATCGGGATTTAGACAAGTGACTTGTTGAGCCGACGGATTATATCATTTGTTCTGAGAAATTAAAACTTTAATTTTGAAGCGGAGAATTTAATCTTTTGCTGGGAGATAATTTTGAAAAACTTATTTAAAATCTACGTGAATCAATTATAAACTTTCGGTAAAGAGAGGAAGAATAGATAAAAAAGTATTGACATTTACAGAAAAAAATGTACTAAGAAAAGCATCGTGGTTCCTTCATATGGTGTGGGGATCAGTCATTTCGCTGATCGGTTCCTAATTAGATAGTTTCTGGTCTGACTGTAAACAATTATTTTTACATTGACACCAGTAAACCCGCATGGTAAGAGTAATTTTGGATTTAAATCAGGATAATGCCGGTTGTCCAAACTCACATAATTTAAAATCTTTTGTTCATTTGCTCTCATTTACTGCATAAGTTGATTTCTCTCTACCTATATAAGTAAAAAAGGGAGAACTCTGGGCGATTACGGTTTCTAAAAATAAACGCAGCATAGCATACGCAAGAAAATTTGATCTTACTTGTAAATTTTTTGCTGCTATCACGAATCCAATAAGTGCAAGCAAATCCTGCTTGTAGTAGCTACAGCCGTTGAAGATTCGTTTTTGACATAGAAGTACAACCTCATACGATCGCAGGAAAGATTTATGTTAGACAAATTGCATCTACCGCCAACGTTAAAGCCTGAACATCCTAAATTACAGGTGCGACAGGTCGGTAGACCAAAAACAATCAATCATGAATATGTCAGTCGATTAAAGGAACTAGTAAGTCACAGTCCCCGTTCTAGCGGTTATCCGTCAGACCGTTGGACTGCGAGTTTGTTAAGCCAACATTTGGCAAATGAATTTAAGATTGAGATTAGCGATCGCCACATTAATCGCTTACTCAAAGAAATGGGACTTGCGACTCACCGCCGACGTGACAAGAAACTGATTAAAGAACCTAGCATCAAGATTTACGACTTACAATTTCCGCTTCAGCGAATGACAACCTCACAAATGCGCTGACCGCTCCTTGGGCTGCACAAATGATTTAATCTGATTGGGACCTGCTATGGAATTAGTAGGGATAAGAGTATGTCACAACAACAGGGTGAACAAATCACCGCTATACTAGGGCAACTGACAAAACAAGAATTAGCAGATTGTTTAAAAGCCTTAGAAATCCAGACTCCTGCACCAGGTAAGCAATTCTGGCAGTCATCTCAAGCTAATGCTGGCATTTACATCATCACCACAGGTAAAGTCAGGCTGTTAGATAACGCCGATAACTTAATTACTACCTTGAGGGAAGGAGATTCATTTGGGGAACTAACTCTGTTTCCGCAAGCATTTGAGTCTTACACTGCAAGAGCTTCCACAAAATTGCAGGTAGGTTATATTCCGAGCGATGTGTTGCAGGCTTTGATGGATACATCGAATAGTATCCGCGATCGCCTGTTCATCCGCGCCGAACTTACCGACTTACTGTTATTTTGTTGCCAATCTACCGAACTGACTCGTGCCGCATCTATCGAAGGGATGATTAAAGCATTATCCCTATTTAAAAGGCATAATCTTCCCAGTGACACCTCTGCGGCTCAAAAATTAACTGATAGCAAGTTGTGGTTACTACGTCGAGGCGAACTAGTTCATGCCGACGGACGAGTTTTAAGTTCTGGTAACATTTATTATGGTATTTCAGAGTCAACACACTTTCAAACATGGCAGGCGAATCAACCAACAATTCTCTACAGTCTTAGTGAAGCTGATTGGCACACAGCTTTAGAGCATTGGCCGGAATTAGCTGAATTAACTGCCACCGCAAAAAGTCAAGACCAGCCACCACTAAAAGCGAATCCAGACAATATTGTTCCCTTTCCGCTACCATCATCAAAGGAACCATCAACCCCGCGAAGCCGCAGCCACTTCCCCAGCCCAAAAGTACAAATCGGACATTGGTGGGGACGCCTAAATCAGCGTTATCCTTTTCTCGCTCAACAAAGTGCATCTGATTGTGGTGCAGCTTGCTTAGTGATGATCGGTCGTTATTGGGGTAAGCGCTTTTCCCTCAATCGCCTACGCGAATTAGCTAGCGTCAGCCGTAGTGGTTCCTCACTCCGAGGTTTAACCACAGCCGCTGAAATAATAGGTTTCTCCACCCGCCCAGTCAAAGCCAGTTTAGATAAATTGGCACAACAACCGCTACCAGCGATCGCTCACTGGGAAAACAAACACTATATTGTCGTCTACGAAATTAACAAAAAACATGTGATCGTCGGCGACCCAGCGATCGGTCAACGCACACTGAGTGCCAAAGAGTTCATCGCCGGTTGGACAGGTTATGCGTTGTTATTGCAACCTACAGCCCAATTCAAAGAAACCTCAGAAAGCAACCAATCATTTTGGCAATTTTGGGAGTTACTCAAACCCCACTCAGTCATCTTGCTGGAAGTGTTTACAGCTTCATTATTTATCCAAATCTTTGGATTGGTAACGCCGCTGTTTACCCAGTTATTATTAGACAGGGTGATTGTTCAAGGTAGTCAAGTCACCTTAACCGCCGTTGGCTGCGGATTGGTAATTTTCGGCTTGTTTCGAGTCGCCATGACTGGGCTGCGCCAATACCTGTTAGATCAGACTGCGAACCGAGTCGGAGTGGCGCTGCTAGTTGGTTTTATCCGCCATACTTTCCGCCTACCCTTATGATTCTTTGAGTCGCGTTATGTCGGCGATATTGTGTCGCGGGTGCAAGAAAATCAGAAGATTCAGCGCTTTCTGACTGGTGAGGCATTATCCATTGTCCTGGATTTGCTCACGGTGACAATTTATGTCGCCATGATGTTCTGGTACAACTGGCAAATGGCAGTGCTAGTATTACTGATTGTGCCGCCATATTTTATCCTCGCAATCTTTGCCACACCTTTCCTGCGGCGCATCTCCAGAGAAATTTTTGCGGCTGGGGCGGCGGAAAATAGCTATTTGATTCAATCTCTCACTGGAATTCGCTCAATTCGTTCAATGGCAATTGAGCAGACAGTGCGCTGGCATTGGGAAGAACAACTTAATAGCTTAGTCAGAAAAACCTTTGCCGGACAGGTAATTGGCAACCGCCTGCAAATTATCAGCGGCACGATTGAAACGTTGATTAGCACGGGATTATTATGGTTTGGCGCATGGCAAGTCATTAACAATCAACTGACAATTGGACAATTAGTTGCTTTCAACATGCTGTTAGGCAATGTGATTCGTCCTTTTCAACGGCTAGCTGTGCTGTGGAATCAATTGCAGGAAGTAGTTGTCTCCACTGAACGGATTAATGATGTCCTCGAAGCCGAACCAGAAGAAGACCTACAACACAAACCCCGTCAGAACTTACCTCAACTGCGCGGACATATTCGCTTTGAAAGTGTGACTTTTCGCTATCACTCAGACAGCGAGATGAATGTCTTAGAGAATATCAGCTTTGAAGTGCAGCCAGAGCAAACTGTGGCAGTTGTCGGTCGCAGTGGTTCCGGTAAAACCACCCTTTCTAAATTGATTTTGGGACTATATCCGCCTACAGAGGGCAGAATTCTCATTGATGGGCAGGATGTGGCTAATGTTTCCTTGCGATCGCTCCGTCAACAAGTTGGTGTTGTTTCTCAAGATACCTTTTTGTTTGGTGGGACAATTCGCGAAAATCTCAGCATCGCTCATCCCGAAGCCGCTTTAGAGGAAATTATTGAAGCAGCGGATCTTGCCGGGGCGAATGAATTTATCAAACGGATGCCAATGGGTTACGAAACCGAAATTGGTGAAGGTGGTGGGATACTTTCTGGTGGACAGCGGCAAAGGTTAGCGATCGCTCGCGCCTTGTTAGGCAATCCCCGCCTATTACTTTTAGACGAAGCCACCAGTCATCTGGATGCCGAATCAGAACGTATCATCCAGAATAACCTCAACACAATTCTCAAAGGGCGAACCACTCTAATTATTGCCCATCGCCTTTCCACCGTCCGCAATGCCGACTTAATTCTAGTTTTAGACCGAGGTGTCTTAGTTGAAAGCGGTACCCATGAAGAACTCATCAAAATCAAAGGTCATTACTTCTACCTTAACCAACAACAATTTGCTCCCACTTATTAAGAGTTATGCCAAACTTAGCTCACAATCCACCATCCCTGATACCCAAAGATGAGCAACACTTATCACCTGTAAGTGAGGCTGATGAATGGTTTTACGGTACAGAAGAACTGCTAGATGCTGTACCCAAAACTTGGACGCGCTCATTGCTGTATGCACTGCTGATTTTTACCGCAGTCATTTTACCCTGGTCGGTGCTGTCCAAGATGGACGAAACAGGTAGTGCCAGAGGTCGCATTGAACCCAAAGGCGCAACACAAAAATTAGATATTGCCGCTACTGGGACTGTGACTGCGGTCAAGGTCAAAGAAGGCGACAATGTCAAAGCCGGACAAGTACTAGTGGAATTGGAATCAGATGTATTGCGAAGTCAATTACAGGAGGTACAGAAAAAGTTAGAAGGTCAACGGAATCAAGTTGCACAGTTGAATTTACTTAAGAACCAACTAGCGATCGCGATTGGTATCCAACAGCAACAAAATAAATCTCAAGAATTGGAGAAAATTTCCCAAGTCAATCAAGCACAACAATATCTCGATAGTAAGCAAAGTACATTTAACTTACAAAAATCCGAAAATCTCGCCCAAGTCGAGCAAGCACACCAAAATCTCAACACTAGCCAGACTAACCACAGCTTAGCTTCTAGCCGTTTAGGTCGAGATACAAGCGAAGTCGAACGCTACAGTCAACTTTTGGCATCTGGGTCAATTCCCGAAATCAAAGTTGTGGAATTACAGAAAACAGCCGAGGAAAGTCAACGTCTCCAGCTTTCTGCTGCATCCGAGATCAAACAAGCCCAACTACGCATCAAAGAAGCCCAAAGCCACTATCAAACAATTATCAATCAAGCCAAGTCAGATATCCAACAAGCCAAACTACGTCTAGGTGAACAGCAAAGCAGTTACCAAAGTTTGATTCAATCCGGCAAATTAGCTGTGATTAAAAATGAGGAACAACTCAAAGACATCCAAAGCCAGATTGCTAACCTCCAAGCAGAAATTGGTCAAACCCAAAGTCAGATAAAATCCGTCAGTATTCAGATCAGTCAACGGATGCTGTTTGCGCCTACAGATGGCACAATTTTCCAGTTACCGATTAAACGACCCGGAACAGTAGTCCAGTCCGGTCAAATGATTGCCGCAATTTCACCTTCAGGCAGTGCTTTAATTCTCAAAGCCCAAATGCCTAACCAACAAAGTGGTCATTTACGTGTCGGGATGCCAGTCAAAGTGAAATTTGATGCTTATCCGTTTCAGGATTACGGGGTAGTGCAAGGTCGCGTCAGTTGGATTGCACCCGACTCCAAAACCCAGGAAACAAAACAAGGCATTGTGGAAACTTTTGATTTAGATATTACCCTGCAACAGCCTGAGATCAAAGCCGGTAACAAGCGCATCCCCATAACTCCAGGTCAAACAGCGACAGCAGAAGTTATTATCCGCCAGCGTCGCCTGATTGATTATCTGTTAGATCCGTTTACAAAATTGCACAAAGGCGGCATACAGCTTTAAATCCATCTACTTAAGGAATTTTATCATGTCAACAGTTACGATTTCTCCTCTCGACATTATTCAGCAAATCCAAATTTCCTGCCAGATTCCGGAGGTGATTGAAGCAATAGCTTCGCGCAAAATTATCACTGATGCCGCATCCCAAGCCGGTATTGAAGTTGAGCTTGCCGAACTCCAGATGGCAGGAGACAACCTGCGCTTAAACAAGAAACTGGTCACAGCTGATGAGACATGGGCATGGTTTGAAAAACATCATCTATCTTTAGATCAGTTTGAAGAATTAGTCCACACCCAGTTATTATCTCAAAAGCTGGCAAATTTCCTCTTTGCCAAACAAGTTGAAACCTACTTTTTTGAACACCAGCTCGATTATATTGTCGCCGCCACCTATGAGGTGGTAGTAGATGATCGCGATTTAGCCCAGGAATTGTTTTATGCAGTCACTGAAGGTGAAAGCACTTTTGCCGAAATTGCCCGCGAATACATCCAAAATCCAGAATTTCGTCGTCTGGGAGGATATTTAGGGTTGCGACGGCGCATGGATTTGCGACCTGAAATAGCCGCCGCCGTCTTCGCTGCCCATCCACCCCAGATTCTCAAGCCGATTGTCACACCCAGAGGAGTGCATCTAATTTGGGTGGAAGAAATTATTCATCCCAAATTAGATGAGCCGTTGCGGCAAAAGATTATAAGCGATTTATTTACAGTTTGGTTAAAACAGCAAATCGAGCAGACAAATATTGTCCCGCAGTTCGCCCAACCTCATCGCTCATCCAAAGAACTTCTTCAGCAGGTTTAACTTCATCAGCCATAGTAATTGCTCATCAATGCTCTTTCTTTGCTTATAAAGAAGGGGCTTTTTTTACATCTTCAGTTGCAAGCAAGACATAAACCAAGACAAAATTAAAGACAAAATTAAAGACATAAACCTTGATAGCATTAGTTATTTTTAAGTTCAATTATAGTAATTTATGTAGATTGAGCAGTCAGAAGAACCATTACACCTGAAGTTGCATCTTATGGTAACTTGTTCAAGAGACTTCAGAATTATCTATCACTCAGCAATATATCTAAGTGGTTAATTTAAAATTAAAGAAAAAATATAACATTGCTAATAGAATGAAAAAATAGGCTTGGGTTCATTTTTCGTTATATAACAGTGATTACAGCTTTATTGTGTCCGGACAAAATAACTAATTAATCCAACAATTTATTTCTATTTTTTATGCAAATTAAGTTTAAAAAAACTTTTAATGAATCGCTCTTATTTCAGAGAGAAACGCTATTGTATTGGTATCAGCAGCAAACAACATGCTGGCTACCAAATAGATAACTCACTCAATCTTAGGAGAGCAAGATGATTATTTCTGACTTGAATTACCTTCTAGAAGTTTCGTCTGAAGAAAACACCGTAATCGGTGGTGGCTATTCTTATGGCTACCCCTACTACTACGGCTCCCAAAATTTTGCAGATGCATACGCTAGTGGTGGATATTTTAACGCTGCTGACACTAGCACTTATACTAGCACCAGCGGTGGCTACTATCCTTATGCCTCTTCTAGCTCTAACTCCCACTCAGTATCTGTAAGATAGGAATAGAACAATCGCTCTTTAGCTGCAAACAAGCTGAAGAGCGGTGTCTCTATTTTAATAGGAGGAATTATGAGCCGATTAAGAATTTCCAATCTCAGCTTTTGCGATACAGTTTCTGAGAACAGCTCAATTATAGGCGGCGGCGGATTTACTTCCATCTCTCCTTACGGGGCTGTATCAGTCAGTTATGACGATCAGCATAGTGCTGGCTACTCAGTCGGTTTGTATGGTGATTCAACTGGTCACAAATTTGGTGGAGATGTGTCTGCATATTATGGTAGCGCCGTAGCGAGTGCAGTAGCTCATGCTGCGGGTACTGGTACTTTCAATGTCTCATCTTCTGCTTCAGCTAAACTCTATTAGAACCAAGTTCTAATATCAATTGTCGCTTAGCAATTAATTATATTCCAATGCGAAACATAAAAAAAACGATATTTTTGTCCCGTTTTGGAATATATTTATAATCATATAAAAAATAGCTGATTATATTTTTGCTCATATTTATAATTGCGCTTTATCCCTCTGAATCAGCTTGCGCTAAAGCGCAACTACGAACCAATAAAAAAACATGTAATGATGTTTTTATATTTATGCCAATATAGTTATCAAAGAGGCAGATTATGAGCCGATTAGCAATTACCAACCTTAGTTTTTGTGAAACTGCTTTTAGCACTAATCAAGTAAATGGTGGATTTGGAACTAGTTTCCTATTTCCTCTAACTAGCTGGTCATCAAGCGCTAATACTGATTTTGAAAGCTATTACAGCAACTGGTTCTCTAACAAAAAACTCGGTGCTTTAAATTATACATTGTCTGACAAAGTTAACAATTCGGGAAATGAGAAAATAGCTGGTGTTTTTTCTGATGGTACTCACTATTCCTTCTCTCGTTCCATCTCTGTCTAGGATATAGCACATAGCAAATAAGGTTTTAGAACTCAAAACCGACAAATACGCTCTTGAATAACACTACGCTTACATAAGTGTAGTGTTAATGTTGTATTATTTTGGTGAAGTGAGAAACGCAGAGGGCGCGGAGGTAACGCGGAGTAGCGCGGAGCAACTCTGTGTACCTCGGCGCTACCTCTTGTCTTCCTCTGCGTTAAAAAATCCTCATTTTCTGCGCGTCTTGACTCCATTGTTGAACTTGTTCCATCGCCGGACATAAGTCTCGGCGTTGCAAGGTTGCTACTTGTAGACGCATTATCTGTTTGTGGAGTCTATGGGTTGGAATTTGGGCAACTCCGGCGACAGAGGCAATCCCTGCGTGCAGTAGTAATCCACAATATTGCAGTCCCACACCAGGAATTCTGGCTAAATCGGCTAGGGCAACCCATTTGTTAACATATTGAATATGAACGTGTAGTTTGCTGGCGAGGGCGACTTTCGCTGCTGGTGTTGTTGTTCGTTGAATTAGTTCGATGGTTGTGTTGATACCGGCAGCATACAGTTGCGATCGCTCTTGGTCTGTTAATCCTGGTAATTGTCCAATTGGCCAACTAGCTGATTGTGTCTTAACTTTGGGTTGGAGAGGCATAGCAATACTCACTTTTACGCTACTGAGAATATTTTGGCAAAGTAATCAAGGAGTAGGATGATGGGTAGTGTGCAAGCAGAACTTAATTTGGTAGATACACTCCGCCATCGCCGACAGCGATTAGCTGCTCTGATCGATTTTCCGGTGATTCTTTGGTCAGGGAATGTCAGTTCGCGTAATTTTCGGGCGAATATCTTTCCTTTTCGGGCTTCTTCTCATTTTTTGTATTTTGCGGGTTTGCCTTTAAGGAATGCCGCGATTCGTCTGGAAGCTGGCTCAGTTGAACTGTTTATGGATCATGAGTCGCCTGGGAGTGCTATGTGGCATGGTGAAATGCCTCACCCTGATGAAATCGCTCGCCAAATCGGGGCTGCTGCGGTGTTTCCAATGAGTGATTTAGAATCACGCTCTGTGGAAGCCGCAACAATCGCTGTTCAAGATTTTCCCACTCAAGCGCAGCAGTCTGCTATTCTACATCGTCAGGTGTTATTTACACAACAGTTAGGGATTGATCGCGAATTGGCGATGGCGATCGCTACTTTACGCATGACTCACGACGACGCTGCTATTGCCGAAATGCGAACTGCGGCGGCGGTGACTGTCGCTGCTCATCAAGCCGGTATGGCTGCTACTTTAAGTGCCAAAACCGAAGCTGAAGTGCGAGCGGCGATGGAGTCGGTGATTATTGCTCATAATATGGGTTGTGCTTATAACAGTATTGTTACTGTCCACGGTGAGGTTTTGCATAACGAGCAGTATCACCACCCTTTGCAATCAGGTGATTTATTGTTAGCTGATGTTGGGGCGGAAGCTTTCACGGGTTGGGCTAGTGATGTCACCCGGACTTGGCCTGTTTCTGGGAAGTTTTCGGCGAGTGCAAGAGATATTTATGATGTGGTGTTAGCGGCTCATGATGCTTGTATTGCTAAGGTTTGTCCTGGTGTCGAGTATCGGGATATTCATTTGTTAGCTTGTAAAACTATTGCTGAAGGTTTGGTAGATTTAGGTATTTTGCGGGGGTTGGCGGAAGATTTAGTTGAGATGGATGCTCATGCTTTGTTTTTTCCCCACGGTGTTGGTCATTTACTGGGTTTAGATGTTCACGATATGGAAGATTTAGGAGATTTGGCGGGTTATGCACCTGGACGCTGTCGTAGCGATCGCTTTGGTTTAAACTTTCTGCGCTTGGATCGGATTTTGCATCCAGGAATGGTGGTGACGATTGAACCAGGTTTCTACCAAGTTCCGGCAATTTTAAATGATGCTGATCTCCGGTTGAAATATCAAGCTGTAGTGAATTGGGAACGCCTTGCTGAGTTTGCTGATGTCCGAGGAATCCGGATTGAAGATGATGTTTTGGTGACAGCAACAGGTAGCGAAACGATTACAGTTGCCCTACCAACTGCGGCGGTGGCAATTGAAGAGCTTGTTTGCGGCTAAGTAGGTGAGTGGAATAAATCACTTTTTTGTTTGTAGTAGCGCTTTAGCGCTCAAGAGCTACTACGAGATAATTTTAGAAAATTTATATTTTGTTACATAGTTTGATTTTATTTCGCCTACTTACTTAAAGGCTAAAACTCAATAGTAGTATTTTTCGCTCTCTGTGTGAGCTTTTGGGCTTGATTAAATAATGACTGTTGACAGTGAAATACTTACTTTCAAAGCAATAAAAGTTACTTAAAAATATTGTCTCCAAGTCACAATAGATGCCTGGGTATAGACATGCACAGGTATTTGTTGTTAAGATCGGTTGTAAGGCGGTATACTACAGTTCAGGGCATTAATCTACGAAATTTACCGCAATTTGTGCGTTCAACGTCAGTCAGGAATTTGCATAAATAGCTCATCCGTCTATGTCAGCAGAGTAGTGATCTTCAAATCATTTTTTTGAACTCTCGTCATTTAGAGAGTCAGCTTTATTTAGCTAAGAAATAAAATTCAAGTCTGCTTTATATCATTTCGCAGAAGTGTGAATAATTTATGATGAAGCGTGTACGTAACCTCATTTTGCGCGAGATGTTGCAACTTCCCGTGCTCCAAAATATTACGGATTTAGCTTATCATGAAGCACTGGAAAAGCACGCGCGTCATTTACCATTACTTTCAGATGAGGATTCTTTACTGGTAAAAGAGATCGCGGCAAAAGGAGTTTTTATTACCAACGAAGAAAAACTGGGAATTCAGTCCACATCCAGAATTTTGCAGTCAGCAGAGAATTTATTGCCGAGACTTCGCGACATCGAGGTAAATAAAAATGATTTTACTATTCATGCGACATCTGCTCAAATTATGGAGTATCCAGAACTATTTCTTTGGGGACTGGAGGAACGTCTGCTAGATATTGTCGAAAATTATCTTGGCTTACCAGTGGCTTATCATGGGGTATATTTTCGCCGAGATTTTGTAAATCAAATCCAGGAGAGGTCTCGACTGTGGCATATTGATATGGAAGATCACCGTGTGCTCAAAATTATAGTTTACTTAAATGATATCCACGAAGAGTGCGGTCCATTTCAATACATTCCTCAGCATTTGACTACCTTGTTTTGTGACTCACTTAAATACTCTTATGGCTACCTCAAGGATGAAACGGTGCAGTCCGTTATACCTGTATCCGATTGGCAGTCATGTATTGGCAATAAAGGCACAGTAATTTTTGTTGATACGGGTAGCGTTTTACATCGAGGCAAGATTCCTGTGGAGTCAGACAGATACGCCCTATTTTTTGATTACACATCTAGGCAACCAAAGCATGAATTTTATTGCAAATCTTCTTTGCCGATGGATGATTTACGTAAACTAGAGCATCTGTCCCAAAGGCAAAAAGAATGCGTTTTTTGGCGAAATCCTTCCCTGATTTAGACTTTGCGATCAAGACGAATCGCTTGTTCAATCGCGATTTTCTCTCTGGCTCTTTGGGCATAAAGTTGGAGTGTAGTGGTGTCCTCACCTGTGAGAATCCGTAGATCTTCTAAATTCATGCCCTTACTAAGCATTTCGATGCACCATGTCTGTTGCGCTTGCTCAATCTGTGGTGGATGTCCGGCTGGTGTGAGTAAGTCTACTGTGAGTTCTTGCCATATTTGCTGGAGATCACTTGCTGATAGTGGTTGGTCAGCGTTGACAAACAAAGCGGGCTGAGGATCTTTGCGGCTTTTCAACCACTGGTTTAGAGGATTGCGGGTATGGGAACCATAGCGTTTACCCATAATCCATTGATTCAGAGGAACTTGGCGGAGTAAACCGCTGACAATTTGCAATTGCTGATGATCTGCTTCGGTCTGGAGATGCTGACGTTCGCTCTTAGTGATTTCCTCTGGACTTAATCCTGCGCCAAATAATACATACATTAAGGCATATTCTAAAAGTCCGCGTTTTTTAGCACGTTGTAAGATTTCATGCACTAGGGAGGCGGGTAGGTCTTGGGGGAGGGGGGGATTAGGGGAGTGGGGGAATGGGAGAGTGGGGGAGTGGGGGAATAATGTGACTAGATTTTCGATGAAGTTGGCGCGGTCTTGCCAAAGTTCGTGAAATTCGCTGGTAAACTCAATTACAGCGTAGCCGATTAACATTGCGTGCAGTAAAGAAGCGAGTTTTTCGGCTGATAAATGAGTGGGCAAATGTCCGTTAGCGATCGCACCTTGTAAGTAGGTAGCAACATCACGGTTAACTTGGGTCAAACCGCGACCTAGAGCTTCGCGATTTTGAGTGGGATATTGTCCGGCTTCACCGATGAGACTTCGCACGACTTCCGGAATGCGTTCTAATGCTTCCAAAAAGGCATTGGCATATTCTTTGATTGCTTGGTCTAAATGCTCAGTTTTACTCGCTTGCTGAATCAGAGTTTGACCAAAACTAAATACCGTCGCGTCTTCAATCACGGCTAACAGCAATCCATGCTTGTTGCCGAAATTGCGAAACAAGGTGACTTCGTTGACTTGAGCTAATTCAGCAATCTGCTTAGTTGTGGTTTCGGTGACACCACTTGTGGCGAACAACTCCAGCGCCGCTTCGATTAAACGTTGGCGAGTCGGATTTCGAGGTAAAGACATAAAATAATATGCAAGTACCACTTGCAAAAATAATTGTTTGTTGTTAGAATAAAGCAAGTAACGCTTACATCGACTCCTCTACTTTAACTGTTTTATTTATTACTAGTTTATCGGGACGGGCTGCTAGAGGCGTTGATTACTGTCTTCACTCACATGCTGGATTTTATGACTGCAAATTCGCTTAATCCTGACCGCGAGAGTGCGCCGCAAGCACTGAATTGGACTAACGTTTTATTTTTCGGGACAATCCACGCTCTAGCTTTATTAGCACCTTGGTTCTTCTCTTGGTCAGCGTTGGGAGTAATGATCTTTCTGCACTGGCTATTCGGGAGTATCGGGATTTGCCTAGGGTTTCACCGGATGTTAACTCACCGGAGTTTGCAAGTTCCCAAGCCATTGGAATATGCGATCGCTGTGATTGGCAGTTTAGCTTTGCAAGGTGGACCAATTTTCTGGGTAGCCGGACACCGACTGCACCACTTGCATACAGAACACCCGGACAAAGACCCTTATGCTGCTAGCCGAGGTTTCTGGTGGAGCCACATGATGTGGTTATTTTATACACAGAAAGAATTTTTTGATTACGAAATTTATAAAAAATCAGCACCAGATTTAGCCAAAGACCCATTTTACCGTTGGTTGAATAAGTACTATCTTCTACTGCAAATTCCTCTAGGTTTATTTCTATACGCAGTGGGTGGTTGGTCGTTTGTCATTTACGGTATGTTTCTCAGAGCAGTTATTCTCTGGCATAGTACCTGGTTGATCAATTCAGCCTCCCATATCACCGGCTACACCACGTTTAAAACAGAAGACAACTCCCGCAATCTTTGGTGGGCAGCACTTCTCACTTATGGTGAAGGCTGGCACAATAATCATCACGCTTATCCAAATGTCGCCAAAGCTGGTTGGGAATGGTGGGAAATAGATATGACTTGGTGGGCGATTAAAGTTCTGCAGACGTTAGGTCTAGCACAGCGGATTGTTTTACCTCCAACCAAATAGATTAATCAGTAGATAAATTTAAGAGATCCGCTCTCACTGAACGGATCTCTTTTTTTATCTTCTTTAGAATGTTTGTAGTTGCGCTTTAGCGCACTCAGCGCGACTACGAGCAATTATACATATTGATTTTTAAATAACAATGCCGACTCCCAAGTGTATAATGCACCCGTCAATTGACTCGCCTGAGATTGCTCGAACCCTTGAAAACAGGAGTTTATTTATCATGTCGCACAATACCTATGAAAAATTATGCCTTGACGCGCGATGATCCAAGACATAGCCTTGAAGCGAAAAGTAGATCTTTAACCTTTAACCTTTAAAAATTGCCTTCCGGCGTTTCAGGTCAGCCATCATTGTCTCAGAAAGACCCTGATTATTACCGAATAAGGTGTTTACTACAATCGCCGCTCCCAATTCAGTGTCTTTCAAGTTAGCACCTCGGAGGTCAGCATAACTAAGATCGACACCATACAAGTTAGCCGCGTACAAAGTTGCCTTGTCCAAAATGGCATGTCGCAAATTAGCATGATGCAATTGCGCCCCACTCAAGTTGGCACCACGTAAATTTGCTCGTGACAAATTTGATCGTCGCAAATCAGCATTACTTAGATTCACATCGCTGAGGTCAGCATCTGATAAATCGGCAGTATTGAGATTAGCACCTAATAAATTCGCACTACTGAGATTCGTAGCGATCAATTTGGCAGAGGTGAAATTGGCGCTGATTAAAATAGCATGGGACAACTGGGCAGTGTTCAAATTAGCACTACTTAAATCAGCACCGCTGAGATCGGCGTCAGTCAGGTCAGCCGCGATAAAATTTGTTTTGACTAAATTGGCACCGCTTAAGTCAGCACCACATAGTTCTACACTACTGAGATTGGCACCAGCGAAATCCTTAATGGGATTAAGACTGACTTTTTTCGCTAGTTCAGACAAATCGTCTGTATCTGAGTTAGCAATTGTCTGAATCAGGTTAAGGAGTCTCTGTAGAGACTTCTCTTTAGGCGTATTCGCGATTTTCTTGCTCTCCATAGGATTTTATTGTATGCTCTTTTACCCATAGGGTAATAATTTTTTCAATCATTGCTCTTTTATTACGACTGAGAACTCTGGGCTTTTGTTCATCAGTATTGGGGGAACCAACGACAGAAATAATTTTTTGTTGAAAATCCTCAGGAAGTACTTCTAATGTCTTCATCAGGGAGTCATCTGTTTCCAGAAAAGTTGACAGGCTTGCGGAAGTAGGGTTATGTGACATGTAGTTTATCTCAAGTATCAGGTTTAGTCGAGCAATGACATAGTAACTAGAATACACAATTACTTCTCAAGGCAGTGGTATATCTAGCCACTTTCATTGTACATAGATAATTAGGCTAATCTAAATAAAGATTTAGTCAAGATTCGTCATAGTTAATTGAATACATGTAACTATTATCACCCTTTTCTCTGTATTTAAGCGTTATGGGCGTAAAGAATACTTGGTACAAGTCGGATTGAAACGACTAAGCTGTTATATAGCGCCTGAAAATTTAGACGTATTACTACCTGAAATTAAATCTATGTTTGATGCACTCGCTGACCGTTTAGAATCTACCTGGAAAAAACTGCGGGGCCAGGACAAAATTTCCCAATCTAACATCACTGAAGCTTTGCGGGAAGTGCGTCGCGCCCTGTTGGAAGCTGATGTCAATCTTCAGGTAGTCAAAGAATTTATTGCCGAGGTAGAAACCAAAGCCCAGGGTGCGGAGGTGATAACTGGTGTCAAACCAGACCAACAGTTTATCAAGATTGTTTATGATGAACTGACGCAAGTCATGGGAGAAACCAATGTCCCTTTGGCTCAAGCCGATAAATCCCCGACAATTGTGCTGATGGCAGGGTTGCAGGGAACGGGTAAAACCACCGCTACCGCCAAATTAGCCCTGCATTTACGTAAATTAGAGCGTAGCTGCTTGATGGTGGCGACAGACATTTATCGCCCTGCAGCTATTGACCAATTGATTACCCTAGGTAAGCAAATTGACGTTCCTGTGTTCGAGATGGGAAATAATGCTGACCCTGTAGAAATTGCCCGTCAAGGTGTAGAAAGAGCAATTGCCGAGGGTGTAGACACAGTCATTATTGATACGGCTGGTCGATTACAAATTGACCAGGACATGATGGCGGAGTTAGCCCGAATCAAGCAAATCGTCCAACCCCACGAAACACTTTTGGTGGTGGACGCAATGACAGGTCAAGAAGCCGCCAATCTCACCCGGACATTTCATGAACAAATCGGTATTACCGGCGCAATTCTCACCAAATTAGATGGCGATAGCCGAGGTGGGGCTGCGTTATCAGTACGGCGAGTTTCCGGTGCCCCAATTAAGTTTGTCGGTGTTGGGGAAAAAGTAGAAGCACTACAACCATTTTACCCAGAGCGGATGGCTTCGCGGATTCTGGGGATGGGCGATGTGCTGACTTTGGTCGAAAAAGCCCAAGAAGAATTCGACCTCGCCGATGCGGAGAAAATGCAGGAGAAAATCCTGAGTGCCAAGTTCGATTTTACCGACTTTGTCAAGCAACTGCGATTGCTGAAGAATATGGGATCGTTGGGCGGGATCATGAAAATGATTCCCGGAATGAATAAAATCTCCGACGATCAACTCAAGCAGGGAGAAACTCAGCTAAAGCGCTGTGAAGCAATGATTAACTCCATGACCCTCAAAGAACGCAAAAATCCCGATTTATTGGCAAGTTCACCGAGTCGGCGCAAACGCATTGCGGGTGGAGCCGGTTATCGCGAGGCAGATGTGTCAAAATTGGTGAGCGATTTCCAAAAGATGCGAACTCTCATGCAGCAAATGGGTCAAGGCGGAATTCCCGGTATGGGGGGAATGTTTGGCGGTGGTATGGGTGACGCCTTAGCAGGCGGGGGTAATCGTCCACCATCACCCGGATGGCGAGGTCATAATAGCGCTGCTGGGGCGATGAAGAAGCCAAAAAAAGATAAAAAGAAAAAAGGCTTTGGTAATCTGTAATAAAAAGCGGACATTATCCGACCATTGACTTTTGAATACTGGTAAAATAATGTATTCGACATTTAAAATCAGAAAGTAACACTTCAACAGGACCATTCCTTCACATGATCAAACTGCGCTTGAAGCGATTCGGCAAAAAACGGGAGGCGAGTTACCGCATTATCGCTATTCACAATCTATCTCGCCGCGACGGTCGCCCTTTAGAAGAACTAGGATTTTATAACCCTAGAACTGATGAAGTCCGTTTAAATATCCCCGGTATCGTCAAGCGACTCCAAGAAGGCGCTCAACCAACAGATACAGTGCGTAGCATCCTCAAGAAAGCTAATGTTTTTGAACAGCTCAGTGCCCCAACTACCCCTTAACGCTTCCACTCCTACCGCTAGCCCCGATTATATAGGGCTGGTACGGTTTTTGATGCAACCCTTTTTAGATTCCAAGTCTTTGAGCATAGATTGCGAAATTGCCAACGGCACAAAAGCTTGGATTCGCGTCGCTTTTGCCGATGCCGATAAAGGCAGAGTATTTGGTCGAGGCGGTCGTAATATTCAAGCGATTCGGACTGTAATTGCCGCCGCCGCCCAAGCACATGGTTCGTCAGCATACCTTGACATTTACGGCAGTAGTGCCCAAGGTCGCGAAGGCATGTTTGACGACGAAGAAGACCGCAGCGAAAGTCCACCACCGCCGAGAGCATCAGTGGCAAACATTTCCCGACCAGTAACTAAGCCCCGCACTCGCACAGTTTAAATTTAGGTCAGCAGGGGTTAGTTTAATCAAAACTAGCCCTTATTTGAGATTTAGGATATATTATGGATCAGCAATAATTGCATGGCAGAAGCATCAATAATTCAACTGCCGAATATCGAAAGTGCTCTAGCTCTAGCCGGAGAACGGGAAGAAAACCTCAAAACTCTGTCACGGCAAACAGGAGCTAATTTAGTACTGCGTGGACAAGAGCTATATATCTCTGGTACAGAGACACAAATCAGTTTGGCTCAACAGTTAGTCCAATCGCTCAAAGATTTGTGGATCAAAGGTAAAAATATCTCCAATACTGATATCTTTACCGCCAGACAAGCACTAGAGAGTGAACGCCAAGGCGAACTGCAAGACTTACAACGAGATATTCTCGCCCGCACTCGCAAAGGTGAAGAAATCCGCGCCAAAACCTTCCGCCAACGCCAGTATATTGAATTCTTGCGCCATTCGGATCTCACTTTTTGTAGCGGGCCTGCGGGTACAGGGAAAACATTTTTAGCAGTCGTTGTCGCCGTGCAAGCCCTGCTAGCCAACAAATTTGAACGGATTATTCTCACCCGTCCAGCGGTAGAAGCCGGAGAAAAACTCGGTTTTTTACCAGGAGATTTGCAACAAAAAGTCAATCCCTATCTCCGCCCGCTTTACGATGCCATCAACGAATTTATTGACCCAGAAAAAGTCCCCACTTTAATGGAACGCGGCGTGATTGAAGTCGCTCCTTTAGCGTACATGCGCGGACGCACACTCAACAACGCTTATGTAATTGTTGACGAAGCCCAAAACACCACACCTTCCCAGATGAAAATGGTGTTAACTCGCTTAGGCTTTCATTCCCGCATGGTCATCACAGGTGACATTACCCAAACAGACCTACCACATCACCAACCGTCGGGACTAACAGTAGCATTGAAAATTCTCAAGAATGTTGAAGGTATTGGCTTTTGCGAATTTTCTCAAAAAGATGTCGTCCGCCATGCCTTAGTGCAGCGGATTGTCGCCGCTTACGAACAATATGACCAATAGGATAGGAAATTATGACGGCAACATTGAAAGAATTCTTAGAAGCCTGCGAAAGCTTAGGAACTCTCCGTTTAATTGTCACTAGCAGTGCCGCCGTCTTAGAAGCACGCGGTAAAATGGAAAAGCTATTTTACGCCGAGTTGCCTAAGGGAAAATACGCAAACATGCACACTGAAGGCTTTGAATTTCACCTGAATATGGACAAAATTAGTCAGGTAAAATTTGAAACAGGCGAAGCCAAACGCGGCAACTTTACCACTTATGCAATTCGCTTCTTAGATGGGCAAGAACCAGCTTTAAGCGCATTTCTCCAATGGGGTAAACCCGGAGAATACGAACTAGGGCAAGTCGAAGCTTGGCAGGCTTTGCGGGAGCAGTATGGCGAAATTTGGGAACCTATTAAAGAATAAACCACATTAGCGAAGCGCTATCGCTAACGCTGCGCTAATGTGGTTAATTACATTTCCGTAAAGGCAAAAACATCATGAGTACCGCCGCGTAGCACAGATTCTACGTGTTTTCCTTGAAGGCGCTTGCCTAGGGTTAGCTCTAACGCACCCCAAATAGCACCTAAGGTATAAGTACATTTACGTTCCGAGCCTTGAGGTTCACCAGCAGAACAAAAAGTTTCTGAGGTATAAACTTTAATCGTGTCACCTTCCTGAACAATTTTATCGACCATGCACAGGCGGGTGCCGTCTTTACCTAAAGCTGCTCCGAGTTTTTGAGCAACGACCTCTAAGGATGGGGATGTGCCGACTAAATCTAACTCTTTGGCTAGGTGTTTGCCACGAGCACGACCGGCGGCAATTAAGGCGATTGCTGCAGTTTTATCTCCTAACGCATCTTCCATACCGACGACTGCTGCTTTGAAGCAAGCAATACTACTGAAATCTCCGAGGGTTGGGCGTGTCATAAATCATTCTCCATCATAAAAATTAACTGAGTGTTGATTAACCAACTAGGGGTGCGAGTTTGGCAACAATCCGTTTAATCTCTAGAAATAAAATCCCTTGTTTAACAGCGGCACTAGCGAGAACGAGTAAAACTGCATCGGTTCCGCAGCCAACTAACACACCGTAACCTTTCTCACCTTCAACGACGATGCGGTCAATACTTCCGCGTGCTAGTTCGCGTCCAATGCGTTCGCCTAGGGAAAGCATGGATGCAGACATTGCTGCAGTTCGTTCTTCGTCCATTTCACCTGGTAATACGGATGCTAAAGCTAGACCATCGGGGCTGACCAAGGCGATACCTTGAACATCATTCGTACCACTGACGAAATTTTGCAGTACATCTTGAAGCATGGAAGCGTTAATCATAATTTTCTCGCGGATTGGGGATGGGTTAGGTGGATCGAGAGGTAAGCTTAGGGAAATGGGATTGGTTGATCCCACTGGCGTAGATATTTGCTCAAGAGCAACTTTAAGTCGTTTGAGAAGATTGCCCAAATCCATAGGGCGGATACTGCTTAATGCAGCATTGGGGTTTGCATTAATTCAATGAGGGCGATCATAGCGGTAAATACCGAAGAGGGATCAGTAGCATTTACAGCCACTATCGGTGGTCGGGTAGATTCATCTGTGAACCCTAAAGCGATCGCAATGTCAACTGCAGTCCAAGCGTCTGGAAAATCAGTATGAGTCAACCCAATTAACAGTGGTATCTGCACCTTTTGGCTCATAAATTTGAGAATCCGCCGAGTCGAACGGAAATCTTCAGGACGATGAGCATTGACCAGGATAATATAGGCCTGTGCTTTTTGGATGAGCATGTCCCAGATAAACTCAAATCGCTCTTGTCCAGGTGTGCCGTAAAGATGCAGGGAACGTCCAGGGGCAAAGTTTAGGCGACCAAAGTCAAAAGCGACAGTTGTTTGAGACTTGATTGCGGCTGTTTCTTCTTCCGTGACTCTTTTGTCGGTATCCACAACTTCAATCTCACTAATAGTGCGAATAAAAGTGGTTTTACCGGCACCGACGCTACCTGTAACTACTACTCGGAGAATCTCCATTTAAGCTTTGCTCCGTAAAAAGCCTACCAGATTTTGCAGTATATCTGTGATACTTTGGACACCACAATCAGGCTCAGGCATGTAATAATAGTGGGTTTTAGAATCAGCTTCCGCAGAAGGCAATGTACAAACGGTTAAACAACTAGATTTTCGTCCTTGGTCAACGAGTTAGAACAATTCAGCTAAGGAAAAATCCCTAAAGGAACTAGATAGGCTCATCTGGGCAAGAACAATAGTTGTGGATAATCAGCAATTACCGCAATCACGGCAATCGAATAACTACGCGCATCATAGCGGTAAGCGAGAACTAAAAGTATAAGTAATATTGCTTATAAATATTGGTAAATTTTCTTTCCTAAGCGTTAACACTGTCAGTACATGTGATTAATAAATTATTTATACAATGATAATCACTGAATTGAAGCTTTAATCTTGGCTGAGATTAAAGGAAAATTTGCTCTTCTTGTCCGGTTAAAACTATCATGCATTACATTCATCTCAGTATACACACTGAGGTTCTGTCGTCGATCGGGTTTGCTGATCCTTCGGTTCCCACTGAACACTGTTCTTTTCTGAAGTTTTTGTTGCGTTTTCTTATGCCCACATAACTAAAATTAAGTTTGGCGAACTCAGTGCAACAATTTTTCATCCTCTGAATAAATGATAAATCTAAAAGCGATTGGGATTTGTTTGATTTTTTTATTTTTCCTCGGCTGTGACGCCGCTACTGCCGGTGAATTACAATCTCGGTTGCAAAATTTCCCGAAATGGGAAAAATTATCAGTCCCGCAGCCTGTTGGCGATTTAGTTTATCCCGACTGGATGGCGGGGAATTGGCAAGTAACGAGTACGCTTTTAGATTTGGCTGCGCCTTTAGCACCGGATATCGTCACGCCTGGGTTTGAAGGTAATCGCTCTCAACTTAATCAACCAATAAGTTTCGCTGTGCGATTTGTACAGCAGCCGGAAACCTTACCTAGATTAAAGTTTATTCCTCGCCCTGTCAAAACTATGTTGGTCGCCGATCGCGCTTTTAATAGCTTGAATTTGACACGCGCTTATTTAGGTGACAGGGTAATCGCGGTGAAAGTCGATCCGAATTCTCCGAATCGGCAAATTACCTTTCTGCGCGGCGAAAGGCAGTTAGTTTCGATTGTG
>JBBQRU010000048.1:0-33488 GCA_038214545.1 Cyanophyceae cyanobacterium | reverse complement strand
GAAGTTCTCGCTCAAAAATAAAGATTATCGCTTAGTTCGCTCTTTGAGATTAACTGACGAAACTTGGAATGCGTTGGGCAATGCTGCTGACGGCTTAGGCTTAACTAAGGCTGACTATTTAGAGCAAATTGTTAGAGATCTGCCATGTATTACACGGAGCGAAGAAGAAAAACAGCCAAGTATTACACGGATATCAGTCGCACCCCTACCGAGTATTACATGGCAAGAGGAGGAAGTAGAGCAACTCAAAGTGCAAACACGCTCCTCTGAGTCAAGAAAACTTACCGCAGGTGGGACGGGCGACAAATGCGCTCCCCCAGATCCTAGATCTTGAGGCTCTACGCGATCGCGTTTTGTTTGATCTCAAGTTAGGTAAGCAAGCGCCAGGATATAAAGCTGCCCAAAAAGCCCTCAATCGCTTCATTGCTGAACTGACTCATCCAAAATCCGACGTTTTTTGACTTCGCCAACAGTATCGAATGCTACTCACACCCCTAATTACGGGATTGAGTCGAGGGTTGAGTAAAAATACCACTTTGGGACGAGTAAAGAATTTGATGCCTCGTCAATAATGCTGGAGTTGGCATCTATGCACCTTGTGCAGAAACGACCAAAGAAGCGTTCAATCGGGAAAACCTACTTATGCAAAATATTCCCCAACAGATGAAAGCAATGGCTGTTAACGGGTTTGGCGGCCCTGACAAGCTGACCTTGCACACCTTACCCGTGCCTGTGGTGGACGCAGGTGAAGTTTTGATTCGCATCGAGACCGCCGGAGTTGGTATCTGGGATACGATGGAGCGCGAAGGTAAGTTGTTGTACAACGAAGTCCACTTCCCGCGTGTGTTGGGCGGTGAATGTGCGGGTACCATCGCTGCTGTCGGCAACGGCGTCGAGCGTTTTGCTGTCGGCGATCGCGTTTACGCACAAGCCTTTATGAACGATAAGGGCGGTTCCTACGCGCAATACGTCGTTGTATCTGAAAAGACGGTCGCGCCGATGCCGAACGGACTCGATATGCTGATGGCGGGCGGATTGCCTATTGCTGGTGCGACGGCACTACGCAATTTGGAGGCGCTGGGGATGAGCGACGGAACCATGTTGATGCTGTGGGGCGCGAGCGGCGGGGTTGGTCACGTCGCGCTTCAACTGGCCAAGCGTATGGGTGCGCGAGTTTTCGCTATTGCATCGGGTACAGACGGCGTAGACTTAGCCAAGCAGTTGGGTGCCGACGAAGCGGTGGACGGACACAGTAATGACGTTGTGCAACGTGCCCACGCCTTTGCGTCCGACGGCTTTGATACTGCGCTGGTGCTGGTGGGTGGCGATGACGTTCAATCCACGCTAAGTTTGGTGCGTCACGGCGGAATCATCGCCTTTCCTAACGGCGTGATGCCCGAACCTGAAGCGCCCTCAGGTGTGGAACTCAAGAAGGCAAATGGCTTCGCCGACCCGATGTTGTTCGACGAACTCAATCGATTGGTGAGCATCGGTGAGTTTCAAGTTCGCATCGCGCAGACGTTTCCGCTCGAAGAGGCCGTGCAAGCACAAGAAGCGATGAAAAAGCATTATCTGGGCAAAATCGTATTGCGCGTGAGCGGCGAATAAGAGCCTATCGAAAGAATGTTGCTATCGCTCTTCAATTTAAGTCCACCTGGATTTGAGTTAAGATAAAGAACAAGCCTAGTTGGGTTGATCTAGATTGAAGTATTGTGAAATGAGCCTTTGACAAAGGTTTGACAGAGTTGTTCAATTCATATAACTTCACCAAATTAAAAATATAATTTACGAAAATAATTTATGAAAAAAGCCTTAATCACCGGAGCCAATAAAAGTATTGGTTTTGAAACTGCCCGCCAACTGCTGCAAAAGGGATACTATATTTATTTAGGTAGCCGAAATATAGAGAATGGTTTGGAAGCAGTAGAAAAGCTTAAAGCCGAAGGATTAAATCAGGTAGAAGCCATTGCAATTGATGTAAGTAATCAGAAATCGGTAAAAGCCGCCCGCGTTGAAATAGGCAAAAAAACCGATGTGTTGGATGTGCTTATTAATAACGCTGGTATTAGTGGAGGTATGGCAAACCAATCCGCCATCAGTACCGATTTAAGTGTCTATAAAGAGGTATTTGAGACCAATTTGTTTGGGGTGGTGCTGGTTACTCAATCGTTTATGGATTTGTTGCAAAACTCAAGCGAGCCTCGCGTCGTTAATGTAACTTCTGGTTTGGCTTCGCTCACTCTCCATAGCGACCCTACCTGGAAGTATTATAACGTTAAGGCTCCCGCTTACAGCCCATCAAAAGCGGCACTCAATATGTACACCATTGTTTTAGCCAGCGAACTACGTGATACACCGTTTAAAGTTAACGCCGTTGACCCCGGCTATACCGCAACAGATCTTAACAATCACAGTGGGCCTGGTACAGTGCAAGAGGCTGCTGCCCGTCTGGTAAAATACGCCACAATTGATGCTGATGGTGCGACAGGAAAGTTTTTTAGTGATGACAACAGCCCGGAGACAGGAGAAAGTCCTTGGTAGAAAGTGTAGTGCATAAAGACTTCTGGAAATAATTAACTTATGCTTCAAATTACCTAAGTAGAATAATGTCAGGTGGTAATTCTATACTTCACCTGCACCAATTTACCTACTAAGATTCCTAAAAATCAACCAAGTATCCTAAATTAATATGCACATTATCCTTGGAGGTACTGGTAACGTTGGTTCAGCCGTGACACAGGCATTACTCAAACGTCGTGAACCAGTCATTCCTGTTACTTCGATGAAGTGCGCCATTTAACCAGGGCTAGACTCCTCTCACAGAGAAGAGAGGTTAGGAAAAGATGACCTCTGGGTCAACAACTTACCGGCAGGACGAAAGTCAAAGGGGACAGTAGCATGTTGATAAAGCGGAAGAAGAACGTGGTCAGCGGGGACTGCCACTGGAAGATGTTTATCGACAATTATTTAACCCCGACTTGTTCTTAAAAGCTTACGGTAAAATTTATCGTAATTGTAACCAGACCCAATTTTTGTCAGGGTCTGGAAGCATAAGCGAGGATTTTCGGGTCTGAAAGCCTCATTGTTGCGTTAATTAATTGTCAGCAAGTCATAACAATGGAAGCATAACTTGTCCTAGTACGCAAAATGGAAGCATAAAGCAATGCCTGAGTCCCAAAATATTGCATCCTTTAAACCTAATAAAAGCGTTTACCTAACACCAGTCTTATTTTATACATCTTTGCTCCAATTGAATTTGGGGCTTGGAAGCATAATTTGTCCGATAGGCGATTGGAAGCTTAAGCTGTCCTTTCCTGCCAAGTTATGGGTATAGTTACACCAGTGACAATACCAGCCGCCATGCGACGGCTGTAACCTTTATTATCGGTGGGACGATAATATTGCCAAAACAGGAAACATAATATTGCCACGAAAAAGGCTGACAAGCCTATTATTTCGTTAATTACTCACTACCAAGATTTATCGACTGGAATGATAATTTTGCCGAAAACCAAAAACGGTATCATAAGCTTGCCAAAATAGTTAAGTTAGGTAAACTCTTTGGAATGCTTTTGTAGTAAATGGATAGAATTAATAACACTCTCTTGGCTGCGATAAATACTAACTTTTAGGCAAAGCCAGAGAAGCAAAATAAATGAAAGCATAAGCTTGCCGATGTTAATTGGAAGTTTAAACCTGCCAAAACGGCAATATTATCGTTCCACTGACAGCAATGGTTACAGCCGTCGTATGGCGGCTGGTAGCAGCCTCGCTACTTTTATGCCAATTAGCATTATTGTCGCTTGACCTTGGAGCATAGTCCATAGTTTACAGTGAGATTGATTCGATTTACAAGTGGGCTTTTGGAACACCAATCCAAAAATTTTATGATCCAACCATTAACTCAGCTAAATCACTATCGTTTGCTTGGCAACTCTGGACTGCGAGTGTCGCCCTTATGTTTGGGTGCAATGACCTTTGGTACTGAATGGGGCATTGGTGCCGATATCGCCGAAAGTCGGCGGATTTTGGATGCTTTTGCCGATCGGGGTGGTAATTTTATCGATACAGCCAATGTTTATAGCAATGGTTCGAGCGAGAGCTTTTTGGGCGAGATGTTACAGCAAAGACGTGATCGATTCGTCATCGCGACGAAATATTCTCTCAATACCGATCCCACCAATCCCAATTCTGGTGGCAACCACCGTCGATCAATGGTACAGGCGATCGAAGATAGCCTAAAACGTTTGAACACAGATTACATCGATCTCTACTGGCTCCACGCTTGGGATTATCGTAGCTCGATCGAAGATGTAATGCGTGCTTTGGACGATCTAGTCCGTCAAGGTAAAATCCTTCACATCGGTTTATCTGATACTCCTGCTTGGGTAGTGTCTCAAGGACAGGCGATCGCTAAAATGCGCGGCTGGACTCCAGTTTCAGCAATTCAACTTGAATATAGTTTACTCCAACGCACCTCGGAAGCAGATCTTATTCCGATGGCTTGGCATCATGGGATTACCCCTATAGCCTGGTCGCCATTGGGTGCAGGTGTGTTGTCTGGAAAGTATAACCAGGGCGATAGTAAAGCAAATGATGATTCGGCAAGACAGGGGATGTTGCAATCGATGGGACAATTAAACGATCGCAGTTTAGCCATTGCTTCGGTCGTCAAACAAGTAGCAACAGCAGTAAATCGCACCCCCAGTCAAGTTGCCCTCAATTGGTTATTACAACAACCAGGCAGACCGATCCCGATTGTCGGTGCCCGCAAACTGGCACATTTGGAAGACAATATCGGTGCGCTCGACTTTACTCTCAGTGCCGAACATCTCGACAAACTGAATGCTGCTAGTAATTTCGCGCTGCCCTTTCCACATAGTTTTATCGCCAGTCAGATGTACCATAACGTCGTGGACGGTCAAAATTCGATCGAAGCTGGCTTCTCTGTGTACGATTAAAAGTTGGTAAATTCAAGCTGAAATTATGCGATCGCAAGTCAGATAACAAAAACATTGACGGGCGGTATCCACTCAATAATCCAGGGTAAATCACTCAGTGACAAGCCTCAAATGGCATAAAATCGTTCTCAATATGGTAGTCCGCCCCGATTTATTGAGTGGATACTCAAATAGATATCTTCAATCTCACAGCGGAGTAATCTAAAGTCGGGGTTATTCTTTCTCTACCTATAAGCAACTATTGAGAATATGCTATGCCTTATAGCGCCTTTAGTTTTAATAAAGCCAAAACTGATTTTAACTTAACAATTATTGAAGATCAGGATTTATTTATTAATGTAAACACACTCCTATGCACAGACTATCTGGAAATGACTCTTTCTGATCACCTACCTTTAGTAACTGCAATCAACACAGAAAAAGCTCGTTCCGAACTAATTATCATGCCACTGATGATCGAAGTTAGACGCTATTTCAAAAATCAGATCAGTATTTTTTCTGGTTCAGAGTTTAATGTAGATGCTCAACAAGGATTAGAAGGAAGTTGTGATTTTATTCTCAGCCGCTCCCCCGAGCAGTATGATATCACTAGCCCGGTAATGACTATTGTAGAAGCAAAAAACGAAAGCATTAAATCTGGCTTAGGTCAATGTATTGCCACGATGATTGCAGCGCAGTTATTTAATCAACGCCAGGGAACAGATGCAGATGCAATTTATGGTGCCGTGACCACAGGAACTGATTGGAAATTTCTGAAGCTATGTAATAGAACTGTCTATATTGACAAAAATGATTATTTTATCAAAGAGGTAGATAAAATCTTGGGAATTCTGACGATGACTCTCAGGTCAAAACCTGATATTGACTTAAATTAAGGTTGATATCTCCAGAATTGGTTTTGGAATCGACTACACGAATAAACTCCGTCTGCGAGATTTTACTTTAGGAAATGCTGCTTACGTGCCAGGACGAGTGCGAGGACGTTCTATATATCGGGCAGTTTTGTCACTGTGTGGAACATCAAAATCAGGTTACTAATTTGTATATTAGAAGACAGCAGTGAGAAATCCTTTAGAGGCACCACACTCAATTCCCATTCTTGGTGAGAACGCTGACTTTAGATGATTTTGAAGCTTAACAGAGCCGTATTGAGATATAATCCGTACTGTGAGTACAAGTAGTGGCTGAGTATGACGCTGAAGAACCCTCTCTATGTCACAAGTCATGGGGCAGCGTATGTTGGGGATTCCCTAGAATTGCTAGACCAGCTTGAGACTGATTCTATTGATCTAGTAATGACTTCTCCTCCCTTTGCTCTACAGCGCGAGAAGACCTATGGTAATGTTGACCAGCTAGCTTATGTAGACTGGCTATTTGCATTTTGCGAGAAAGTTCATCGGATCTTATCCCCTACTGGCAGCTTTGTACTCGACTTGGGAGGAGCTTACCAAAGCAAGCGCCCAGTGCGGTCACTCTATAATTACCGGATTTTAATCAAGCTTTGTGATGAGTTAGATTTCCGGCTAGCTGAGGAGTTTTTCTGGCATAACCCTTCTAAACTTCCCTCTCCCATTGAATGGGTTAATAAGCATAAAATTCGAGCTAAAGATTCTGTGAATACTGTTTGGTGGCTCTCTAAGACTGACTATCCAAAGGCAAACGTATCTCAGGTGCTTGTACCTTACTCAGATCGCATGAAGAAACTTCATGAGAATCCCCAAAAGTATTACAAGCCAAAGGATCGCCCATCAGGTCATAACATTGGTGCAAATTTTGCAACTGACAATGGTGGGGCGATTCCATCTAATCTGCTGCAAATTCCTAATACTGAAAGCAATTCTCGCTACATCAAACTATGCAAAGCAACTGGTGTTACTCCTCATCCCGCAAGGTTTCCCCAGAAACTTCCAGCATTTTTTATCAACTTCTTGACAGAACCTGGAGACACTGTTTTAGATATCTTTGCAGGTTCTAACACAACTGGAGCCGCTGCCGAGGCTAGTCAGCGACGATGGATAGCCTTTGAGCAAAAGCTTGAATATTTAGCGACTTCTGCCTTCAGATTCATAGATTTAAAAAAGGAAGACAGTGAAGCTATTTTGCTTTTTGGCGATCTCATTGAAACACAGAAGACAATTGAAATTCTTGATGACAAACAGTTACAACTATTGATTTAGAAAAGAGCTTTTTCATTCTCATTATTGTCATCACGCTTGTAAGCTAACTCACCTCGTCTAATCAATTTCATCGGGATTTTTGGGTTGTTGATTGACCCTACATTGTCTAATTTCCTTTCCCATTCACTAAATTTTTCCTCAAGTATCTCCGGCGAAACTTTATATATTTCAATTAGCTCTATACCTTCATAAACTGCTATATACCAAGCTTTGACTGCTCTGTACTTAGTGAGAATATCCCGATTGAGATGAGGGTGCGTTGTGACTCCTGCATTCTTGTTGAGAGAGCGATTTATTGTTTTCAACTCATATTCATTGCCTTCAGCATCCACAGCATCATTACCTTCTCTACCAGGAGATATTTTCAAGCCCAAAAGAATCAATACTTGTAGAACCTTGCCTCCGTTATCTTGAAAAATGTCAGTAATTTCGTATTCTTTGGCAAGCTCTTGTAGTGCTCTAACTCCTTCAAATGCTGTCTGTAATCGCTCTAAATCAGACTGCCGTTCCTGCTCTTCTTTAATAGGTTCTTCGACTGGTTCAACTTGCTCTGAAGGAACAGGAGAGGCTATCAGCGTAGTAATTAGATTGGCATCTTCATCCGACCGATCAATGTTCATCAAATAAGGCACAGATACATCCAGTACCTCAGCCAACTGAAGAATTACCTCAAATGAGGGAGATCGCTCACCTCTCTCAATAAAGCTGATATGCTCAACCGATTTGCCCATTAACTCGGCAAATTGTTCTTGAGTGATTCGCCTTTCCTGCCGAAGGATGTGTACTCTGTTGCCGAAGCGTTTTCTTGCATCGCTTGGCATACTCTTAAAAAACAACGAACACTCAATGCGTTTTTGAAATATACGAGAGAGTAATCCGAATGTACACGTACTCCTGGTGCGTATTTTGTGAGAGAACAATAAATACATCTCACTTTTGCAGATCAAATTATGACAACGGGAGGATGCGACTAAATACTTCTCGGTTAGGCTCGAAATCAGTTTTCCGATGGTGCTGGCGAAGTTATTAGTATTGGTGAAAATGTGACTGCTATTCAAGTTGGCGATCGCGTTGCCGGGACGTTCTTTCGAGATTGGGTAACTGGAGCACCAACCGAAGAACAAATGAATACAGGGCTAGGGGGAGGAATTGACGGTATGTTAGCTGAGTCTGTTGTGAATACAGTGACATCATAGTTGGTGTGATATCACTGTTAAAAATTTCTCAACAGAACCAAAAATTAAGCGAACTTACCCAGTTCTTCTTTCTTCACAAACCCTGCTGCGTCCTTCTGGGACAAATCTACTTATCTATACTGTAGCCAATCATTTCCAAACCATCAAAGCCATCTAGGTTAGCCAAAGCATTACCGGATAAAACATCTATCTTTAGTCGAGGAACAAACTTCATCGACAATTGCTTTTTGCTTTGCGGCGACACCATCGTTACCAAAATCGGTAAAGTAACCATCGATTCCTAGCCCAATAAACTGCTCGTACTCTCGCTGCGGTTCCCCCTGATAGTCCACTGCAAGGAAATAGGGATCGCTGCGAAGTGTGTAAAGATGAACGAGTAATCCGGCGTTATGAGCATTCTGAATTAAAGCGGTGGGCTGGCTTAAAAAGCGATCGGCATCACTAATTTGTCCGTCTCCATTGATGTCGATGGGTTTGCCGTTACTGTCTAACTTGGGTGCGGCTGGTACAATTAGACGTTTATCAGGTCCAATTCCGGTAGCGTAAGTTGCGACCTCTGATAGTCCGAAAGGAGTGATCAGATCGGCATAGGTTCGAGAATCGTTGTTGTAAACAAAGTCGTAAGGAGCGCCAGTACTGCCAATAAGCTGAATCAGAGGAATATTGACTCCCGCCGCCGGCATGATATTTTCTTTCAAGTCCTTGAGATTAGAGACTTCAAAAGATTGAATGAAAACGTGATCAGCATCGGTGTAGTGATTGGCCACTAGATCATCAATCAAAAGCTGTGAAGTGTTGATGTGAATCGGCGTGCCATCGAGGTATTTCCCTGTTTCCGCAAAATAGGTCGGGTGCTTGGTTTCTGGATAAATACCAACTTTGCGTCCAGTTAAAGCTTCACTTTTCTTGGCAAAATCGATGAATTCATCAAACGTTGGGATTTCAAATAACCCATTATATTGAGTACTTTCAGGACGAATCAGGGGAAGGCGTTCTACTGCTCGTAATTCTTTGATCTCCGCTAGCGTGAAGTCTTCGGCAAACCAACCTGTAATCGACTGTCCATCCAAAACTTTAGTCGTCAAACGATCGGCAAATTTTGGCAGATCCGAAACGTTGGTTGTCGATTCTTGGATGGTAGGCTTGCCGGTTGCGTCATAAATCACTTTGCCGTTGGTGTCGGTTTTTACCGCTGCAAGTACAGGCTCATGGCGGACAATCAGAACGTTGTCTTTCGTCACCACTAAATCTGGTTCTATGTAATCAACACCAAATTTAATGCCGAGGTTATCAGAGCCAATTTTGTCTCCGCCTAAGTCACCAATCGTATGTTCTGGACGAAATCCCGTTCCCCCGCCGCGATGACCGATAACGATTGGGGCTTGCCCATTCAACGTGTTGAACTTAAAAAGGTTGGGTGGGGAAATCGGTGAGTCTAGTAACTTACCGCTAGCATCAAAATGAACGTCAGGGCTAGAGCGATCGCTATCCCAAAATGTACCATCATTGCCAAGAGCGATCAATTCTGGTTGAAAGCTGTTAAAAGTATTTTCTGCACCATTATTTTGAATCGAGGAGAAGTCTTCTATCGGGGATATTTGCAGTGAAGCGCATCTGCCTAAAGTAGAGTTTGCTGCTAGTGTAGCCAGGTCTGTAGAAGAAATTTGGCTAAGCGGGTTTGTCAATAGTGAAGGCAACCCTGACAAGGTTGAATCCATCGTTACTGTTTTGTCACTCAGTTCCATTGGTAATGCTCCTAATTAACGCTGCTTTGAACTCCTTCATATAATGGTAAACAATTGTTAGCAGAAGGTTAAATATTAGTTAAATTGGCATAATTTAACATTATTTTTATACATGTATTAGCAAGGAATTTAAGCGCTCACACTTAACGCCGAGTAATGACATGGTAGTATTACACTACGCACTCAATCAGCTTTTCAGTTTTTGTAGGTTGCGGTTGTC
The DNA here is from genome assembly GCA_038214545.1 of Cyanophyceae cyanobacterium. GTDB lineage: Bacteria > Cyanobacteriota > Cyanobacteriia > Cyanobacteriales > Nostocaceae > JBBQRU01. Next base: position 23,189 of record JBBQRU010000048.1, on the reverse strand, counting down.
CGAATCTTTCTTTATTCATTTTATATTATTTACAACGTGAATTTGATTTGTAAAAAAAATAATTAACATTATTTAATTTTGGATAATATCGTAATTAAATATACTATTTGAGCACGAAGTGGATTCAGTTACTAATTACTGGCAAGTGCCCTCTCGTTCCCTTAGTGAAGTCAGACAGCAAGTTGGTTATAGGGTGATGAGCCAGTTATTGAGTATTGTAGTAGCTTTATATTTATAAGCGCACATTGTTAACAGAAAACCTTAAAAATTCTCTTGGTCAAGTTATTGGTGAGCCATTCGCCAACTTGCTTAACGCACCAACTTTAATCACGAACATTTTCTCGGATCTATCGATCTAGGATTTAAATCCTAGGTTGTCTGGGAGAAAATGGAATATCCCTGAATTAAGTTTGCGTCCACTTAGTATGAATTCCAATCCAATCTCCATTCTCGGTTTGCCCTACTAAATATACATATATCTCTATATAACTCAACAAGTATACTCGAATATTTTTAAGATTAGACCTAACTAAATCTGAAAATATTTGAATTCTTTGAGCATACCTAGCATCGTTATATTCATCATTTTCACCAAAAAAACCGCTCTCAATCTCTTGCTCAAAAATCATTATATTAGAATAAATTAGAATATTATGTAATAAAGCCGCTCTAATTTCGGCAATTTCATAAGTACAATGTTCTAATGAATAGTCCCATCTTTTGGAAAAGTTAATATTGGCTTTTACTTCTTCTAAGACAGATAATAACTCGCTATTGTCATTTAGTGACGCACTATCTTCTATTCTACCGTGACACTCTTTACCATATCTCTCTATATCAAAAGTAGGACATATGCCAATCCAGCTACCAACTAATGTGTTTCCAATTAACAAGGGTACATAATTATCTAGCCATACCAATCCAACCTTTAAGAAGTAATACTTGTAATTGGTTAAATAGGTATCTATTTTTTTGATTAAAATGCCATACTCTTTAACAGGAAACTTATCCTCTATAAAATCAAATGGTTGAACTTCTACAAGCAATCCAATTTCTTCTAGAAACTTCTCAAGAGTAAAATTACCTCTAGATGCTACATCCCAGAGAAAAACATCATAGGGATAAGAACTCTCACTATTATGACTATTATAAAGTCCTCGCGATGCTTCTCGAATTACTTTAAATAATTCTGGTTCAGAATTTTCATCCTCATCAACAATCAAAAGATGTGGGCTTGATACATTAAATGCTTCTATGATATTTGCACCAGTTAAATCCGCACCCAGCAATTCAGCATCATTTAAATCTGTTTCCTTAAGAATGGCATTTCTTAGATGGGCTTCTTGTAAATTAGCATGACATAAAGTTGAACCACTCAAATCGGCATCAGATAAATTTGCAGATTTTAAATTTGCGCGATTGAGATTGCAATTGATAATTTTTGCACATGGCAAATTAGCATTAGATAAACAAATACTATTTAAATCTGCATTACGGATATCAATGCCTGAAAAGTCTCTTTCCCCAGCAATATATCTTTCGCGTAACTCTTCAGCATGCATAGTATTTTGACATAAAAGGTTAAGAAAATATCCGCATTTGTAATTACTAGTAATCAATTTTTCAGCTTTTGTACGTTAAGTTGGCCCATTCCTTTGTTTTTAATGTCAATTAATTTGACGAAAATAATTCTAATTAATATTACTTAATTCTCTCTAGTATCGTTACTAAATATAATAAATATGGGGGAGACAAATCCCCCATTAAACCTAAAAAAACGGAGGTAACAAATTTGACCAAGAACAGTAATGGTCATCAAGGTTTCTTTAATCCAGTTAAGATTTTTATCCGTCTTGTCTTTCAACGCTGGGAGAAAGACGATAAAGTCTCTGAAGAAAGATACCTGGTTGAGTTAGAAGACGTTAAGAAGGACTTGGAGGATGTGGCTGATGAACCACATGAAGAGTCTCTCTCTGACGATAACTAACTAGCCTGTAGCTCCCAGGAGTCTTTCTGGGAGCTATATTAAAAATGATAATTCTAGAAGGAGTTATTATGCAACATTCGGACACAATTATTCGTCCAATCTATTACCGGATTGTTGAGCGTCGTGGTAAAATCTGGGCTTTCAAAGAAGGCAAGCCATTTGTCAATCTATTTAACGCACCGGACCTTGACATGGAAGACTTGTTTACCTTATTTGATACCTCTATGGAGAAAATCGCTGGTGAACTCCGACGAATCAACGGCGCACAACAAGGCTATTATATAGCCGATATCCACGAGAAAAAATACTACTACTGCGGATCAGAGTGGGAAGATGTCAAACTTAAGCTTAGAGAACTTGGTATTGGTAGACCAGATCCGATGTAGGTTTGATAGATATCCTACTCAAATACTATGGGTCAGATTTCAGAAACTACCAGTTTCTGGTTCGGAAATAGTTCTGCTATAACCAGGATATGAGTACTGTTTAGTAGTATTGGCTCACCAATGGGGCGGTACACTGTGCAAGTCTGTCGATCTAGGTCGATGAATTCCTACCTTAGTTCATATTTGACTTATGCTGAAGAGTGAAAATTGTCCAAGAATTGCAAGATATCCCCGAAGATAAGCTAGCAGAACTTTATGACCTAATTCATTACTTCCGACTAGGTTTAGGTCAGGAGAGTACACAACCCCGCACCCCTGGTTTATTGAAAGGACAACTCGGTGATGCTTTCTTTGAACTACTGTCAGAAGAGGAACTCTAGCAATGGGAATGAGCTACCTCGTCGATACCCATATTTTTTTATGGTGGCTATTTGACGACTTAAAACTCAGCACTAAGTGATTTAAAGTTAATTTTTTGCTCTCGCATCCGATCTAAAATCCGCTTTTCTGCTGTTTCTAAGTGAGCAAATCCCTCTAAGGCTTTTTGTTTTTCCTCTCGCACTATTTCTAAGTTCCTAATGAGGTACTCGCCACTTAAATAATAATCGAACAGTCGCAATGATTCTTCATCAGTAAGTTCTCTTCCTGCAAATAGATTACTCCCAAGGTCTTCTACTTTATCAATCCAAACATTTGCTTCTTCTGGGGTCATCGTCTTATCTCCAGCGCAGCTTATACTCTTCTAAAAATTGTAGCGCTCTTTCCTCAGTTAAGATCATCTCTCTCGAACCATCGGGGTTCTCTTCAAATCCAATACTTTTATAAGATTCAATGGCTCTAGGTATAGCAGCTACTTTTAATATTCCCTTTATGCTTGAATCGGAGGTTATTTCTTCAATAATATCTGCAATTAGCCAAGGTGCAGAACCTTTTCTCGTTTCAGTTATGGGTTGAGGTAAGCAATTCCAAGGTGCCGAGCAAAATATATCTATCAGTACATGTTGTTGCCGTTCTTCATATAAATAAATGTCTCCAATTCTATATTCAATAATTGCACCAGCTTGGAGCATATTATCGCTCACTACTCCTCTAAACATAGTTGGGTTATCACGAGCGTAGTCTAACAGATAAAATGACTTAGATATGCAATCTCCAAATGTAGTTCCTAAAGGATTAATTCTATTTCCACCGTAAAATTCAATCAAATAATTTTGTATTTTTTCTTGCCAATATAATAGATTACTAATTACCATTCTATCAGCGTAGTTTACATAATAAAATTCATTTTTTTTCATTTCAATATATTTAGCAAATGTCAATATAAATTTTACTATACTTAGATATATTATAGTAATTATGTTTAATTTTTGAAAGCAAAGTAATAGATGATACGTCGGAGAGTATCTGTCTAAGAGCGAATAATAATAAACCAGTTGTTTGTATAATTTAGGAGCATTTGTATCACATTGCTGCATTAAAAAGGAATAAATGATTTTACTGGAAGATCAACCACAAAAACCTTTCCTCTAGGTTTATCCAAAATTTTCATTTAAGTGGGAGTATGAAAATCAGACATTAAATATGGAGTTTGTCGCCGGTTTTGTAGGTGTGACGCAGAACCAGGAAACCTTAGCGCTGCGTCCAGAGATTGGGTGGGTTGTGCTAGAACCTAAGTGCGGTAGCACCCCTACACATTAAATCGGAATAACAGCACGTCGCCTTCTTGCACCACGTACTCTTTACCCTCACTGCGGACTAAACCTTTCTCCTTCGCCGCACCCATCGAACCTGTTGTCACCAAATCTTTGTAGGCGACAGTTTCTGCGCGAATAAAACCGCGCTCAAAATCCGAGTGAATTACACCTGCAGCTTGCGGCGCAGACATTCCGGCATTAATTGTCCAAGCGCGGGTTTCCTTGGGTCCACAAGTAAAATAAGTCCGCAAACCTAACAGTTCGTAAGTAGCGCGAATCAAAGATTTCAAACCGCCTTCTTCCACACCCAAAGAGGCGAGAAAATCAGCTTTATCTTCATCTGGTAATTCCACTAATTCTGATTCGACTTGCGCCGAAACAATCACAACTTGAGCATTTTCTTGAGATGCAATTTGCCGGACTTGCTCAACATAATTATTACCCGTCGCTAACTCATCCTCAGATACGTTAGCCGCATAGATAATCGGTTTATTCGTCAGCAGTTCAAGTCCTTTAATCATTTCTGATTCTTCCTCGTTCAAACTCACTTGACGTACCGATTTACCTTCATTCAAAACCACACTTAATTTCTCTAGCAATGCTACTTCTGCTTGAGCATCTTTACTGGTGCGGGCTAATTTTTTGGTGCGATCAATTCGCCGCTCAATTTGGGATATATCTGCCAAACCCAACTCCAAATTGATGATTTCAATATCTCGCACTGGGTCAACCGAACCGGCAACGTGGATAATATCATCATCCTCAAAACAACGCACCACATGGACAATAGCATCCACACTGCGAATATGGGACAAAAACTGGTTGCCTAATCCTTCACCTTGACTTGCACCTTTGACTAAACCAGCGATATCGACAAACTCCACCCGCGCTGGGACAATTTGTACCGAACTAGAAATCTTCGCTAGCACGTTGAGACGCTCATCCGGTACTGAGACAACACCGACATTCGGTTCAATCGTGCAAAAGGGGAAGTTTGCCGCTTCTGCCTTGGCATTAGCAACCAAAGCATTAAACAAAGTAGATTTTCCGACGTTGGGAAGTCCAACAATTCCGGCTCTGAGCATAAAAGTTAAGCAGTATCTTACTTCTGTCAGGATATCAAAAGCTAAGCCGGGATTGTTAATTGATTATTCGCCAAAAAATATACTGGCGCAGGAATTGTTTGGGGGATGGAACCCGGAACCGTTTGCGGAATCGTACCAGGTACGGGTTCAGGTACAGGACCTGGAATTGGTTCGGGTGCTGGACCTGGAATTGGTTCAGGTACAAGTCCAGGAAAAGGCTCAGGAATTCCCGGATTGGGTGTAGGTTCAAAACCAGGTAGGCTCGGTTCCGTACCGGGGATTTGGGGGCCAGGACTAGGATTAATCACGATCGCTCTATGATGCAACAACACCAATCCTAAATAAAAATCAGGAAGAGCGACATCTCCCGAAATGCTGAACCAAGACCAAACACCTTTACTAGACGCTTTAAAAGCTAATGCGTTACGTCCACATGCTGCCTTTTACACTCCCGGACACAAACGCGGACAAGGAATTTCACCCAAATTAGCCGAATGTTTGGGTACCTCAGTCTTCCGCGCTGATTTAACAGAATTAGCCGAACTCGATAATTTATTCGCCCCTCAAGGCGTCATCCAAGCTTCCCAACAACTAGCCGCCGCCGCATTTGGTGCATCACAAACTTGGTTTCTTGTCAATGGCTCAACCAGTGGAATTGAAGCCGCAATTCTCGCTACCTGTGGCACTGGCGATAAAATTATCTTACCGCGCAACGTACATTCCTCAGCGATCGCATCTCTCATCCTCTCCGGCGCACAACCAATTTTTATCCAACCAGAATACGACCCAATATTAGACATAGCCCACAGCATCACCCCCAACACCTTAGAAACAGCTCTACAACAACATCCAGATGCCAAAGCCGTACTCATGGTTTATCCCACATATTACGGTGTTTGTGGAGATGTGAAAGCGATCGCTACCCTCACCCACTCTTCAAATATTCCTTTAATCGTAGACGAAGCCCACGGTGCCCACTTCGCCTTTCATCCCCAATTACCTCAATCAGCCTTAGCCGCCGGTGCGGACATCAGCGTCCAATCAACTCACAAAGTCCTCGGTGCTTTAACACAAGCATCAATGCTACACCTCCAAGGCAATCGCATCGACATTGACCGCATCAGCAAAGCTTTACAACTAGTTCAATCTACCAGTCCCAGCTATCTACTTCTCGCCTCCTTAGATGCAGCGCGTCACCAAATGGCAATCCACGGCAAACAAATCATGTCGCGCACTCTTTCACTCGCAGAAGCAGCCAGAACCCGTATTGCCCAAATTCCCGGATTATCAGTTTTCGATCCTGATACCTACACCCTTGACAAAACGCGCCTGACAGTTACGGTATCCGGATGTGGTTTCACAGGTTACGCTGCTGAGGAAATTTTAGATCGACTTGGTGTCACCGCTGAACTTGCAACATGGCAAAATCTCACATTTATTATTAGCTTAGGTAATACAAAATCAGATATTGAGCAATTAATCCAAGGTTTGACAAAACTAGCACAGCAACCGCAAACCTATAATCTTCTACCCCTCAACCGACCAAATATTCCCAAATTAGGGATTTTACCCAGAGAAGCTTTTTTTGCAGTCACAGAAACATTGACATTGCGAGAGACAAGTGATCGCATTTGCGCCGAACTAGTCTGTCCCTACCCACCAGGAATTCCAGTATTAATGCCAGGTGAAATAATTACCACAGATGCCCTAGAATATCTGCAACAGGTTATAACAATGGGTGGAATCATCAGCGGTTGTGCCGATGAGAGCCTGCAAACATTAAAAGTAGTAAAATGAAAAACACAATCCTAAAAACACTATCAATTGCCCTGACCTCATTAATAATCTTTACTCCCCACAAAGCCTCCAGCCAACTGCTACCTCAACCTTGGGTATCAGTAGGAGCAAACGACGGCGAGGCAACCTTTTCCGTAGGAGCCAGAGAACTAGACTTAGGAGTAGAGCTAGGTAGAGGACCAAACGACTCTACAGGCGTCGATGTACTTAAATTCTTAAGCTTACCAGTAATTTCACCCTACGTCGGAGTCGGCTGGTACTCAGCAGATAAAGGCTTTGCCTATTCCGGTGGCGTCCAAGTCAACGCCGCCAAAAATGTATTTGTCGGCGTTGGCTACAACTCCGTCCGAGGAGTAAATGGACAATTAGGCGTAAAATTTTAATCTTAAAATTTGCGTTCTTGTGTGGTGACGCGCCACAGTCTTTCCAAAGCTTGAATTTTTTGGTTGCGTAATCTTATTTGATACCGGCGATAACCCGCAACTCCTAAGATCAACAGCACAGGCAACATCATCATCCCAACTCCGATATAAGTCACCGCAGCAACATCAGGATGCGGCTGCGTGTGATTTTGATGCGGAACAACTATTTGTAAGTAGTGCGACGAAGAATACATCTAAACCCCTAAGTTTCTGGTTTCCCTTCCTTACATAGGGGTAAACACGATCAACTTATGCAGCTATCGTATCCAAGCTGCCTCTGCTCCTAAGTACAAATGCTTACACCAAAGCCAAACTAGGTAAATCCACCTCAACCTCATAACCCTGAGCCAATTTCTCAATCGTGCGGTCAAGCATCATTAAACCCTGAGCCACAGTTTCAATCAAACTTAACTGTCCGCGTAATTCCGCCGCACCGACAAAACCTTTTGCATACCAAGTCATATGCTTGCGTGCTTGACGAACACCGCGATCGCCCTTATACAAATACAAAGCCTGTAAATGTTCCTTAGCGCATTCCAACAACTGAGTCGGTGTTGGTGGTGGTAACTCCTCACCAGTTTTCAAGAAATAATCGATCTCCCCCACCAAAAACGGATAACCTAGAGTCCCCCGCGAACACATCACCCCATCAGCACCAGTTTGCTCAAGACATCTCACCGCCGCATCCACCGAAAAAATATCCCCATTCCCAATCACCGGAATCGTCAAAATTTCTTTAACTCGCGCAATCCATTCCCAGCGAGCATTACCATTGTATCCTTGAGCACGAGTCCGACCGTGAACCGTAATCATTTGCGCTCCAGCATCTTCCATCCGCTTCGCAAAGTCAAGAATAGTAATTTCCTGATCGTTCCAGCCAATACGAGTCTTAACCGTCACAGGGACATCAACCGCCTTAACCACCTCTCGCACAATCGCCTCCGCCACTTCCGGCTGACGCAACAAAGAAGAACCACCACCATTTCTGGTAATTTTATTAACCGGACAACCCATATTAATATCAATCGTATCCGCACCTTCCGCCACAGCCTTCAGCGCCGCTTCCGCCAAAAAATCTGGACGACAATCAAAAAGTTGAATACTAATCGGTCGTTCTTGCGGATCTACCTCCATAATTATTGGCAGATCCTTGAGATAGTGTAATCCCGTAGCATTCACCATTTCCGTATACATCATCGAATCCGGCGCATACCGCCGTACCAAACGACGAAACACCAAATCCGTGACACCAGATAAAGGAGCTTGCAAAACACGACTTTTCACCTCAAGTGAACCAATTTTCAGCGGCGTTGAGAGTCGAGCCAGGAGGTCTTGTGATAGAGACATAAAATCATTGCGGCAACAAGGCTCTTCTATTGTACAATCGCTTTCTCTATTCCTAATAGGAGTTTATTCGACAAAAAGGCGGCAAACACAACAGCCGCGTTACGGTTCACCCCAATACCCGAAAGTATTAATTCTCATACATTAGACAAAGTGAAAGCAATAAAAGCGTGAGCCAAGCAAAACCATCCAAGGTGAACCGTCCTCCTCAGGTTCGGAAAACCACCCTTCATGGACTGCTTATACAGGCTCAGTATAGATATCAGCATCGCCGAGGGTTGAAACCCAAGGATTGCCTAATTTTAAGGTATGAATGCTGAACTGGCTGCTTTTAAAACTCAGTCTGTTCAGATTTTAGTCCTCTATTCTCCCACCCATTCGTTTGTAGTTATACGGAGCCAACACCCACAATGGCAAAAGTAGTTGGAATTGACTTAGGTACGACAAACTCCTGCGTCGCAGTTATGGAAGGTGGTAAGCCCACCGTCATTGCTAACGCTGAAGGATTTCGGACCACACCCTCAGTAGTTGCATTTGCCAAAAATGGCGATCGCTTGGTTGGACAAATTGCCAAGCGCCAAGCGGTGATGAACCCCGAAAATACATTTTATTCGGTCAAACGCTTCATCGGTCGCCGCTATGAAGAAATCACCAATGAAGCAACCGAAGTTTCCTACAAAGTCGTGCGCGACAACAACGGAAACGTCAAAATCAGTTCTCCTGGTGCTAACAAACAATTTGCACCCGAAGAAATTTCTGCCCAAGTCTTGCGGAAACTAGTTGAAGACGCCAGTAAATACCTAGGTGAAACAGTCACTCAAGCCGTAATTACCGTCCCCGCATACTTCAACGACTCCCAACGCCAAGCAACCAAAGACGCTGGTAAAATTGCCGGAATCGAAGTCCTCCGAATTATCAACGAACCTACCGCTGCTTCTTTGGCATATGGTTTTGATAAAAAGAGTAACGAAACCATCCTCGTGTTTGACCTTGGTGGCGGTACATTCGACGTCTCCGTCCTAGAAGTTGGCGACGGCGTATTTGAGGTTCTCGCAACCTCCGGTGACACCCACTTAGGTGGTGACGACTTTGACAAAAAAATCGTTGACTATTTAGCAGAAGAATTCCGCAAAGCCGAAGGTATCGACCTCCGCAAAGACAAGCAAGCTTTACAACGCTTAACGGAAGCTGCGGAAAAAGCAAAAATCGAACTTTCCAGCGTGACCCAAGCGGAAATCAACCTCCCGTTTATCACCGCTACCCAAGACGGACCCAAGCACCTAGATACCACCCTCACCCGTGGTCAGTTTGAACAACTCTGTGCTGACTTAATCGATCGCAGCCGCATTCCTGTAGAGAATGCTCTACGCGATGCCAAACTAGACAAAGGCGCGATCGACGAAGTCGTCTTAGTTGGTGGTTCCACCCGGATTCCCGCAGTCCAAGAATTAGTGAAGCGGTTGTTAGGTAAAGATCCCAACCAAACCGTTAACCCTGATGAAGTTGTCGCCGTCGGCGCAGCCATTCAAGCTGGTGTATTAGCAGGTGACGTCACTGGAATCCTCCTATTCGACGTGACACCACACTACTTAGGTCTAGAAACCTTATGCGGCGTCATGACCTAAATCATCCCTCGCAACACCACAATTCCGACCAAAAAGTCAGAAGTCTTCTCCACCGCCGTGGATGGACAAGGTAACGTGGAAATCCACGTCCTCCAAGGTGAACGAGAGATGGCTGGCGACAACAAGAGTTTAGGAACCTTCCGTCTAGACGGTATTCCTCCAGCACCACGCGGCGTACCACAAATTGAAGTCATCTTCGACATTGACGCTAACGGTATCTTAAACGTCACAGCCAAAGACAAAGGTACTGCGAAAGAACAATCCATCAGCATCACTGGTGCTTCAACCTTGGATAAAACCGAAGTTGAGCGGATGGTTAAACAAGCCGAAGAAAACGCATCAACCGACAAAGAACGTCGCGAAAAAATCGAGCGCAAAAACCAAGCCGATTCCTTGTCATACCAAGCTGAAAAGCAGATGCAAGACTTAGGCGACAAAGTCCCAGCCGCCGATAAAACTAAAATTGATGGCTTAGTCAAAGATCTACGCGAAGCAACCGCTAAAGAAGACGACGAACGCATCAAAACTATCATGCCAGAACTGCAACAAGCTCTATTCGCAGTTGGTAGCAATATTTACCAACAAGCAGGTGGCGGCGATGCCGGAGCTAGCTCCAGCGCCTCAGGTAGCAGTTCCGCACCCCCCAACAGTGGCGGTGGTGATGACGTAATTGATGCCGACTTCACTGAAACCAAATAATCTCTCTTAGCCTTAAAACTCCCCATCAGGTAAAATTGCCTGAGTGGGGGTTTTTTTTAACGCAGAGGACGCCAAGGTAGCGCCGAGGGACGCTGAGGTGGCTCTGCGCTCCTCTGCGTCACCTCAGCGCCCCTCCGCGTTTCAAAATAAGGACTCATTATTATGCCCCTCCCCCCCTGGACTCTCGAAGGTCAAGCTATCCTCGGTTTATATTTAATTGATTACGATCGCGTCCGTCATCTCATTCCTCCAGAGTTGAATATTGTTTCTGTATTTCCAGGTAAAACTGTTGGCGGTGTTTATTTATCTGATTACAGAGAGGGAAGTGTACTGCAATACAGTGAGTTGATTGTGATTGCTGCTTTTACTCAGCACGGTGGTCATTTCGGTGGTTGGATTTCTCACATTTATGTGGATAATGCTGATTCTGTAGCTGGTGGTCGTGAGATTTGGGGATTACCGAAAGAGTTGGCTGAGTTTTCTTGGGATGGCGATCGCTCTGTTTCTGTTCGTCAAGGAAATCAACGGCTATGTACTCTCAACTATAATCCGCAAGGTTTCGGCTGGCGACAGTCTTTAGCCGCCTCGGCTTTTAGTACAATGAACGGTAATTTATTGACTTTTAAGAGTGAATTAGATTCTCATCTCAGTTTGATTGGTTCTCACTTAGAAGTCTTCGCTGAAAGTCCTTTCTTAGGTTTAGGCTTGGGTCAACCATTTTTAACTGTTCGCTGCGACGATATGACTCTGCGTGTTGCTGCACCACAAGTTATCTGACATTAAAAGACACAATTTCATTCCTCCACTTTAGCCGCACGACAATCACCTTGACAATTACGCTGGCTACGAATACAACCTTGAGAAGTATAGCGCTGACTGTGTTTGTAAACAGTTGGCCAAGCTAATATTTGTAACGGAATTCCTGTTAGTTTCTCAAACACTCTCCCTCCTGAATGCAAGATATCCCAAAATTCTGAGATGCTTGGTTGCTCAGTAAATTCTAATACCTCATTCTTGAATGCTTGCCATTGTGAGGTAACAGTAGGTGGATGGCAATTGTCATAGGCTGCCATACCAGCACGATAATTTTGCAGTATTTGTCTGATTGACATCACGAATTTGCTTTGATAGTGAATAGGCTAAAATACAAACAAGCAATTCCCCACAAGTCGTTATGTTAAACTACGATCCGTTAGAGTATCTTCCCTCCTCAGAAGAGTTACCTTGTTCCGACGATACGCCTGTGGATAACGAACTACAAAATTTACTTCCCAACTTGTTAAAGGCAACCTTAGCTTTAATTTGGCAAAACCGCTGGGACTGGTTTTTTGGTGTTGATATGGGAATTTACGATCGCACAGGTCAAATCCTGCGTACTCCAATCATTCCTGATGGGTTTTTAAGCTTGGGAGTACCACGCCGCAAGAACGACCCCAAAGGGCGGTTAAGTTATGTTCTGCTGGAAGAAAATAACATTCCCCCCATCTTGGTATTAGAAGCAGTTTCCCAAACTTACGGCGGAGAATACGACACCAAGATGACTAAGTATGCTCAACTAGGTGCATTGTATTATGTGATATATAACCCCGATTACTTTCAGCGTGACAAACATCAACCATTTGAAGTTTATCGCTTAGAAAATCGGCAGTATGTACTTTGTAGTGATGAGCCAGTATGGTTGCCAGAACTAGGTTTGGCTATCGGACGTGGACAAGGTCTCCATGAAGGATGGCAGCGGGAATGGCTATACTGGTTTGACGAACAGGGGAATAGATTTCCTACACCCGAAGAGGTTGCTGAACAAGAGTGCCAGAATGCCGCACAAGAGCGCCAGAATGCCGCGCAAGAACGTGCAGCACGGTCATTAATACAGCAACAAGCGGCAGAAATGGAAGCTTTGTTACAACGCTATCGCGATCGCTTCGGTGAATTACCAGACTAAATTATTTTTCGGACACAATCAAACTCTCTAAACTTAGCTGTAAGTCTTTTGTCAGTTCAGCTACCGCCTGCCTTGCACCCTGACGATTGCTCTGGTAGATTGAATAGCGATCGGATACAGACAAAGGTTGTCCAATAGTCATTGTGACTCGTTGCTTACCGAGACTCGGACGAGTGAAAGGGCTATTGCCTTTAATTCGAGCTAAGATATCTGACAAAAGTAAAGTAATTTCGGCAAACCGCTCAACGGAAGGTTTTTCTAAAGCATAGGGTCTAGTAACAGCGGCAAAACTTTCAACTAACCGCATATGCCACATTCGTAAGTTAGCTTCTTCGGCAACGCGATCGGCTAATCCGCGTTTAATCGTAGACATAACTTGATGATCTTTCAACTCATCGCGATAGATATAATTCCAGCCAGCTTGTTCCACACGACGACAGCGATCAATTAGACTGCCTTTGGGGAGTAAGTTAAAATACTCCTCCGCTACTTGTAAGGCAACATTTAACAACGCTTGTAGGCGAGTTGCGATCGCTTGATTTTCATCCACAGTTGACTGTACCAACGCCTCTACAGAAGAGACACTAGACAAAGTGCGATGATAGAAGCGAGTATAAAAATCTTCCATTAAAGCAAGTAAATGCCCCTCAAAACGGTAAAGCCGCTGGTAAAGAGAACTGGGAAGTGAATTCGATTCACTACTATCTGCAACTAAACCACTATCCGCTTCCATCTCAGTTAAAAGCCGATTAATCGCCTCCCAAGGTTCTCCCACATAACGATATTGAATCCCCACCGGAACGATCACCACTTGCTCATCGCGACCCGCTTTCTGTAAATCTTCCGCACACCAAAAGCCTAATTGAGCAATACCTGGTTCTAAAGTACTGACAATTTCATTTAAACCGTTGGTAGCGCCTTCCGGAGCCGCCGCCATTGGAAAAATACCATTAACAAACAAGTCCCGCGCCGAACGCAAACCCGTCCAGTCAGCTTTACCTCGGTTAATTGGCGTCCCACCTAAGCGGGAAAAAATCCACCCCATATACGAACCAGCCCACAAAGGAATCCCTCGATCGTAGATACAATGAGCATGAATCGGTTTTTGTAAAGGAATCCCCTGTTGACGAGCGATTTGAGGTAATAGTCGCCAAAGCAAATCACCCATACACAGCGGATCTTGGACATTAGGATGGCGAAAGGCAATTAAAAAGCGGATCTTACCTTGCTGAAACTGATGGTAAAGATCGGCTAAAACCTCCAGGTTTTCTGCTTCAATTTGAGTAATCGCCGTCCGTGTGTTGATCCAAGTAGGTAAAATTAGCTGAGCGGCTCGTAAAACGAGAGGATTAAAATGGGGCGGGATAAATTCTAAAGGTGGCTGAGCTTGATTAATCACATTAAGTAAAGTGGTTTTTCACAAATGGCTATCGGAATTCTAAGCTTAACTGAGATGTAGAGCACGACCACTAGACTACTTAATGCTAAGAAGTGGAAGCGCACCCCAATTCTTAGATAATAAAAATTGTCCAATCAGGAGAGAAGAGCAGCGATGCGACTGTCACAAATGTTATTTGTCACCTTACGGGAAGATCCTGCAGATGCGGAAATTCCCAGCCACAAACTATTACTCCGTGCAGGCTATATTCGTCGCATCGGTTCCGGGATCTATGCTTACCTCCCATTGATGTGGCGCGTACTGCAAAAAGTTTCAGCGATTGTGCGCGAAGAAATGAACGCCACCGGCGCACAAGAGTGTTTGCTACCACAACTCCAACCCGCCCAATTGTGGCAAGAATCAGGACGCTGGGATACTTATACCAAAGCCGAGGGAATTATGTTCGCCCTCACCGACCGTCGAGAACAAGAATTAGGACTTGGACCCACGCACGAAGAAGTAATCACTGCGATCGCCCGTGATATGATTCGTTCCTACCGACAATTACCTTTGCATCTCTATCAAATGCAAACCAAATTCCGCGATGAAATTCGTCCCCGGTTTGGGTTGATGCGCGGACGGGAATTCATCATGAAAGATGGCTACTCATTCCATACAGATGAAGATAGCCTGAAAAAAACTTACCAACAAATGAACCAAGCTTACAGCAAGATGCTGCGCCGGTGCGGTTTAGCTTTTCGGGCGGTAGAAGCCGATAGTGGGGCGATTGGTGGTTCCGGTTCCCAAGAATTCATGGTGCTAGCGGAAGCCGGAGAAGACGAAGTTCTCTACACCGAAGATGGAAACTACGCAGCGAATGTGGAAAAAGCAACTTCTCTACCAGCAGAAGCCGAAGCTTCCACCTTTACAACCTACGAAAAACGGGAAACACCAGGAACAGAGACAATCGAACAACTCTGTAAATTCCTCAAGTGTTCGCCCACCCAAGTTGTCAAAAATGTGCTTTATCAAGCCGACTATGACAACGGCAAAACAGTATTAGTACTAGTCAGTATTCGTGGCGACCAAGAAATCAACGAAGTCAAACTACAAAATGAATTGACGAAGCGTAGCCCAGAATATGGTGCCAAAACAGTCCTCTCCCTTACCGTACCCGATGCCGCAGCCCAAGAGAAATGGGCAGCAAAACCCTTGCCACTCGGTTATGTCGCCCCAAATATTGGCGATGAATACATTCGGATCGCTGAATTCGTGCATCCTCAGTTCTTACGCCTAGTCGATCAAACAGTTGTCGAATTAAAAAACTTTGTCACCGGCTCAAACGAAGCTAACTATCACGTTGTCGGTGCCAATTGGAGTGGGCAAATACAGCTACCACCAAATTCAGTAGATATACGCAAAGCCAGACCAGGCGATCGCGCCCGCCACAACCCTCAACAAACCTTAAAAACCGCCAGAGGAATCGAAGTCGGACACATCTTCCAACTCGGTAACAAATACTCACAAGCAATGGGAGCCACCTACACCAGCGAACAAGGCGAAGCAGTACCCTTAGTCATGGGTTGTTACGGCTTAGGAGTATCCCGCCTAGCTCAATCCGCAGTCGAACAATCTTACGACAAAGACGGTATTATCTGGCCAGTAGCGATCGCACCCTACCACGTCATCATCTGCATTCCCAACATTACCGACAACAACCAAAAAGAAGTAGCCGAAAAACTCTACACCGAACTCAACGCCAACGGTATCGAAACCCTCCTAGACGACCGCGACGAACGCGCCGGAGTCAAATTCAAAGACGCCGAATTAATCGGTATCCCCTACAGAATAGTCACAGGGCGATCGCTAGCCAACGGCAAAGTCGAAGTAGTGGAACGCAAAACCCGCAAATCTCAGGAAATAGAGATAGAAGAAGTTGTAAAGACAATCAAGCAGTGGATTGACGCGGCACTATTAGGAGAAGATTAAACGCAGAGAGCGCAGAGGAAACGCCGAGCTTCCTCGCAAAGAACCTCCGCGTACCTCCGCGCCCCCTCAGCGTCCCTCCGCGTTTCAAAAATGGAATTTTTTACTGTTTTTCTCACAAGTTTACTCAGTCTCATCTCTCCCACAGGTCTATTAGTCGATCGCGTCGCCACAAAGGCGATCCGTTCCCAGTTTACCCAAGTTAAGCAGCTTGAGGTGCGTATTGATAATGTTCCAAGTTATCAACTCCTGCAAGGTAAGTTGGGGAGGGTAAGGATTGCGGGGCGTGGTCTGCGGTTGAAGCGACAAGATATCCGGTTTGCTGTTTTGGAGGTGGAGACTGATGGGATTGATTTTGATGTCGGTGGTTTGAGGCGCGGACTAAAGTTGCGGAAACCAGTTGATGCTGGGGTACATTTAGTTTTGCATGAGCAAGATGTGAATCAAGCTTTGGCGACTCCGGAGTTAGTGGCAAAATTGCGGCAAGTTAAGATTGGTTTAGATAATGGTACGCAGAAATATTATCTTGTTAATCCTCAAATTGCATTTTTAAATACAAATCGTCTGCGCTTACAAGTGGAATTAGGGCAAGATAGTAATATCAGACCATTGTTGATTGTGTTGGAGTCAGGGATTGGCGTCAATGGTGAGCAAAAGTTACAATTAATTGAGCCTGTTATTTGGGTTAATGGTCAGGCAGTACCACCGCAATTTGTCAAGGCGATCGCTCACAATCTGAATCAAAAATTAACTTTTGATAATTTAGCAAATTCTGGATTGTTAGCGCGAATTCTCAAATTGAATATTCGACAACATGAGTTAGAAGTTGCGGTTTTTTTTCGAGTTGAACCAACAATTAAATTTTGGGAAACTCACCGCCCATAAGTGTAGTCTTTAGTAGTTAGAATTCTTTACGCAACAGTATACTATCCCAAGTAAGCAGGGAGGTTTGCAATATGAAAGACCGAATTAAACAGATACCTTTAAGTGTGCTCGCTGGTCTATCGGTAGCAGCCATCACCTGTGTAGGGGTTGCAGCCTACTGGGCGGGGAGTTCTCATAAGTCCCCACCAGAAACGGCGACTAATTTGACGCAGCCGCCAATCGTGGAGTCTCAACCACCTGTAGTGCAAACGCAACCACCTGTGGTGCGGACGCAACCCCCAGTAGTACAACCTGTACCTCAGGTTGATCCGACTGTTCCAAAGACTGAAAAAAGGGCTGATGTCTATACCATCAAAGATAAAGGTAAGAATCTCGAATTGCTTCCTGAATCCGTTAAAGTAGCTAGCAACAATCCTGATGCGATTTTAACTGAAGCTTTTCAGAATTTACTGACAAAATCAGATAGAGGCTCTGCTATTCCCGCTGGGACAAAAATTCTAGGTGTACAGGTGAAAGGTGATGGCGTTCACGTTAATCTATCGCAAGAATTTGTTTCTGGCGGTGGGAGTGCATCGGTTACTGGTCGAATTGGGCAAGTTGTCTATACGGCTACAAGTTTACAACCAACTGCAAAAGTATGGATTGACGTGGAAGGCAAACGGTTAGATGTACTCGGTGGTGAAGGTTTAGAGGTGGAACAGCCTTTGACTCGGGCAAGCTTTAAGAAGGATTATCCACTGTAAAAGGAGTGCTCTTGAGTGAGGGAGTGGGGGATTGGGGGATTGGGGGAGTGCTCTTGAGTGCTCTTGAGTGGGGACGTTTTAGATAATTTTTTCATTTGCCTTTTTATCTTCTCTTTTTATTCTCCTCTCAAGAGCACTCAAGAGCACTCAAGAGCACTCTCCCTCTCCCCCTCTAAAGGTGTTTCCCATTTAAGACGCGAAAACTCCGGGCTTGCTGTTCGAGTCGGGTGGCTAGGCGATCGCAAACTTGGTTACACAGTTCAAAAATCATTTCGTCCTCAACGCGGTAGTAGGCGGAAGTCCCTTCACTCCGACGGCTGAGGATTCCCGCTTGCCACATCACTTTCAGGTGCTTAGAGACATTTGCCTGAGAAGTTTGCGTCGCCTCCACCAACTCTTGCACACATTTTTCTTCATTCCGCAGTAGATGTAATAGTCGCAGACGCATTGGTTCACTTAATAAGCTGAAATATTCAGCTACTTGTTGCACCACTTCTATGGGTACAGGCAAAGCTTCTGTCATCAGAATTGACCCAAAAGAATTGATAGAGCGAATTTTACCAAATGAATGTTTGCGAATCATAGATTTAATTTTCAATCAGGGTCAATTCGCATTAGTGGTTGTCCATATTCTATCGGGTCACCATTTTGAACGAGAATTTCCATGACCTGACCAGAAACTTCGGCTTCAATTTCATTCATTAGCTTCATAGCTTCAATAATACACACTGTTTGACCGTTGCGGATGCGATCCCCAACCTCTACAAATGCGGCTTCTCCTGGTGCAGGAGCGCGGTAAAATGTGCCTACCATTGGAGATGTCACCTCTACTAGCTTGGGGTCAATAGGTGTGGGCGCAGCCACTGGAAACTGCACCGTATTCGTCGTTGTCTCCGTCGCGCGGCGGTCGAGGGTTTCTGTTACTACCGCCGACAACCCTGAGGGCTGTAGGGGTACTAATTGTAATCCGGTACCAGCCGCGCTGCCTAAAGTCGCTTGACCTACTGACGATTGACTGCTCACGCCCACAGCTTTACGTACCGTTAGTTCAAAGTCATCACTTTTTAGCGTCAGTTCCGCTATGTCTGTTTGAGCAATAGTTGCCAGAAGAAGGCGAATTTCATTAAAGTCCAGTGGCACAGTCCGTTTTACCTCATCGAATCAGGTAGTCAATATAGAAGTCAAGAGTCAAGAATAATTAGTTATTTTCTCGACCGAGGTATTTGTCTTCACGGGTATCAATTTTGATCCGCTCTCCTTGGGTGATAAATAACGGCACCATAATTGTGGCTCCGGTTTCGACAATAGCGGGTTTTGTACCACCTGTCGCTGTATCACCTTTCACACCAGGGTCAGTTTGGGTAATTTCTAGTACGACGGCATTAGGTAGTTCTACCTCTAGTACTTGCTCTCCCCAACGAATAACGTTGACTTCCATCCCATCTTTAAGATATTTAACGCGATCGCCAATATCTTTGGCATTCATCCGCATTTCTTCATAGCTTTCCATATCCATAAAAACGTAATCATCGCCTTCTTTATAGGTATGTTGCATCGTACTCTTCTCTAAATTGGCTTGCGGTAGTGACTCCCCAGCCCGGAAGGTACGTTCTAAGGCGTTACCACTTTTGACGTTTTTGAGCTTTGTACGGACAAATGCTGAGCCTTTGCCGGGTTTAACGTGGAGGAATTCCACCACCCGCCATACAGATCCATCTAATACAATCGTGACACCGGAGCGAAAGTCGTTACTGGAGATCATGAAAATTTCTGTTTGCTCTTACTTCAATCGGCTTTATTTTACCGCCTCATGAGCCGTAAGAGAGCCAACAAGTAATTATTTGCTTTTGATTACTCAGTTAATCGCGCACCTGGGCGTGGGAAGATAGTTGATGGCTAAGACCCAGTTGAAAGTAACCACTACTTTGATGCCGTATTGCGCTATACCATGAGAAATTTGTTAAACCGCTCTTCTCAACAATGCCTGACAACACTGCTACTGATGACACTCTTTTTCGGCATAAGTATAGCTGGGTGGACTCCCCCAAGTAACGCCGCTTTGCCTGCAGGGAATGCGATCACCGATGGTAAAGCTTTGTTACGTTACTCACTGCCGATTGATAATAAATTTGCGCGGAGAATGCAAGGATCTCTGGAAGACATCGCTAACCAGATTCGCGCCAATAAGCGCTGGGGGGCAATTTCCAAAGATATTAGTACTGCATCGCGGGTAATCGACCAACCGGGGAAACTGTTAGTGAGTATTCCTGATGCCAAAAAACCGCAAGCTGAAGCAATTGTGGCTGAGTTGAAATCTGGGATTGCGACCTTGCGACAATTTGCTGATGCTAAAGATAAAGAACAAATTTTGGAACAACGGGCGCGACTCCTCAAGTTGGTCAGCACTCTCGAAGAGTTAATGGTGCAAAAATACCCGTTTGAGGTGCCACAAGAGTATAGTAATTTACCTCAACTCAAAGGTCGGGCGACTGTTGCTCTGAAAACAACTAAAGGTGATGTCAAAATTGTCGTGGACGGTTACAGCGCCCCGGTAACTGCGGGTAATTTTGTCGATTTAGTTCAACGCGGTTTTTATGACGGTTTACCATTCACTCGGTCAGAAGAATCCTATGTTCTGCAAACTGGCGATCCTGATGGCCCAGAACAAGGTTTTATCGACCCGAAAACTGAGAAATATCGAGCTATTCCTTTAGAAGTTCTTGCTGTTGGGGACAAAGCGCCTTTTTACGGCATTACTCTTGAGGATGCTGGTCGTTATCGCGATCAAGTTGTCTTGCCTTTTTCGGCTTTTGGGACTGTGGCTTTGGCTCGTCCAGAAGGTCAAGCGGATGGTGGTTCTTCACAATTCTTCTTCTTCTTGTTCGATCCAGAACTAACACCTGCTGGGCGTAATTTGTTGGATGGTCGTTATGCTGTGTTTGGCTACATGACTGAAGGTAAAGATATTCTCGAACAACTGAAGGCTGGTGACAAAATTGAATCGGCAAAAGTGATCGAAGGTGCAGAGAATTTAGTTGAGCCACAAGCGGCTTAAAGAGAACACATCAAAGAGGAATCGATCTTGACATTGCTGCGAGATTTAGGCGAACAAGGGCTGTTAGCAAGATTGCAGCGCTTTTGTCCGGTTGATGTGGTCGGAGACGATGCGGCGGTTCTGACAACTGCACCGCATCAGTCAATAGTTGTGACCACAGATTTGCTGGTTGACGGAGTACATTTTAGCGATCGCACGACGCAGCCAGAAGATGCCGGTTGGCGGGCGGTGGCGGCTAATTTGTCAGATTTAGCAGCAATGGGGGCGACTCCATTGGGCATTACTGTCGGGCTGGGATTGCGAGGTGATGTCCCAGTTCGTTGGGTTGAGCGTCTGTATGAAGGGATGACGGCTTGTTTGCAACCTTACAATACCCCGATTGTCGGTGGAGATGTTGTGCGATCGCCCGTAATTACTCTGGCAATTACAGCTTTTGGTCAAGTTGAAAACAGTCGCGCCATTCGCCGGACAACAGCTCAAGTCGGAGATGCAATCGTCGTCACCGGCTTTCACGGTGCGTCCCGCGCTGGCTTAGAGTTATTACTACACCCAGAAAAAGGCGAACATCTCAGTCCGACAGAAAGAGCATACCTCATCACCCAACACCAACGCCCCCAACCCAGACTAGACGTCCTACCAATCCTAAATAATATTTTATATCCTCCCCCACTCCCCCCCTCCCCCACTCCCCCCCTCCCCCCCGCCGGAATGGACAGCAGCGACGGCTTAGCAGATGCGGTATTACAAATTTGCCGCGCTAGTCAAGTAGGTGCGATTTTGGCACGCGAGCAAATTCCGATCCCTCATGCACTTCATCAGTGTTTTCCCAAGCAAGCGATGGAATATGCTCTTTATGGTGGTGAAGATTTTGAATTAGTTTTGTGTTTGCCCGAAGCGTTGGCAATGGCTTTAGTGCAGCAACTAGGTTCAGGAGCAGCAATTATTGGTATTATCGTCAGTGACTTAGAAGTAAGGCTACGCGACCTCAAGGGAAATCCTGACCAATTGTTAACCCTTGAATCAGGATTCAAACATTTTCGGCAAGGGGAATAGGAAGTAGGAAATTCCCTACACCCTACACCCTACACCCCACACCCTATTTTAATTAGTCCACTTTTCAGCGACTAATTCGGCTAAATCCAGAACGCGTTGGCTGTAACCCCATTCGTTGTCGTACCATGCCATAACTTTAACCATGTCTCCGCCCATGACTATAGTTAAGTTGGCATCGACAATAGAAGAAGCGTCATGACCTTGATAGTCAGAGGATACAAGCGGTAAATCGCTGTATGCCAAAACGCCTTTGAGTCCGTTTTCGGAAGCTTCGTAAAGAACTTTGTTGACTTCTTCGGTAAAGGTCTGTTTCTCGACTTGAATCACAAAGTCCACCATTGAAACATTGGGAGTAGGAACTCTGAGGGCGACGCCATTCAGCTTGCCTTTCAGGTCTGGTAGTACCAACGCTACTGCTTTCGCTGCGCCAGTTGAGGTGGGGACAATATTCATTGCCGCTGCTCTCGCCCGTCGCAAATCCCGGTGAGAAGCGTCTAATAGCCGCTGGTCTCCGGTGTAGCTGTGGGTGGTGGTCATGGTGCCTTTGATGATGCCGAAGTTCTCGTGCAACACTTTGGCAATGGGCGCTAAGCAGTTAGTGGTGCAGCTAGCATTGCTAATGATGACGTGATCTTTGTGGTTATAGTCGAGGTGGTTGACCCCATAGACGAAGGTGCCATCATCGTTTTTGCCCGGTGCTGTAATTAATACTTTTTTCGCCCCAGCGTTTAAATGCTTGGTTGCGCCTTCTCTGCTTGTGAAAACACCTGTGGATTCAATGATTAGGTCAATTTGCCAATCTTTCCAAGGCAAGTTTTCTGGGTTGCGATCGGAGACGCATTTCACGGTCTTGCCGTTGACAGTGATTGAGTTATCATCAGCACTGATGTCTACTCCTTTCAATGTCCCCAGCATTGTGTCATACCTCAGCAAATGAGCATTGGTTCTGGGGTCCGAAGTGTCGTTGATAGCAACGAGGTCGATGTTGCTATTTTCTCTCCCCACCCAGCAACGCATAAAATTCCGTCCGATGCGTCCAAAACCGTTAATTGCGACTCTAATCACAGCGCCTGCCCCTCTGTATTTATGCTTACTATATGGCTATCGA
>JBBQRU010000047.1:0-33751 GCA_038214545.1 Cyanophyceae cyanobacterium | reverse complement strand
CATCCTGGCACTAGCGCAGAATTCAGCACTGAGCATCACTGAGTCTGTCCGCATGTAGGTAATCAAACCTGCTTCGTACAGCTTTTGTGCTACCTGCATAGTTCTTTCAGGAGCAAATTTCAGCCGCGAACCAGCAGCTTGCTGAAGGGTCGAGGTGATGAAGGGTGGAGGTGGTTGACGGTGAACAATCTTGCCTTCAACATTCACAACCTGATGCGGGTGGCGCTGCGCCTCTTCAACTAGTTGGGTGGCTTCTACTTGCGTTAGGACACGCGTAGATTCTAGTACTTTTTCCTCTTTACTAACTGCGTCATCATTTTCTGCTTCCGGCTCAGATTCTGTGCGCGTATTTACCTTACCTTTGTAGAAAGCCCGGAATCCTTCAACGTAGTCTACCCAAACGCTCCAGTAGTCTTGAGCGACAAAAGATTGAATTTCTCTCTCGCGCTGACAAATTAGGTGCAAGGTCGCACTCTGAACTCGCCCAACACTCTTTGCACCGTTATTAAGTGCCCAAACCAGCGGACTGCCTTTATAACCTACTAGTTTATCTAGACAATCTCGGCACAATCCGGCTCCTACCAGGTCATAATCGATCTTTCTGGGATTAGCGATCGCCTTCCTGACAGCAGATTCTGTAATCTCAGTATAAACAACTCGTTTCGGTTCCTTCAAACCTAAAGCTTCTTGAAGATGCCACGCAATAGTTTCCCCTTCCCGGTCTGGGTCAGTCGCTAAGACCACTTCATTTACTTGCTTTACTACAGCCTTAAGTTGCTGGATTGTTTCTTGCGATCGCTGGTCACGAGGTACATAACGACATTGCACCTTACTACCATCCATCGTAAACCCTAAAGAATCCTCGCCTTCATCACTGAGTTCACGAATGTGACCACAACTGGCACGAACAATCCACTCCGAACCCAGGATTTGACTGAGTTTTTTGACTTTACCGGGAGATTCGACTACTAGAAGGCGTTTAGGCATACCACCGGATATCTAAATGCAACCTACACTTTTTTTATGGTACATTTGTTTCGCCATACTGTACGCGATAAATCCGGTTGTTGACTTCATCGGTAAACAACAGACTCCCATCAGGCATAGCGAGTAAGCCTACAGGTCGCCCCCATGTTGTTGGGCCAGTGGGATCTGATAAGAATCCTGTAACAAAGTCTTCGTAATCACCTTTAGGTCGTCCGTTAGTATCAAAGGGAATAAAGACTATTTTATAACCAGTGCCACGATCGCGGTTCCAAGATCCTCGCATGGCGACAAAGGCACCATCATGATACTTCGACGGAAACTTCTGACCGCGATAAAATTGCAATCCTAAAGCGGCTGAATGAGCTTGAAATAGCACATCTGGGGTGCGAGTTTGGGCTACCAAGTCGGGGCGTTTGCTTTTGCCATTTACTGTCTGACGCGGTTCGAGGTTCTGCGGTTTTAAGTAAGCATAGGGCCAACCGTAAAATTCCCCGGACTGAATACGTGTCAGGTAGTCAGGAACTAAATCATCTCCTAATCCGTCCCGTTCGTTGACTGTAGCGTAAAGTTGGCGTGTTACGGGATGAAAATCTAAACCCACTGGGTTACGCAATCCGGAGGCGAAAGTTTGCCTATTTGAGCCATCCAGGTTCATCACCTGTACCGAAGCCCGTGGTAAAGATTCTTCATCCACATTGGTTTGAGAACCAACAGAAACGTATAATTTGTTGCTATCCGGTGATACTATTACATTCCGCGTCCAGTGCTGATTGTAACCACCACCAAGAAGGTCGGTAATCTTTTTACCAGTACCAGTGATTTGCTGCTGTGCTTTGTTGTAAGGAAATCGCAAAACTGCATTAGTATTACCCAAAAAGAAGGAATCGCCCGCAAAAGCCATGCCAAAGGGGATATCTAGCCCGTTTTCTTGTCCCGCAAAGACTTTTTGCACATCGGCTACACCATTACCTTTGGTATCGCGTAGCAAGCGAATGCGGTTTTTCTTGGTTTCTGTCACTAAGACATCGCCGTTGGGAGTTAATGCTAACCAACGTGGGGCGTCAAGTCCTTCTGCAAACACGTTGACTTTAAAACCAGTGGGTACCTGCAGCACAGGATTAGCGGGAATAGGTATAACTTGAGGTGGTTTAGAGGCGCTTTCTGTGGTAAGTGGTTGGGGTAAATCGCTGATATTAATGCGAATTGGTTGAGGTGTAAATGATTCAGTACGGAGGTAATTTTGAGTAATGGTAGGCTGTGCTACTAAAGGTGTGCCGTTTAGAGAAGTGCGATGGTTACAGCCTGTTGTGGTTAGTAACGTAAGTAGCAGCAAAAGGAAACGTTTCATGACAGGAATTTGAATGATTAGCCGAGTATTTTTAAGTAAGCTCAGAACTCAAGAATTGTCACCAATCTTAAGTTTGAGTTTGATGTCATGCACAATTTAGGCACAGTCTTTACAACACGATTTTTTTATGCGTTTAATCTCACTTGATGTTTTTCGCGGAATCACGATCGCTCTGATGATTCTTGTCAACATGACCGGAGTAGCTGATGATATTTATCCTCCCTTGGATCATGCTTCGTGGAATGGCTGTACACCGACTGACTTGGTGTTTCCTTTTTTTCTATTTATTATCGGTGTGGCGATGACTTTTTCCTTAGCCAAATACACCAAAGATAATAAACCTACGGCATCTGTCTACTGGCGGATTCTTCGCAGGGCGACAATTTTATTTGCGTTAGGGTTATTCCTGAATGGCTTTTGGAATTATGACTTCAGCCATATCCGCGTTATGGGTGTATTGCAACGCATTAGTTTAACTTATTTATTAGCTTCTTTAGCCGTCCTCAACTTACCACGTAAAGGACAATGGGTACTTGCGGCTGTGTTACTTATTGGCTATTGGTTAGCAATGTCATTTGTATCGGTTCCGGGTTATGGTGCGGGGGTATTAACGCGCGAAGGTAATTTAGGTGCTTATATTGATCGCTTAATTATTGGCACAGCGCATTTATATAAAGGTGATAAATATAACTTTCTCGGAGATCCGGAAGGACTTTTCAGCACTCTCCCGGCGGTAGTCAGTGTCTTGGCTGGCTACTTTACCGGACAATGGATACGCAGCCAACCTGTGACATCGCGGACAAGTTTGGGTTTAGGATTAGTGGGGATTGCTTGCTTGGTTTTGGGTTGGGCTTGGGGATTAGAATTCCCAATTAACAAAAAACTGTGGACAAGTTCCTATGTTCTTTTTACTACAGGTTGGGCGTTATTATTACTAGCAGCTTGTTATGAGTTGATTGAAGTTCGACGGATTAAACGCTGGGGAAAACCATTTGAAGTCATGGGATTAAATGCGATCGCTTTGTTTGTCGCTTCAGTGCTACTCATTAAAATTTTAGTCAAAACCAATATTGGAAGGAGCGAAAATGCGCCTACCACTTACAATTGGATTTCTCAGCACTTCTTTGCCGGAGTCAGCCCGATGAATGCTTCTTTAAGCATCGCCATCCTCGCCGTACTATTTTGGTGGGTGATTGCCTACTGTATGTACTGGCGAAGTTGGTTTATTAAGGTTTAACGAAAAACACTTAATTCTTCAGGCTGCATTTCTAACTGTTCTTTTTGCGCTGCAGCGGCGTTGAGTTGGTCAAGAATTGTCCACAGATTCTGCAATAGCGGATCTAGTCCGACATGAGCAACAGCGGAGATGATGTAAACCGGACATAAGGATAGATGATTGAGTTGGGTCGCGATCGCTTCCAAATCCACTGTATCCCGATCTACGGCATCAATTTTATTCAGGGCAATAATTTGCGGACGATTGGCTAAACCCCGTCCGTAAGCCTGTAATTCTGCCTGAATTGTCTGAAAATCTGCCACCGGATCTTCACTTGTCGCATCAATCAAGTGTAGTAATACTCGTGTGCGCTCAATATGACGTAAGAAATCGAAACCTAGTCCTGCGCCTAAATGAGCACCAGCGATTAATCCCGGAATATCCGCGAACACAGTCCCATCACCACTAGGTTTCCGCACCACACCTAAATTTGGGATTAAGGTAGTGAAGGGATAGTCGGCAACTTTAGGACGTGCGGCTGAGACTGAAGAAATTAAAGTGGATTTTCCGGCATTTGGCAAGCCGATAATTCCCACTTCCGCCAGCAATTTCAACTCTAGGCGCAGTAACTTAATTTCTCCTGGAAGTCCATCTAAGGCATATTCCGGGGCGCGATTACTATTGCTGAGAAAATGCTTGTTTCCCAGTCCGCCCTTACCACCTTTAGCGACACAAAAACTTTGTCCTGGTTCAGTCAAATCACCTAACATCTCGTGGGTTTCGGCGTTGTAGATCACTGTGCCACACGGAACTTCAATGATTAAATCTTCACCTGCGGCACCAGTACAGTTTTTTGGTCCACCTTTACCACCATCGTCGGCTTTAAAGCGGTGATTATATCTGAAGTCCAGTAGAGTTTGCAGGTTGGCTTGAGCGAGTAAAATTACCGAACCGCCTCGTCCGCCATTTCCTCCTGCTGGTCCTCCCGCAGGTACGTACTTCTCGCGCCGGAAGGCAACAATTCCGTTACCACCTTTACCTGCTTCTACTTCAACTTTTGCTTGATCAATAAATTGCATAATTTTTAAGTGCTTGCTTGCTGAGGAGCCATTACAGGGTTTACTGACCCGTGCGGCTTTGCTGAGTGTTCACATAGAGATTAAGAGAGTCTGTAGCGATACACTGTTTTCTATACAACTCAGGACTCAACACTCAGCACTCCATAATACTGTGAAATGTCTTCTTGATACTCGTCGGCTTGACAAGAAAGACGTAAACTAAACAACTGATTCTAATATAGCGAAATTTTGTGACTTTACCAGAGCTTGGATTACTCTTCGTTTCGATTCTTAGCAGCGTTGCTGGACAGTTCTTGCTTAAGGCAGGAGCATTAAAGCTGGGAAAAGTCAATACAGGAAATTGGCTGAGTCATATTCTCAGTATCATCACGATTCCGGAACTAGTCGCCGGTTTAGCTTGCTACGGTTTGGGTGCCTGTGCCTATATTTTACTCCTGACGCGGGTAAAGCTCAGCGTTGCTGCGCCATCAGCATCTCTAATCTATGTATTTTCAGTTTTGCTAGGTTATTTTTGGTT
Source organism: Cyanophyceae cyanobacterium (assembly GCA_038214545.1). Classification (GTDB taxonomy): domain Bacteria; phylum Cyanobacteriota; class Cyanobacteriia; order Cyanobacteriales; family Nostocaceae; genus JBBQRU01. The sequence goes on along the minus strand of JBBQRU010000047.1, from coordinate 28,604 downwards.
TCATGAATTGATTCCTTTTAGTCGCTTGGTTGGTTTAGGACTGATTGTCTGTGGTGTGATTTTAGTCGTTTGGAAAAGTTAAAGATAACGACTTAAGACTTGGCTGGTAGCTTGTCCAGTTTTATCCCAGCTAAATTGTTGCGCTCTGATGATACCTTGATGGGAAAGGCGCGATCGCGTCTGTGCATCTGTACCTAAAATCTGCATTGCGGCAGTAATTTCCCCAGTATTATAAGGATTCACTAATATTGCCGCATCACCAGCAACTTCTGGGAGTGAAGAAATATTAGAAGTAATTACCGGAGTACCACAAGCCATTGCTTCAAGGACAGGAAAGCCAAAACCTTCCCAGAGACTTGCAAAGACTAAAGCGATCGCTCTATTAATTAGTGTGGGCAATTCGTTGTAAGCTACATAGTTAAGAAATTTAACGTGGGTAGCGATTCCTAATTGCTCGGCTTGCTGTTGCAAAATCGGAGTATAGCGGCTGTCGTTGGGACCTGCTAGCCATAGTTGATAGTCGCGACAATTGGGTAATGCAGCAAAGGCGTCAATCACTCTTTGTAAATTTTTGTATGGGTCTTGGCGTCCAATGTAGAGGAAGTAGGGTGGTGTGTTTTGAGGAGGTAGGTTGAGTACGCGAAAATGATGACGATCGTGTGCTAGAGGGATGGCAGTAATTTTACTACTAGGGATGTGATAAAAGTCGCAGACATCTTTAGCGGTAGCGGTGGAGTTACAAATGATATGTTGTGCTTGCTTCATCACTGCGGGAATGTAACTGCGGAAATAGGGCGTCATTGGTGAGAAGGGTTTGGGGAAACGCAGCGGAATCAGGTCGTGGATAGTGACGATGTAGCGACAACCAGAAAATAAAGGTGCTTCTGGTATGGGAGAGAATAAAAGGTGGGATTTTAGCTTTTTATAAATTTGCGCTAATTGAAATTGCGTCCATAACAATCGCTGAAAGTGCCCTTTTGTACCTTGGTCTGGAGTTAAGTTTGCGGGAACTGGGTAGCAGGTATAACGATCGATAGGTGCAGAAGTTAATAATGTTGGGTTTAGTGATTGCAGGTGAGGGAATAGATTATTAACATAGGTTGTATGACCTGTCGGCTTGGTCATCCGAAAAGATAAATTAATTAGAATTTCATTCATTAAAATAACAATGAGCGCCTAAAGTAAGTTATGACACCAGTAATTTTACCAAATGCTACTTGCGGTTTGAAGGGTAATAAAGCTAAAGCATAAATAATTAATCTTGTCAATCTCAAAAATAACACTGGCTGTTTTGTATATTTGCTTAAAGTTAATAAATAACTGTAGGTGCTGTGTTTAATTTTGCGGTAAATGTTTCTATTTGTAATTGATGACGGTTGATGGATTACAGCCAATTGCTTGGTGATGGCAATTAAATATCCTTGGGCGGCGTAACGACGGCAAAAGTCAAAGTCTTCGTAGTAAAGAAAGTAAGCAGGATCGAATTGCGGACAGGTATTAAAATTACGAAGATTAATAATCAAACTACAGCCAGAAACCCAATCGCAAGTAATATAATCTAGATTTGTGTCTGTTAAATCTTTGGTTTGAATTTCTCCTGTTTCGGCAACAAATTGACCACCGGCAAACCAAATTTCGTGATTGGGAGTATAAATTATTGTCCCAAGAATTGAAAGTTGCGGATAGGTGGTGAAAAAGGGAGTAATTTTTGGCAGGGTGTTTTCACTGAGATAAGCGTCAGGATTAATGATCCAGACAAGCGCTTCTGTGGAGTGGGTATAAATCCAAGTTAGACCTAAATTACAAGCGTTACCAAAACCGAGGTTACTTTCAGCTTCTAGAATGCTAACTGATGCCGATTTGAGCAGATGAATAGATGCATCCTCTGGTGAGTTATTAATAATTAAAAGCTGATACGGGATATCTTGATTTGAGGCAAGGGAAGCAATTAATTTAGTAACTAATTCTGTGGAATGGTAGTTAACAGTGAGAAAATAAATCACGTCATTTTTAAACTTTTGAGCATTTGTCTTAATCCTGTCCGCCAGTAAGGAGGATAAGTTCCCAAAACATTTGATATTTTGCCACAAGCGAGGACGGAATAAGCAGGGCGACGGGCGGGGGTGGGATATTCTGGGGTGGTGATGGGGATGACGCGTTGGATTTTGAGAGGGAAGCCAAGGAGTTGCGCTTCTTCAAAGATGGCGATCGCTAAGTCATACCAGCTGGTCACACCACTGTTGGTATAGTGATAGGTGCCGGCAATTTCTGGGGTTGACAAGGGAATGAGACTTGCGATCGCTTGGGCTAAATCTTGAGTACATGTTGGACTACCAACTTGATCGGCGACTACTCGGATTTCTTCTCTTTCGCTTCCTAGTCTCAGCATTGTCTTGACAAAGTTACCTCTACCATGAATGCCATAAACCCAAGCTGTGCGGACAATCAAATGATTTGGGCAAGTTTTCCGAATAGCTTCTTCACCAGCGAGTTTGGTTTGACCGTAGACACTCAGCGGATTGGTGGGGTCGGTTTCGTGGTAAGGATGGCTTTGAGTACCATCAAAAACGTAATCAGTAGAAACATGAATGAGGAATCCTCCCAACTTTTGAGTTTGTTCGGCGAGGATTCCAGGTGCGGTGGCGTTGATGGCTGTGGCGAGTTCTACTTCGCTTTCCGCTTTATCCACCGCTGTATATGCTGCTGCGTTGACAATCACCTGAGGTTGGATTTCGTCAATGACTTGGCGGATATTGTCAGGTTGGGCGAGGTCGATGCTGGGACGGGCGAGGGCGACGACGCCGGTCGATGGTAGCAATTGTTGTAGTTCTTCACCTAACTGACCATTACAGCCAATCAGCAAAATTTTTGGACTCATGGGGTTGTGTTAAAAGATAGCGATCGCAGGCTAGCATATTTTACCTAAGTAGTGCTAACTTTTACTTTTGCCGACTCCACCAAAGTTGTCATTACAAAGTTAGGTGTTTTATCACTTATGCAACTGTATTTTCGACAATATTGTATTATCATACACAGAGTTTTTTACCTGAATATATTGAGTGTATAGAAATGGGTTGAACCTATGGCGGAAACAAAACCCTTAGTGATTACTCAAGCATCTGTTGCACTACAGCTTTATCCCCGTCCACCAATTCTGAATAGTCTTCAGGTAGGTTGGTCTGGCTTTAATGTTGCCTATCTGTGCCAACCGCCTGGTGAAGTACCTGAGGTATGCACTCCTCGTTGGCACTGTCTGGGCATTTTTACACATGGCGAACGTGTAATTTATGCTGACCGCAAACTTGATGGTCGCAGACGGCGTGATGCCGTTGTTGGTGGTGATGTGGTAATTACTCCGGTGAATATCGGTCAAAGCGTTGCTTGGGAAGCAGAAGGTGACTTTATTATTATCGGGATCGAACCGACTTTTTTTGCCCGTGCAGTTGACGACTCAGCACCAGAACAGATTCAGCTTTTGCCTCACTTTGCTACACCAGACCCATTAATTTACCAAATTGGTTTAGCACTCAAAAATGTTTTATCTACTGGCGGTATCGGTAGTCGTCTTTACGCTGAGACGATGGTCAATGCTTTATCAGTTCACTTGAGGCAACATTACTCAAGTCGCAAACCGATTTTGCATGAGTATGCAGGCGGATTGTCTAAGTATAAACTACGGCAAGTAATTGAATATATCCAAGCTCATTTAGACCAAGACTTAGGTTTAACGGAACTGGCGGCGCTGGTGCAGATGAGTCCGCATTATTTTTCTCACCTGTTCAAACAATCTACGGGTATCACTCTTCACCAGTATGTAATTAGCTGTCGGGTAGAGCGAGCTAAGGAATTATTATTAAAAGGAGGGATAGCGATCGCTGACATTGCTCATCAAGTTGGATTCGCTAACCAAAGTCATCTAAATTTACATTTCAAGCGTTTGGTTGGTGTCACACCAGCGCAAATTCGTAATTTATAACCAAAACTTACAAAAAATCGGAAGAATCTGGAAGACAGCAGACGGCTAATTGTTTACTTTTGTCATCAAGAACTCAGAATGACTCATTACTAGGTTATTGATATGACTCGTATTGAAACCAAAACCGAACCGATGGTCATCAACCTTGGTCCCCACCATCCCGCCATGCATGGGTGCTTCCGGTTAATCGTGACTCTGGATGGAGAAGACGTGGTGGACTGCGAACCCGTGATGGGCTACCTGCATCGGGGGATGGAAAAAATTGCTGAAAACCGTACTAATATCATGTATGTCCCTTATGTCAGTCGCTGGGATTATTATGGCGGGATGTTCAACGAAGCCGTAACTGTCAATGCTGTCGAAAAACTCGCTGATATTCAGGTTCCTAAACGGGCTAGCTATATCCGGGTGATGATGTTAGAACTGACGCGGATTTCTAACCATTTATTATGGTTAGGACCATTTATGACAGATGTGGGTTGTGGATCTCCCTTCTTCTATACTATGCGCGACCGCGAGATGATTCTCGATTTGTTTGAAGCTGCCACAGGTTATCGTCTGATTAATAACAATTACTTTCGTGTTGGCGGTGTTGCGGCTGATCTTCCTTATAGCTGGGTAGATAAGTGTGAAGATTTTTGCAATTACTTCCCACCCAAAATCGATGAATACGAAAAGTTAATTAATGATAACCCTATTTACCGCCGCCGAGTCGAAGGTGTAGGTATACTGAGCCGCGAAGAAGCAATCAAGTGGGGGGTATCAGGTCCTATGCTGCGTGCTTCTGGGGTGAAGTGGGATTTACGTAAAGTTGACCACTACGAATGTTATGACGATTTTGACTGGGAAGTGCAGTGGGATGTAGCCGGAGATTCCCTGGCGCGTTATTTTGTGCGGTTGCGCGAGATGCGAGAGTCAGTCAAGATTATTCAACAGGCGCTTCAAGGATTACCTGGTGGTTCCTACGAAAACTTGGAAGCCAAACGCATAGCATCAGATCGCAAGTCGGAATGGAACGGGTTTGATTACCAGTTTATCGCTAAGAAGATAGCGCCGACTTTCAAAATTCCTCAAGGTGAACTCTATACGCGAGTTGAATCGGGTAGAGGAGAATTAGGAATATATCTAGTGGGTGATGACAATGTTTTCCCTTGGCGCTGGAAGATTCGCCCTGCCGATTTTAACAACTTGCAAGTTTTGCCGCAACTTATCCGGGGGAGAAAAGTGGCTGATATTTTTGTGATCCTGGCAAGCATCGATCTTGTTATGGGTTCTGTAGACCGTTGAGCTAAAGAATTTTAGGCTTATTGCCATATTGCCATATCCCCCCCAAGTGTTTGCTCTCTCAATCCAGAGATCCCCTCAGTGCTGTCAGATATTGTCAGTAAACTGATGGCGAAGAATGCGGAAGATCGCTATCAGAGTTCATTAGGGCTAAAGCACGATTTGCAAACGGCAAGCGAGCAATGGAAGTGTACAGGTAGGATTGACGCATTTACAATTGGGACGCGAGACTTGTGCGATAGCCAAAATATTTGACCATTTGTTTACTACTAAAGCTGTGGGCAAGGGAACAGGATTAGGATTAGCTATTGCCCATCAGATTGTGGTGGAAAAGCATGGTGGGGCGATTAAGGTAGATTCTCTTCTGGGTCAAGGAACTGATCTCACAATTCGCCTAGGATTATGGCGGTAAAAGTTTAAGAATAGTTATCCATCATAATGATTATTACAATGTCAATATACCCGATTGCATGTTAACTAGCAATTGTCGAGTATCTAGCCATTTACGACTGAGTAAAACTTCAATTAAATCTTTGCCAGCAGGCACGGGTATATCGTATTGTTGACCATCAAGTTTAATTTTGCCAGCGTAAACATTAAATTCACAATCTCCCCGTGCAGTCCGCATTATTTGTCGTTCTAAACGCACCCAATTTAGCACATCCAGATCTTGACTGTTAATCGCTAGCCAATAAGAAAAACCAGTATCAAACATAGCATCCACTGGTAGTTCTAATCCATCAGATGTTATTAACTCTATCTCGAATAACAAAGTATCCTCATCACCAAAAAAACCGTTCATTATATTGTTCCACAAACCCCTGTCTCGTTGAGTCGGAAAATATGAGGTATTTTACCTGGATGCTTTTCACGACACTGAAGAGAAGCTACAGATGAATCTTTATCAACGAAATATTCGCCACTATCAGGTTCAACTGCTATATACCAGTTATAGTGGGTTGTAATTAATTCTGATTTAACTCGCTCAAAAATTGGTTTGCATCGCTGATAGAATTCCTTATCTTCGGCTTCTTGTTGGGTAAATTGTTCCTCAGTCCATTGGATTTCGGGAAATATTCTTCCCCTACGTGCGATACGGGCGGGTTTAGTTTCAGTCATGCTAGTTATAACAGTCACAACACTTATATTTTCCTCTATATGTAGTGGCAATTGCAACGAAATAGAATTAGGTTCTTTTACGCCACTGCAAACCCTGTATACTGCCGTCTTTAATCAGTGCATTTTTACAACTATCATGATAGATGTCTTTAGCTCGCACACTAACTACCTTTGAACGGGAACAATTCTCACTTCTTATTATAATAGCTCGAAGGATTTAAGTAAGGTAAGGTTTGATTATTCCCATAGCCGCCGACTTGCGGTTCCGTTTAAGCGGTCGTGAGTATCTTGTAACAAAGCGGGAATATCTAACTTTTCTGGACATCGAGGTAGACAATCGCCACATTCTGTGCAGCGATTTGCTTTCATTCCGGGAAACCAGTGTCCGGCGTTTTCAAACATCCGATAGCGGTATTGTCCAAAATCTGTCATGTCGTAAGCAACAGCCAGATTACGCAGTCTTAATACTTCGGGAATATTGATATTTTCAGGACAAGGTAAGCAGAGGTTACATTGACTGCATTTATCATCACCTAAAGCAGTATTAGCGCGATCTGTTAACCGTTTAAAAGCTTCTTTTTCTGGAAGTGTTAGTTCATCATAGTTATTAACCTGCAACGGCGCAATTAATTCTTCTGGGTTAGCTGCTCCTATACTTAGAGTAGTAATGCGCTGGTCGCTGAGTAAAAATCGATAGTTTAATTCTAGCGGCGAGAAAGGATGACATAGGTCTTTGAGGGTTTGGGGTGGAGTGTATAAGCGTCCTCCTTTATCCGCTGGCGAAATTATAAAAATTCCCATGTCTTTGGCTGCAGCTAAGGCTAAAGCTGGTGCGTGACGTTGAAAAAAGTAATAATAATGCAAGTTGACAAATTCAAACAAATCTGTATTAATTGCAGCTTGAATCACTTCTAACGAACCGTGGGTAGAAAAACCAACGTGTCGCACCCGACCATCAGCTACCGCTTCTTGTACCGCCTGCATACAGCCATCTTTTGCTTGCACCCAGTGGAGATGTTCCCAAGTATTTAAGCCATGAATTCCCAAGCAATCTAAATAATCCAGATTTAATCGCGCTAGGGATTCATTAATATAGCAGCGCATTGTCTCGGCGTCGGCGGTGGGTGAGATTTTGGTAGTAATGTGTAATTGCGATCGCACTCCCAATAACCCTGTCAAGGCTGCACCCAAATACTCTTCACTTTTACCATAACCTCTAGCAGTTTCCAGATGATTGATTCCCAACGCCACAGCTTGAGCGATCGTCTGCTGAGCAATATCCGCAGACGCCAAGTAGCGCATAGTACCTAGCGAAAAGACTGAGAGGTGAAGATTAGTTTTGCCAAAACGTCGATATTGCATATCACTATTTTAAATCTAAAATTACCCCCACTCTCCCACTCAAGAGCACTCTCCCACTCCCCTATTCCCCTCCCCTTCTCTTTTCCTCAAGTTTGAGTAAAATTTCCGCATGTGCTTCGCGAGTAATCGGGTAAAAATACGCCAAAATTAACCCAAAAATTAAACAGACAGTGGGTAAAGGACCGATCGCTAGGCGAATTGCAAGTAAAGCACTGTCCGGCTGATGCGGGATAGAATTACCAGAACGAGAGACATATCCAGCGAAGTCTAAAGCTCTCAATACCAAGAATAGAGCGATCGCTAACCCAATTTTTTGCACCAAAACCATAAAGCCATAAAAAATCCCTTCGCGTCGCTGACCAGTTCGCAGTTCATCCAGTTCAATCACATCTGGCATCATCGACCAAGGAATCAAGTAAGCTGTAGAAACACCAAAGCCAGCCATAATACCGAGAACATACATTAAACCGACTTGACCTGGTTGAAGAAAAAATAATCCGGCTTGAGCAATCATCCAAAAACTCATTCCCATGAAATAAACGGCTTTTTTACCGTATCTTTCACTCAAACGACTCCAGACAAACAACATCAGCAAAGCAGTTCCTTGGACGGAAAGAGCGATTTGAGCCGACATCGCCTGCGGTAAACCCATCCAGTTGACAACGAAATAAGGAATGATCGAGGCGGTGATCTGGACTGCTGACCACGAAAACAGATAAATCCCAATTACGTATAAGAAAGGTACGTTACTAAAGACGATTTTTAACTGCTTCCCAAAAGAAAGGGATTCTGTCGTCGTGTTTAGATGTTTTGCTTCGACAATCGCCATGCGATCGCGCGTACCCCAAACACACCAAATCACAGGTAACACAGAGAAAACACCAAACACCCCACCGAGTAACAAATATTGTTGTATTGGCTCTTTGACTACGGAAAAGATCACCAAAGCTAGGAGTAAAGACAAGATACTACCGCCGATGGAGAATTGAAACCGAATACTCGTGAGGTTGGTACGCTCGTTGTAATCCTCAGTCAATTCTGGTGTCATCGCCGTGTAAGGTAAGTTGACCGCCGTATATGCTGTGTTAAAAAACAGACTAACTACGACATTGAACCAAAACAAACCCCACTGATTGGTACTGCGATCATTACTGAAGTGCGGGACAACCCAATGCAGAAAAAAGAAAAATCCTAAGGGGATTGCGCCAGCTAACATCCACGGATGGCGTCTTCCCCAGCGGGAACGCGTGCGATCGCTTAATGACCCAACAAACGGATCATTAGCGGCGTCCCAAATCCCACTAATCAAGCGAATCGAGCCAGCCAACCCAGCGCTTAGACCGGCGACATCAGTTAGGAATACTGACCAATAAAAGGCTAAGATATTGGCGCTGATTGCCGTTCCTAAATCGCCAGCGCCATATGCCAACTTAGTTTTTAAGTCCAATTTATCCAACGGCTGTTGTTCTTCGCTTCCTGGGAGAGAATTACTCATATCTACTATTGCTCATCTCAGATAAAATAAAATACTTGCCACTCAGTATTAGCTAAAAATTACACTTCTTATGCCAGACCTTTACGTTTCTTGGTCAGAATACCACCAAAAAATCGAGCAACTGGCTGTAAAGATTTATCAATCCAGTTGGGAGTTCAATCAAATTGTCTGCCTTGCTAGAGGTGGACTACGAGTGGGAGATATACTTTCGCGCATCTACGACCTACCATTGGCAATTTTGTCAACCTCTTCTTACGACGGACCGGGAAAGCAAGAAAGAGGGTCTTTAACTTTTTCTCAATACTTGACTATGACCACCGAAAATTTAGGCTCGCGGATTCTGCTAGTTGATGACCTGGTAGATTCTGGCGTTACACTCCAGCAGACAATTCCCTGGTTAAAAGAAAATTCTGGTTTCCCTATAGAGGAAATACGTACCGCTGTTATCTGGTATAAAGCCTGTTCAGTAATTGCTCCCGATTACCATACTGATTATCTTGCGGATAACCCTTGGATTCACCAACCTTTTGAACACTATGAAAGTATGACCCCATCCGGTTTACTTGAAGCACATACTTCTAACAAGAGCCAGGAGTCGGAAATAAAATAAGCTACATATTAGAATTTGAGACCGTATTTTATCTCACTCATCTGTAGATTGCTTTGAGCAAATCAAAATAGCCACAGCCAAATCGGTAAAGTAACTAAAAATCCCGCATAGCCGACCGCCATTGCAGTCACAGCGAGTTCGCGGTCTAGATTATATGCTTCGGCGATGACTAAAGTTGCAAAAGCTGGCGGCATTGCCATTTGCAAAACAATCACCCGCGCGATCGCCCCTTTCAAACCCAGTAGCGGTAAAATACTACCGAGAATTAAGGGAACTAGCAGCATTTTAATGCTCAAGCTCACCATTGATAGAGGTAGACTGTGCCAAGAATTGATCTGGCTCAGTCGCATCCCAATTAATATTAGTGATAAAGCTACTACACACCAGGCAAAAGTTTTTAGGCACGATTCGGCTAGAGGTGTGATCGCGACGCTGCGAAATAGCAAGCCAAAACCAAAACTCCAGAGAGTTGGGTTGATCGCGATTGCCTTCACCATTTGCCATTGACTGTGGACACCACCGCCAAAATAAGCCGCCAGCGCCACACCTAACCCATAAGCACCCAAAGCTGTGCCCAACAAGTCGTAAAATAGTGCCCAAGCAAAATACTGTGGTCCAACAAGTGCCAAAGTTACCGGATAACCAAGATACCCAGTGTTACCGAGCATGGCAATCAAAAGTAAACTACCCTTGGTGCTGTTGACAATAGTCTTTTTCCGGTATGCTTGCCATTGCAACCAGACCCAGGCAAAAAATGCGCCAAATAAAATGGCAATCCAAGCAAGAGCACTAGCAACCCAAAGCTGACCAGACAAATCGGCAGTATGTAAAAAAGCTACAATGCTGACGGGAACACCTACCCAAAAGAGAAACTGACCTAATAACTTAGGAACTTGGGCACTCAAGTAGCGTCCTAGTATCAATCCTAACAGCACTAAACCGACTAAGGGTAAGTATAATTCAATCAGTTTTGTCATTGGTTAATCAGGGCGAAGCATAAGGTAAATAATCTCAGTATTAAATTGACAAATTATCACCTAAATACTTCATCGCGACTAAATTTGGCTGGGCAATTATGATGATTATGTTAAAAAGGAGTTGACTTTTGGATAAAGCTGGGTTCTCGGAAAAACCGCAATCAACGGAAATCTCGTCAGGTGAAGATATTCCGGCTGCTTTACGCGATACTCCTATAGCCACAACTCAAGCACGGCGGTCAAAACCGCTGTTGTTAATTGGGGGATTGGTAGGAGTAGGTATTTTAGCTTTAAGCGCCGGTATCTTCTTTGGTACGGCAACTGCACCAAAAGTTGCCACTGCGCCATCAAATACTACACAAACTCCTAATAATGTCACATCTAATACACCAAATCCTAGATCCGATCAACTTCTCGGACATTTAACTTATCCCGAAGCCCCACTCAGCGAGCTTGCTCCAATTTCCACAGATAGACGTATTCAAATGCGCTCAACTGCGGCAAAACAATTTAAAGCAATGGTGGCAGCCGCGCGGGCAAATGGTGTAAGTTTAGCGCCAATCTCCGGCTTTCGCTCAATCAAAGACCAAGAACAGTTATTTTTTGATGTCAAATCCGCACGTAACCAAACAGCATCTGAACGCGCCGCCGTTAGTGCTCCTCCCGGTTATAGCGAACATCATACAGGCTATGCCGTCGATATCGGCGATGGCACAGTTCCCGCAACCAATCTCAATCCTAACTTTGACAAAACCAAAGCTTATGAATGGGTCAACACCAATGCGGCTCGTTTCAGCTTTGAGATGTCTTTCCCCAAAGACAACCCCCAAGGTGTAAGTTACGAACCCTGGCACTGGCGTTATGTCGGCGATACCCCGAGTTTAGAAACTTTCTACCGAGCCAAAAATCTCAAACCGCAGTTGAAGTAGGGAGGGGGAGGGGGAGTGGGGGAAAGAGGGAATTTATGAATTATAAATTGTGAATTACGAATGCAAAATTTTTAAAATTCCTACTTCCCCCACTCAAGAGCACTCCTCTTAATCCGTAGTCCTCCCTCCTGTGCTTGGTGCAGCCTTACTATCTTTTTCCTTTTCGTCCGCCAGGGGTTTAGCGTACTTACCGGGATACTTACGTTGGAAATAGTCTTCAAAAACTTTTAATACCATTGGACCGCACACAGTACCGCCGTGCTCACCGGAGTTTTCGCCAAAAGCGACAACAACGATTTCTGGCTTGTCGTTGGGAGCATATGCCCCAAACCAAGTGTGGTTGGCACGGTCTTTACCAGCTTCAGCGGTGCCGGTCTTACCAGCGGCGGGAGGAATAGAGGGGAGGTTGAGCGACCTTGCTGTACCGTCACTAACTACCTTGCGTAGTCCATCGCGGAGAATTTTGATAGTTGAGGGTTTCATGTTTAAAGATACCCGCAAGTTTTTCTTGTCTTCGTCGTCTTTGAGTAAATGCGGTGTGACTCGGTATCCACCATTGGCGGCGACAGCAAACATGACTGCAGACTGCAACGGTGTGACTTGCAAAGCACCTTGACCAATTGACATATTTATGCTGTCACCAACAGTCCAAGGTATTTTAAACACCTTCTGCTTCCAAGCTTCATCTGGGACAAAGCCTCGGGATTCTTCGTTAGCTAACTCAATCCCAGTTTTTTTGCCAAAGCCATAATTGCGTGCCCATTCAATTAAACCTGGACCCCCGACTTTTCTACCGACTTGATAAAAGAAAGTATCACTACTGTTTTGTAATGCGCCGACAAATCCTAAAGGACCAAATCCTGAATGGTTCCACTCACCAAAAGTTACCCCACCCACAGTCAGAGAACCAAAAGTTTCTAGAATTGTATCGGGAGAAAACTTACCTGTTTCCAATCCGGCACTAGCAGTAATAATTTTAAATGTACTGGCGGGAGGAAAAGCACTCAAAGCACGATTGACTAAGGGATGTTCTTTTCCTTGAACCGTTTCCCAGTCTTTCTTACTGAGTTTGTCTTTGGAGAAGAGATTTGGGTCAAAAGCAGGACGAGACACCATTGCTAAAATCGCGCCGTTATTTGGGTCCATTGCCACGATCGCGCCTTTGCGATCGCCCAAAGCTTTTTCTGCGACTTTTTGGACATCTAAATCGATCGTCAAGTGAATATCTTTCCCAGGCTTAGCAGGTTTTTCGCCCAAAACTTTAATTGGACGACCTGCGCCATTGACTTCAACTTGCTGACCACCCCATTCACCGCGCAGCAAATTCTCATAAGCTTTTTCGACACCCATCTGTCCGATCAGATCTCGCTGCTTATAACCGTCTTGTTTTTTTGTCTTTAACAACTCTGGGCTAATGTTACGGGTATAACCCAACAAGTGTGCGCCAACCTGCCCATTCGGGTAATTTCGCACAGATTCAATATATACCTCTACGCCATCAAGTTCGTTTTCATACTCGTGTAAGGCGATGAATTGCTCCGGAGTGATCCCACGGGCGACACGAACCAGTTGGGAAGAATTGGGACCTGCTTGTTCGAGTTGTTCTTCAATATCGGCTTGAGAAACTTCCAGAATTGTTGATAGACGCTGAGCGACTTCCGGCCAACCCTTTTTTGTATGCGCCATCGGCCACAAATATACGGAGTGCGATAGCCGACCACTGACCAGAATTTTGCCATTGCGGTCATAAATCACACCACGCTCTGGTTGTTTATCAATGATCCGGATGCGGTTGGAGTCTGCCAACTGCGAACTGCGACTGCCTTGAACTAATTGTAAATATGCCAGACGACTGCCAATCCCAGCTGCCATCAATAAAGTGAAAAATATCAACATGACTGCGGACTGGTAATTTCGCCCAACTGTCCGTGTATTCTTTTTGCGCCCGAACGTAGTCATAAGTACAATTTTAATTTTCTAATATGAATACTGATAAATACAGTCCGATGCTTACCCCATCCGCTTGAGAAGCTAATCACATAATATGAAATTACATCTGCATCCCTTGTAACTTTGTTATTGGCGGATACAATAAACCAAAGTCCTAATTAAGCACTATGCCTCTTGGACTATATTAACTGGCATGCACGTACAATTACGGCAATTAATTCTCAATTATGGCTCAAACTGCAACACAGTATCAGGGTGAAGTGATGGCTCAAGAGACCCTGGATGTTGAACTGCGGAATGTCTTCAAATTTTTTCACACTGATCCCGCATTACATGGTGTAGATTTGAGCATTCGGCGAGGTGAATTTTTCAGCATTCTGGGACCGTCCGGTTGCGGCAAGACGACAATACTCCGATTGATTGCTGGATTTGAGACACCCAGTGCTGGTAAGCTGCTAATTCGCGGTCAATTGATGACCGATGTGCCAGCTTACAAACGTCCTGTGAACACGGTATTTCAGAGTTATGCTTTGTTCAATCACCTGAATGTCTCAGAAAATATCGCTTTTGGACTGCGATTGAAAAAATTATCTTCTTCAGAAATTGATACCAGAGTTAAAGAAGCTTTAAAACTTGTCAAAATGGACTCCTTGCGATCGCGCTTCCCTAAACAGCTTTCTGGCGGACAACAGCAACGAGTCGCCTTGGCGAGGGCGCTAGTTAATCGTCCGGCTGTACTGCTGTTAGATGAGCCTTTAGGGGCGTTAGATTTAAAGCTGCGGAAGGAGATGCAGGTTGAACTATCAAACTTGCACAAAGACCTAGGATTGACTTTTGTGATGGTGACTCACGACCAAGAAGAAGCACTGTCATTATCAGATCGCATTGCCGTCATGAATCAAGGCAAAATTGAGCAAATTGGCACACCTACTCAAATCTACGAACAACCACTGACACCGTTTGTAGCAGATTTTATTGGTGATACAAATTTATTCAAAGGCGAAATCAAATCCGATACAGATGCCACAATAGAAGTGATGACACGTTCTGGTCTGACCATCACCATCGCTCGCTCTCTGAGTACACCGAATATCTTGTCGCCTACTGTCGTCGTGAGTGTACGACCAGAAAAGATTCAATTAAGTCTTTATACCCCCAACATCCAGCATAACTGTTTTGCCGGACGACTGACCAATATCATGTACATGGGAACCCACGTTCATTATGTGGTGGAACTAGAATCAGGCGATCGCTTGACTGTCTTACAGCCTAATACCATCGGCAGTTTACCCCCATCAGACACAACGATTTACGCCTACTGGGCACCAACCGATGCCAGAGCGTTAGTATCTTGACGCCTCGATAATATGATTAAAAGACGGCAATTTTTGCAAAGTGCAGCGGCGTTATCTACCCTTTCTCTCAGTAGTTGTGGTTGGAAACTAGCTGATGTCCGCGCCCAAGTAAACTCCAGCGAACCTCGTGACGAGCTACGTATTTATACTTGGACTCAATACACTGATGAAGAATTATTAAAAACCTTCACCACACAGACCGGCATCAAAGTAATCGCTGATGTCTACGAATCTAATGATGTGATGCTAGCTAAACTCCAAGCCAGCGGTGGTGGAACCTATAGCGCCATTTACCCATCTGATTACATGGTAAAAAAGATGGTGGAATTAGATTTATTAACAGAACTCAAGCATCAGCGTTTAGACGGTTTTGATAACTTATTACCCAGATTCCAAGATCCGATTTACGATCCTCGCAATCGTTACAGTATGCCTTTTAGTTGGGGGACAACCGGATTTCTCTACAATTCCGAAAAATTAACTAATATTCCGGCAGATTGGGACTATCTCTGGCAAAATCAAGAGATTCTTTCCCAGAAAATCACCCTACTGAATGATGTGCGCGAAGTCATGGGTGCCGTTTTGCGACTTCTAGGTTTCTCATACAATACCCGGAATGAAGCGCAAATCGCCCAAGCTTATGAAAAGTTGAAAATTCTCAAACCAGCGATCGCCGCTTTTGATACTGATGCATGGCGCAATCAAATTTTAGCCGGAGATTTACTCCTAGCAATGTGCTATTCAGCCGACGGCATCAAAATGAACAAAGAAAACCCCAAACTTAAATTTATCACACCCCGCAGCGGCTCCTCTTTATGGACTGACACAATGGTCATTCCCAAAACCGCTCCCAATCCCAAAGCTGCTTATGCCTGGATGAACTTTATGTTACAACCAGAAGTTGCCGCCGGGATGTGCAAGCGCCTCAGTTTCTCCACCCCCAATCGCGCCGCCATCGAATTATTACCCCAATCAATCAAGCGAAATCCGAATTTATTTCCCCCAGAATCACTACTAGAAAAATGCGAACGCATCACCCCTCTAGGTAAAGTTGAAGAAATCTACGATCGCTACTGGACACAATTAACAAGTAGTTAGTACAGAATTTTTGATTTTTTAATAAGTATGACAAAATCCGAGCAACTCACTTTACATAACGATACTGGCGAAAAACCAAAATCGCATCGTTTCCAGCTTAATTTGGAACCACTAGTATTATTAGCACCATCGGGAATTTGGTTACTACTACTACTTGTAATACCAACCCTGTTAATATTTGAACTCAGCCTAGTACCCGGAATTCGACCTGGAGACATTGTCAACCCCAGTGGTTGGGATAATTACACCCGCATCTTCGATCCACTCTATATCAAAGTTCTGGAACAATCGCTATTTTTCGCCCTAGGCACAACCATCATTTGTCTAGTTTTAGGCTTTCCAGTCGCCTACTGGCTGGCGCAGATAGCACCTTTACGCTGGCGAAACCTACTTTTGTTAGCCTTCGTTTTACCTTTGTGGACTTCTTCTTTACTCCGAACCTATGCGTGGATCACAATCCTCCGCCCCAGTGGTTTACTTAATACAATCCTCAGTAGCTTAGGCTTACCCACTCTAAACTTGCTACACGCTAATCCCGCAGTATTAATTGGGATGAGCTATAGCCTATTACCTTATATGGTACTAATTTTATACGCGGCTCTAGAAAAATTAGACATCCGCTTATTAGAAGCAGGGGCTGATTTAGGAGCAAATCCAGCACAAGTATTTTGGCGTGTTACCGTACAGCAGACATTCACCGGAATTGCGGCTGGTTGCTTACTTGTTTTCATCTCTGGCTTAGGAGACTTTGTCAATCCCGAATTACTCGGCGGTGCTTCCAGTATGACAGTAGCAAGATTGGTGTATAACCAGTTTCTTGGCTCTACACAGAACTGGGGATTTGGGTCGGCTTTGAGTATGGTATTGATTTTAGTCGTTAGTGTGGCGATCGCGCTGTTGATTAAGTTTGGGGATGCGGTGCCAAAGAGGTAATATTTTGAAACGCGGAGGGGCGCGGAGGTGGCGCGGAGGTACGCGGAGATGACTCTGCGATCCTCTGCGTTTCCTCCGCGTACCTCCGCGTTTTTTTAACCCACTGCGGCTTGGCGATCGATCAAGTTCCCCACAGTATTAATGAGGTCGTGTTCTAAGTAAGGTTTGGTTAAATAAGCCCCAGCGCCTAATTCTTGCGCTAGTTGGCGATGTTTTTCGGCACTGCGGGAGGTTAAAACTACTACAGGTGTTTTGGCGTTGGGAGTGGTACGGATATTGGTTAAAAACTCGAAGCCGTTCATCCGAGGCATCTCTAAATCGGAAACGACTAGGCTAATATCGGGATGTTGGCGTAATTTTTCCAGGGCTTCTAAGCCGTCTTGTGCTTGTATTACTTGATATCCGTGTTTTTGTAGGGTTAGGGAAAGTGTTTGTCGGAGACTAATTGCATCATCGACTACTAAGAGTAGTTGTGGATGATTAGTGTTTTTTGGTGTTGGGACAATCGCACTGACTAAGGTTTTGACACTATTATTGGGAGATGCTGCTAATAATTGTTGAGATTCAATAATTGTCGCTAGTTGTGACAAATCTTGGGCTGGGGCAAGGGCTGGTGTTGCTTTTGATACGGGGGAAGTATCTTGAGATAGCAGCATGGCGGCATCAATTACGAGAATCATTGTGCCATTGGCTAGGCTACTACAGCCATATATATATTTGGGGGGAACTACAGCACTACCTAGGGGTCGAATTACTAGTTCTTGTTCGCCAATAATTTGGTCAACTTCTAAACCAAAGATTTCTTGATTGCGGCGAAGTAGTAAGATGGGATTTGTGGTTTTGGTACTGTTACTGGCTTTTGGTAAAAGTAAGGTGTTAGCCGATAGATGATGATAGTAGTGCATTAAGTCTGAAAGTTGTCGCAGAGCTATCATGCGTTGCTCTGTGTCGGTATTCCAGTGTAAGACTTTTCTCCCTTCATATTCTTTTACTTGCTCGGCAGTTGGAATCAAGATTCTTTCGATACTGTCTAGAAGTAAGGCGTAAATAGTACCTCCAGATTGGACAAGCATGAGTTGAGCGGTTGTCATAGAAAAAGGAATTTTTAAGATAAATGATGTACCCAGCTTTGGTGTGGATCTGACAGTAATTGAGCCGTTTAGGGATTCGATGTGAGAACGGACAATGTCTAATCCCATACCACGTCCAGAGATTTCACTAACCTCTGCAGCCGTAGAAAATCCTGGTTCAAATAACACGTCTAGTAGCTCTGATTCTGTCGGTGGGGTATAGTTAATTGTTTGCTCTGGATCGGGGATGAGGTTGAGTTCGATGGCGCGACTGCGAACTTTATCTAAGTTTAATCCTCGACCATCATCGCGAACTTCAATTATAGTTTGGCTACCTTGATGGTAAGCACAGATTTCGATTGCGCCTTGTTCTGGTTTTCCTTGTTCGCGGCGCAGTTCTGGCGGTTCGACTCCGTGGTCAAATGAGTTACGAACTAATTGTAATAAGGGATCTTGGAGTTTTTCCGCGATCGCCTTGTCAATTAGCACGCTAGTACCAATCAGTTTTAATTCGACAATTTTGCCATAGACGGTAGCTAATTTTTGCACCATGCTAGGGAAACGACTGAGGACATTCCCTAAGGGAATCATTCTTGCATCTACTAAATGTTCAATGATGTTGAGCAATAGGCGCTGTTTTTTCTCTTGAATTTGAGCAGATTGTCGGAGAATTAATTCTAAGGATTCTGTGGTTTCCTGAAGTTGCAGTGTTTCTTCGGTGGCTTCGTGTAATGCTACATGGAATTCTGTATATTGATCCCATTCTAAAACATCGAAGTCAACGGCGGAAAATTTTGGTGTTGCTAGTGTGGGAATTTGCTGTTGGAGTGGTAAATCTCGTAATTCGCCTAAAGTGTTTTGATGTCTTTGGAGTTGCTGGAATAATAGGTCGATGTTGGCTTTTAGTTGTTCATCTTGCAAAGCTCGTCGTTTTTGGAAAATCAGCAATTCTCCTGCTAAGTAGTTCAAACGTTCTAAGCCTTCAACATCAACGCGGACAAATGATTGTTGGCGTGTTTTTTGCGGTTGCTCTGTTGGAGTCTTTTGTAGTGTCTGACTTTGATAATTGGTCGTTGTCTGGGGAGTAACTTTAATTTCTTCTACGGGAACTATTGCCGATGGGATCGATACTGTTTCTTGATGTGTTAATTCTTTTGGACTTTCGACAATCTTAGCAATAGTTCCGTTGGCAATTTCACTAACTTCTGCTCCCCAAATTGACTCTAAAGCATTATTCGATTCCGGAGTGATTGAATTGATTGGGTCGGCTGTTTTCTCTACATTGGTAATTTCACTAACTTCTGAACCCCAAATTGAATCTAAAGTATTATTTGATTCTGTAGTAACAATGGAATTGATTAGATCGGCTGATTCCTCTACATAGTCAACTGAATCTATTGTATCGGTTGATTCTTCGGTGACAAACGGATGAGATATTTCTTTGATCGCTAAAAGCTCTTTTAACTTTGGTCGATCCAACCATTTAGTTTCTTCGCCAGCAATTGGCGGCAGATGCTTGTACTCTTTAGATACTTCGCGAATCTGGTTTTTAAGTGTTTTGATGATAGAAATATCAGCATCAGGCTGGAAAAGCTCGCGACCGTCAGTATATTGGTATTTAGCCACAGCCAAAATAGAGTTTAAGATGACTTTTTGACGGTAAATACAAAGGCTATGGCTATCTTCTTCTTCTTGAATAAATTCTAAGAACAAGCGAATCCATTGTTGAAAATAGTCAATATGTTCTTCTAGTTCTTGTTGATCGCCGTGGTGCAATTTTGGAACTAACAGAGATAAAGAAAGTTCTTGATAAGGTATATTAGCTTCATGGTTTAACCAACCAAAGATATAACGGATTGTTTTTAAATAAATTCTCATAATTGCCGGTTTTAACGGCTGCTCTTTTGCCGAATCACTTTCAGTTAAGAAGTTGGAAAACTTGGTGATTTCGCTTTGCAAAGACGCATCTATCGCTGGTGTAACAAATTCCCGATCTGAAGTATTGGTAAAAACAACAGGTATGTCTTCAGTATTAGAAGCAGATGGGGATTGGCTAAATGTCTCTGAACTAGAATCAGCAGGAAATTGCGCGAATGTTTCTACACTAGAATCACATGAAAATTGCTCGAATGTCTCTATACTAGAATCAGACGGAAATTGGGCGAATGCTTCTAAATTAGAATTAGATGAGAGTTGGTCGAATGTCTCGACACCAGAATCAAATGGAAATTGGGCGAATGCTTCTAAATTAGAATCAGATGAGAGTTGATGGAATGTTTCTACACTAGAATCAAATGGGAATTGATGGAATGTTTCTTCAATCCGCTGATCAGATAGTGGTTGGTTGAATAATGTTTCTTGATTTGCATAGAAATTTGGAGAACCAAAAGATTCTGCGCCGACGACTGTAAAATTTTGTAAAGCAGTAGAAGGTGTACCACCAGATACGCGATCGCCTACTAGAATTGCGTCTCGACCTCGGTTAAGATCTGCCAAAGCAATCACCGCAATCGCCGGCACTTGATCTGGATTAGCTGCCAACGCCGCCAGCAGGGTTTGAGCAATCTGACCAAATCCTGGTAAATTCAAAGACTCTGCTAAACCGATAAACACCTCAGCTTGTGTCATCAAGCAGTCAGCCAGTTCTTCTGGATCATCTTGGGATATAGCTTCAGCGAGCGATTGCAAGCGTTGACCAACGCCCATTTCAAATACCGATTGCACAATATCAAATCCCAACTCTACAGAAGTCGGAATACTCGTCTGATCGCTCAGATAATCTCCCATTTTTACTTGCAATTGGGCAAAAACAGTCGCAGCGCGTTGTTGAATTTCGTCACTATCAATGGAACTACCTGTAAGTTCTGCATTTAACGGTAAACGGAGGCATTCATAAGCTCGCAGTAGTAAAGCTTGTAGTTCGGAATCAACAATTAAATCTGGGTTATAAAGAGCTTTAAATACATCTTCTAAGGAATGGGCAATATTTTGAATTGCCTCCAACCCAACATTAGCGGCTCCGCCTTTAATCGTATGCGTTGCTCGCATCAAATTATGCACTTTGGCAATAGTACGCTCTTCGGATAAAGCAAATAATTCTTGCTCAATTAACTGTAATAATTCTGGAGCTTCAGTCAGGAAGTAGACGTATCCCTGCTCTCGAATCGATGGATCAGTAATCATAAGTGAGGAGTGGGTGAGGGGGAGGGGGAGAGGGGGAGAGGGGGGGAGAGGGGGAGGGGGGAGTGGGAATGAAGAATGTTAAATGTTAAATGTTGAATGTTGAAAATGTCTCTTTCTTAATTCATCATTCATCATTGATAATTCAAGAGCACTCAAGAGCACTCCCCCATTCCCCCCCTCTCCCACTCACTCCTTCTAATTGACTTTAAACTTACTGGCGCTGATCAAGAGTTCTTGCGCCATCCCTGATAGCTCTTGGAAAGCATCAGAGATTTCGTGAGATTCAGCCGAAGTTTGCTGGGCAATTTCGGCGACATCTTGCATTGATGTTGTCACTGATATAGACTGCGCCATCTGATTTTGAGTCGCTTCAGTAATGCGTTGGAGTAGCTGGCTGATTTGCACAGTGGCGGTGACAATGGCATTGAGGTTTTGGCGAGTTTCGTTGACAAAATTTGTCCCTTCTACCACCTGTTGAATCCCTGTTTCCATCGCGATCGCTACTTCGCTGGTTTCCGCTTGAATTTCTTGGACTAATTTCTCAATTTCGATTGTCGCAGCGGCGGACTGACGGGATAAAGAACGAACTTCATCAGCGACAACTGCGAAGCCTTTGCCATATTCACCAGCGCGAGTTGCTTCAATCGCCGCATTTAAAGCCAATACGTTGGTCTGGGTGGCAAAATTGCCGATCAAATTCACGACTTTGGAGATTTTCTGCGAGGATTCGCTTAAGCGCTTAATCTTTTTGCTGGTTTGAGCCACGGTTTCGCGAATCACCTGAATCGCCTCCACTGTCCGGTTCATCGCTTCATCACCAGACTCGACAGTTTGATTGGCTTGTTGTACCGCTATTTCTACTAACCCAGCATTGGTAGCTACTAATTGTGTAGACTGCACCATCTGCTCGACTTGCGCTAAAGCTTGGGCGAGTTCTCCAGATTGTCGCTGCGCGAGATGAGTTAAGCCAATCAGTGAAGAATTACTACTAGTAGAAGTGGATGCTACTTGTTGAGCCGCTGTTTGCACTTGGGTCACAATTTTGCGGAGTGCTTGCAAGGTGTTATTGTAAGCATCGGCAATTGTCCCAAGTACATCTTCGGTAATTGGTGCGCGTACCGTTAAGTCACCGTCGAGAGCTGGTCTAACTGCACTTAACAAATTTATCGCTTGTTGTTCCAAGGACTCTTTGGCAGCTTTTTCCCGTTCCGCAACGCCTGACAGTTGTTTTGACTGCGCTTGCAATCGCTGCAAAAATTCTGATTGTTGTAAAGCAATTCCTAACTGGTCACCAATTCGCGCTAACAAGTTGACTTCGCCTTCTTCCCAGTGACGAGGGCCAGAATTTTGATAAGCAGCGAGCATTCCCCAAAGTTTTTGTCCTTGGAAAATCGGCACGATCGCATAAGCACGGCACTCGTATTGTTCTAAAACTTCGACATAACATTGGGAGAATCCTGCATTGTGGATATCAGGCACTACATAAGTTCGCCGATTCCGCAGTTCACCACCTTGAGTCGCTTGCAGGTAAGTGTCAGCAGAGGCTTTAGTTACAGATTTACTGCTTGCCATCAGATTTTGCATGGCAGTGCAAACACTAACACTTTCTTGTAAGCGTTCGATCCGCTGCTGTTTATCAACCAAAGAAGACCAGCCCATACCTACAGATTCGGAGACAAACAAACCACTCCAATCAGCGTTAAAGCGATAAACTGCGACTCGATCAGCACTGAGGAGGGAGCGAATTTCTTTAGTACTGGTGTTAAAGATGCTACTAACATCTTGGGTTTCTCTGACTCGGTCGATAACTTTGGCAGCGGCGCGTTCTTGTTCTGCGGCTTTTGCGGCTTGTACCGATTTCTGTTGAATTTCTGCCGTGTATTCAGCTTGTTGGAGAGCAATACCTAACTGGTCGCCAATCCGGGCTAGCAAGCTGACTTCGGATTCCTCCCATTCGCGAGTTTGAGCATTTTCATATGCCGCTAACATTCCCCAGAGTTGTTGCCCTTGGAAAATTGGTACAATCGCATAGGCTTGGCATTGGTATTGCTCTAAAACCTCGACATAACAAGGGGAAAAGCCTGCGTTATGGATATCAGACACTACATAAGTGCGGCGATCGCGTAAAGCACCACCTTGAGTAGCTTTTAAGTAAGTATCAGTGGCACCTTTACTACTTGCCATCAGATTTTGCATAGCAGTGCAAGCACTCACAGTTTCTTGTAAGCGTTCGATCCGCTGCTGTTTTTCTAACAACGATTCCCAACCATTGCTCACAGACTCGGAAACATACAAACCGCTCCAATCAGCATTAAAGCGGTAAACTGCGACGCGGTCATTATTTAGAAGTCCGCGCACTTCTTTCACAGTGGTATTAAAGATGCTAGGAATATCCAGCGATTGTCTGATCTTGTCGATCACTTTTGTCGCTGCGCGATCGCGTTCCGCAACTTTGGCAACTAATTCGGCTTGTTCTTTAAGTTGTTGAGCATATTCAGCCTGTTGAATCGCAATCCCTAACTGATCGCCAATCCGCGCCAACAAGTTAGCTTCTGTATCTTCCCAGACACGGAAATCAGAGTTTTGGTAAGCAGCTAGCAATCCCCAGAGTTTTTCGCCTTGAAAAATTGGGACGATCATATAGGCTTTTGCCTGATATTCTTCTAGTCGTGAGACATGGCAGTCGCTATGACCCATTTCATACAGATTATTTACGATTAAACTCTCGTGCTGGCGATAACGCCCACCTGCGGTTTCTTGTAAATGAGTATCTTCCCAAATCGTTCTGATATCCGGTCCAACCAAGCGCACCCAATTACTACCTACAGACTCAGCAATAAATTCGCCACCCCAGTCAGGGTAAAAACGAAATACAACGACGCGGTCTGTTTTGAGGAGCGATCGCACTTCTTTAGTAGTAGTGGCAAAAATATTTTCAATTTTTAATGATTGCCGCATTTTGTCGATCACTTTGGCGACAGCGCGATCGCTCTCGACGACTTTGGCGACTTGCTCAGATTGTTGTTGCAATTTAGCAAAGGTTTCTGCCTGTTGCATCGCTGCTCCTAGCAAAACCGCCACTTGAGTCATAACACTGATTTCAAATTCTTCCCAATTGCGAGTACCAGAATTTTGATAGGCAGCAAATAATCCCCAAAGTTTTTGCTCCTTAAAAATTGGTACCGTTAAATAAGCTTTCGCTTCAAATTCTTCTAACAGTTCAATGTAGCAAGGAGGAAAACCTTGTTGATAAACATCATTAACAACACAATTTTGTCTTTGCTGATAGCGACCGCCTTTAGTTTCTTGAAGATGAGTATCTTTGACTCTTTGATATGCTGTCATCTCCTTGATCGAACAATCGCTATTGTCCTCAAGGAGCATTTTATTAAACGACTTATCGGTGAGTGGCAGCCAGCCTCTAGCTACAGACTCGCCAACAAATTCGCCACTCCAATCGGCGTTGAAACGATAGACGACAACTCGATCTGCTTGTAATGTCAAACGGACTTCGTTAGTTGCCGTCTGAAAAATATAATCAACTTGCGCTTTATCAGCGATTTTCTCGATTAGTGCTTCCCCAATCTTGCGGGTAAGGTTGACTAAATCTGAAGAGCGTGCATTTGTGCGAACCAGTTGTTGAGATTGGGCTTGGACTTGCAGTAGGTATTCTGCTTGGGTTATAGCCGTACCAAAATTACCAGCCACTTGTTGCAGCAATGCAACTTCTTCATCTTTCCATTTACGGGTAGTTGAGTTTTGATAAGCTGCTAATAACCCCCATAATTTTTGTCCAGAGAATATCGGCACACATACATAAGCCTTGATTTGAAATTGTTCCAAAATCTCAATGTGGCAAGGAGAGTAGTTCGCCTGATAGATATCATTAACCACAGTGTTTTCGTGGTAGCGATAACGTCCGCCTTTATTTTCTTGCAAATGGCTATCTTCCCATACCGTTTGGATACCAGGTCCTACTACTCGTACCCAATTACCAACCACTGATTCTTCGATAAACTTACCACTCCAGTCAGCATCAAAGCGATAAAGAGCGACGCGATCGCATTGCAGTATTTGGCGAACTTCTTGAGTGGTTGTTTTGAAAATCTTTTCGACATCGGCTGAGGAACGAATCTTGTCGAGTACTTTGGCTAATACTTGCTCTTTCTGCTGCTGCTGTTCTTGTTGGGCCAATAAATCAGCACGCTGGATGTTTTTTGCCAGTTCGCCGACAACTTGATACAAGAGAGTAATTTCTGATTCTTGCCACTGACGATAGATTGAGCAACTATTGACTACTAACAATCCCCAAACTTGATTTTCTACCAAAATTGGCAGACTCAAGATAGATTTGACTTGGAACTTCTCTAATAGTTGGATTTGGTAAGGAGTAAGTTGAGCATTGTTGATATTGTCAACTACGACTGCTTCACGCTCTAAATAATCTTGACTTTGTTCAAATCCAAAACTGATTGCCGGAATAGTTTCACCCAAAGCAGGCGTCCACTGAGAAGTTTTTGCTTCGGCTAAGACAGTACCTGATTTAAGATTTGTAAAGCGATAGATAAAAACGCGATCGCTTTTGATTTTGTTTTTAACTTCGGCAACTGTGATGTTAAATAATGTCTCTATGTCTACAGCTTTGCTCATCAAAGTCGCGATCGCACTGCATTGCTGCCGCAAACTCTGTAATTGCTCCTGGCTGCTTTGTTGTACCTTGACAAAAGCCGCAACTTGCTGACCAAAATTATTGACTTGTTCCAGCTGATCTTTAATCTCTGATTTGTATACTCCAGCGCGGTCTAATTCTGCTTGCAGTGAGGAAATTGCTGTATCAAACTTTTTAAGTTCATTACCAGAAATCTGCGGTGCTAGCTGAGAGTTACCATTAGCTGCATTATTTTTTTCGTTATCTAAAGAATGTCCGTTGTTCTGAGCCGGTTGATATACACTTGTCATCGAAAATACCTTCCAAATAAAAAATTATGAATTATGTGAGTTCCACTGCGGCGATTGGATAATTGCAGTAGCATCCAATTTAATTACCATCTCGCCCAAATCATTAATGAAATATCCATTCACCCAAGGAGATGTCTCAGGTCGGAACAATGTGGCATCAGGAAGATTCATCTCCCCTGTATTCAGCCACTCAATATCCAGCAATTTTCTGACTACAAGTCCCAAAGATTTACCTTCAGATCGAATCACAATCGTCATCATTGTTAATTGAGAATTCGAGCCATCAATCGCGGTATAACCAAGCATATCTTCTAAATCCAACAGCCACAGCATCTCGCTACGCCAGTTGTAAATTCCCAGCAGACAATCTGGCATTTCCGGTACACCACAAATCTCCGTTAATGACATCGGAAACACTTCAGTGATGTAATCAACTGGGATTACGGCTGTATCCTTACCAGCAAGTTGAAAGCTTAAAAACTTCTGTCCAGTGTCCAAAGTCAAATATCCTTAGTTTTTTCTTTGTGGTAGAGTATTAATCGTCATTTTTAACCAATCATCAATGGCAAATAAAGATTTACCTGAAACAATCCTGTAACAAGCTAATTTGAGCAGACAAATTATTTTTATCTATGACAATTTTGTGCTATTACTCCTAGTCTTGGCGAGCGTAAAACTACGGAGTCTGTAATCTGTGCAAATTTTTTATTTCAGCATTTGCTTTCAGGTTGTTAGCTAGCTGTCTTGGTTTGCAGAAAACCAACTAAATTTTGCAGAAATGACGAACTGATATTAGCTTTGCTCGAAGAATCTGACGCTGAATCGGATATTTTGCCTTTTGTCGAAGTCATACTACTATTTTTGTCTGCTACAGATTCGACCTTCATTCCCCTGTCGCCAGCAGGAATTCCATTACTTGCAAAACTAGATTGAGTTATAGGTGCTGGTTGTTTCGCTTTCCCTAATGTCTGTAAGGTATCAAAATCGTCAAACCGTTTAGTTTCTTCGATATTGGCAGTTGTGGTCGCATCCATTGCGAAAACTTCCTCAACTAAATTACTGACCATCAGTCGAAAGGCAATTTGCTGTACTTGTTCGATAGAAAGTCCAAGTTTTTGGGCAATAACACTGAGTGAGAGTTTGCCGTCAGCATAATCCCAAACTTGCGACTCTTGTGCTAATAAGTGTAGCTGGGGCTGACCTTGAATTTTACATACGAGACAGTTTTTCGGGTTAGGGAGTTTTTCTGCTAAGACTGTCCAATCCTGTAGCGCCCGCAAAGCCATCAGTGTTGCTTCAGTTGCCGGTATGCTTAAGCCTGTCATTTCGATGGTCGGCAACGGTGCTTTTTGATCGAATTCAAATTGACCATCAGCAAACTGAAATATCGGGTAGATGTTTCCCGTGACTTGAGCACGGAATAATAGCTTTAGTTGCTCTGCTTGCAATAGTCCTTGAGACTTCAAATATAGTCCTAGCCCTGTCTTTACTTCCGCGCCACTCAAAGTTTTCAAAACAGCACTGCTAACCCAGCCCCGAGTCGCGATCGCTGCTAGCAAGCTTTGAGAATCAAGGCGATTAGCCGCAGCGACAATCCGTCCTTGATGCAGCCAAATATAATAAACTGATGCTGCAAGCTTAGTAGTAGCAGCGAGGCGCACACTCAGCAATCCTGTTTTATATCCTTTCTCCAGAAATTGGAAAATTTCTGGCATCGAAAATTTAGATAAGTTACCTTGAAGTGCCATATTTTTCTTTCTTAAAATGTAATGTTAAGTGCATTACACAGCGATAGGATTAATGGAATGCATATAATGTTGTACTAGCCCAATCACAGCTTGAGCTACAGAAGCAGTTTGATTGGGATTAACCGAAATAATTGGTGGTCGGGTTTCGTCATCAAAATAACCGAGAGCGATCGCCACATTTTCTTCAGACCAAGCATCTGGGTGATCGATATGGGTCAAACCGATAATCATCGGAATTTGCGCTCGTTGATTCATGTAAGAGGTGACTTGACGAGCATAGCGGAATTCGTTTGGTCGATGGGCTGATACTAGCAAGATATAAGCATGAGCTTTACGAATTAACATATCCCAAATAAAATCAAATCGCTCTTGACCAGGCGTACCATAAAGGTGTAGCGCCATATCATCGCCAAACTCAGGGTTAGCGCGTCTCAAACCCTATTGACAAGAGGACTTGCTTGATCGGTGATCGGGTTTGAAACAAAGTGGAACCATCTGAGCTAAGGTTAGATTTAATCCATCTAGCTGTAACTCCTCTCGTTATGCCAACAGGATT
>JBBQRU010000046.1:0-34669 GCA_038214545.1 Cyanophyceae cyanobacterium | reverse complement strand
TCATGTGTACTTTTTTTTCAAACTGTCTATCTTCACCTAATTCTGATGATTATCTACCAATAAAATTACAATTCAACAAAAGTTCTCTGATTTTTGTAGAGAACTTCATATTCTTTTCTTTTCAAAATGAGAATTGCTGTTTTTTATGGACATGGCTTGACGGAAGTGCTGGAGCGTGCAGCAACTTTGAGTGCAGGAGGATTAGTATTTGGCTATCAGGTGAAAGATCCTCGGCAATATGGTGTGATTGAATTTGATGCGTATGGACGGGCGATTAGTATAGAGGAAAAACCGCTTGTTCCTAAGTCTAAGTATGCTGTACCTGGGATCTATTTTTATGATTCTCAAGTGGTAGAGATTGCTTCTAATCTTCAACCTTCTCCTCGGAATGAGCTAGAAATTACTGATTTAAATTTAGTTTATTTGCAGCAAGGTACATTGCAGGTGGAAGTGTTGGGTCGAGGATATGCTTGGTTAGATACTGGTACTCATGAATCGCTGCATCAAGCTGGTAATTTTATTCAAACGCTGGAAGAGCGACAAGGGTTGAAAATAGCTTGTATTGAAGAAATTGTCTATAGTCAAGGATATATTGACTCAGCGCAGTTACGTCAATTAGCTCAACCTATGGCTAAGAGTAGTTATGGTCGTTATCTGATAGAAATATTAGAGAATGATGAGAATATTGTAACTACGGATCGGGACAATGACTCTATGTCTGATTGGCAGGAATTGTTGGAAGTAACAGGGGGATTGTCATGAAGGTAATACAGACGGAAATTCCCGATGTGCTGGTGATTGAGCCGCAGGTTTTTGGCGATGAGCGCGGTTTCTTTTATGAAAGTTATAATGAGTTTGTCTTGCGGGAAAAAGCGAGGATTTCTGAGCATTTTGTCCAAGATAATCATTCTCGGTCTGCGAAAAATGTGTTGCGTGGTTTGCACTATCAGATTCAGCAGCCGCAGGGGAAATTGGTGCGGGTTGTTGTCGGGGAAGTGTTTGATGTGGCTGTGGATTTGAGAAAAGATTCTCAGACTTTTGGTCAATGGGTGGGGGTGCATCTTTCAGCGGAGAATAAACAGCAGTTTTGGATGCCTACAGGTTTTGCTCACGGTTTTGTGGTGTTGTCTGACTATGCAGAGTTTTTGTATAAGACGACTTTTGTATGATGTAGTTTTTTGACCTATTCTATCGCACAAAAATCAGAACAATTCACATACATTTCCCGGAACTCACTTTTGATTTTCTCTGAGTATTCTTGCTGCTGATAAGAATTTATAAACTGATAGAGCACACTGAACAACATAAACTGGATTTTAATTATTGCTATTTTCGCATTATTACGGATATACTTTGATGAACACTTTGAACATTGTATCGTGATCGCTTGAATTCATAATTCAATTATGCATAGCCAAATCTTTAGGAGAAAGGGGCATTCTTCTTCCTAGCAAGCCATAGTATATTGAGTAAAACATAAATTTTTTGGTTTCGCTAATCACCCAATCACGAGATTCTTTATGTTTCCACCAGTAAGGATCGGACATCGCTTCGTTTGCAGGAGTAGCATAAGTTGTAATTTTTATATCCGCTCCCAAAACTTGACGAAAAGCCCATCGAGAGCGACGCAGATGGTATCGGTCTGAAACAATTACCACCTGACGATAAGGAAAACTGACTGAGTTCATTGTGCGACGAAATGCCAAAGCTTGATCGAAAGTATTTTTAGTACTGCCACCCCAGTAAAATTTACTGGATGGTAAACCACTTTTTTTGACCTTATCCTTTAAGTATTCCAAGCTTACTGCATCTGTATATATTATCTTGACTTGACCGCTGGTCAATAAACTTATGGCTGTTTCTAATCTGTTTTCACCACCTAAGGAAACCGCTACATCTGCAAATGGTTTCGGATTTGATATTGAAAGCCAATTACCATAACTAATTAAAATAGGCTCATGAAATATAACTAAATTTGCAGAAGCTAATAATAAACTTATTAATACTATATTACAAAAAGGTTTTCTGGTTTTGAATAAGTTAAAATAAAAAATTTCCATACTCATTAATTGCTCTACAGAGGAGTGCTTGGCAGTTGCCGAAATAGCCGCCGCGCCGAAACAACTTAAATTTTGTTACTTTTGTGCCCGGAAACTAGATTTTTTTTCAAAGTTCAATATACTCTTATGCATCCTTATCAAAAAAATCAGTATATATTTTTCCCGAATCAAATTTTGAAGAAAAACTGAATAGAGTATTGATTTATCATATTTATCCAATCATCTCTCATAGCTATCTTGGTAAAGTGAAATAAATTAGTAATATTTCAAAATAGTTTCCAGCCATGTTTACTAAAATAATATAGCGCAGATTGGATATTAACCAAAGTTAAGCGAAGTGAGCGGTGAGAGCCTCTTGCCCAGTGATGAAATATATGAACATAAGGATAAAATACTGTTCGATACTTTTTAGCCATTCGAGTAGTTATATCAGCATCCTCTAAATACATAAATATATTTTCATCGAAGTAGCCGATTTGATCAAGATAATCACGACGAAAAATCATGAAGCAACCCGATAAATAAGGAACGTCGATGATTTTGTCATAGCCACTAGCTCGCATTTCATACCAATCTATGTATGATTTTGTCAAAAACTGTAGCGAACCAGGAAGAAATCTTCTAGCGAATAACGCAAAAAATGTAGGGTTTTGCTTGCATAGAAATTGTATTTTTCCATCAGGGAAACATATTTTAGGTTGGATCAAACCGATGTCTGGATGTTTTTCTAGATAGTCTATTAGTTCTGTAATTACATTTTGATCAAAGTAAACATCTGGATTGAGGACAATATGGTAATCAGACGCTATAGATATGGAGAGAGCTAAATTATGAGCTTTACCGAATCCGATATTATTACCATTATGGATATAGTCTACATCTAAATCATTAAATATAGTTGCGAGTTCAGAAGAAGGAGAGTTGTCTACAATACAGAGGTTTATTTTCAGCGGTGTGTCTATGGTAGATTTTACCACAGCAGCAACCATTGCTGGATTATTTTTATATAAAACCAGTGAGGCACTGACAGTATTTGTTTGCATGGTTTTTTAGTTTTTATAAAGATGTTATGGGTCGATAGTTTTCATGATAATTAATTCATGAAAAGCTAATATATAACATAGTCGGTATTATTAATGGAATAGCACGTTGGAATTTTGCTATTAACAAAGTATATACAACTAAAGGCGCAGCTATTCCATGTCAAACACTAAATGTACGGCTTTACTAGGCTTACTTTAAATGATACATTGTTTTTTTTAAATAATTGTTTTCCCGATTACTTTATCTAGTAAATATAGTTACTAAAAAATGACAACTAGTTACTTATTAGCTTTATTATAAAAATAATAAAAATGAATTTTAAGCATCTGAAGAGCAGCAATAATGTTCAGTTATTGTATTTTCTTGAATGTACGAAGTCCGAAAGTTACTTTTGAAAGCAATCACAGAAATGGCAGAAGTATTAAAGAGTCTTATTAAGTGTTAAGTTGACAATAGTCAACTTGACTCAAAGTGTATAAAATCCTCTACAGGAACAAATCGAATTCAGCCACTTCAGATTTGAACAATGCTTGTGATCCCTTTCTATGGGCAGCACTTCGCGATTGTAGCCTTTGTTTGGGTGTAAATTTTTAGAGAAGTTTATTTACTTATCCAAATTTAGGATTTGTGATAGATATGGCTTTAGTGCTTCTATCGAGTAACTCTTCTGAAATTCTTCAAGACAGTAATTTTTGTGATAATCGGATCTAGCAATACAAAGTTCAAGCATTTTTACATCGGTAGCATAATCGTAGGGATCTTGAACAATGTAACCAATTTTACCATCAAGGATAACCTCTGGTAGAGAACCTACTTGAGATGCTATTACTGGTGTTCCTTGCATCATTGCATTGGCTACTACTGAGCTTTGTGTAATAGTCGTGTATAAGCACAAAATAGCAAAACTAGAAGCAATGCTTTCAGCAATTTTTTGATCACTTATAATATGATTATTAATAATTTTAAGATTAAAATTTTCAAATGTTTTGGCACGAGATAACCAGGGTTCAGAAAGACTAGAACTGATAATTTGGAACGAAAATTTTAGATTGTACTTTAGGCAGTACTCTACAAGCCCTAAGAACGCTTCAATCCCTTTTCCTTTATTAACATGACCTACAAAAGTAAAATAATGTCTTTCCTTTGAACCAACATTTAAATTGGGAAACATTAATGGCAGCAAAGAACATTTAGTAGCCATGTTAGGATAAAATACTTTAAATCTATTTAGTGCATAATTGGAAGGTAAAAGGCAATGATCTATATTTCTTACAGACCATCGTGCTAAGAGCACTGCTATAAAATAGTAGATTCCTTTAATAAATCCGTATTGAGAAAGTTCGGAAAAAGTTTTATGTGGCTCATGCAACCAAAGAAATTTTTTTCCTCCAATAATCTTAGCAAAGTCTGCGAAGAATATAGCATTGCCAGGGTGAGGATTCATTACTACACAACTCATTGAATCCTTATTTGTAATTGTATTTAATGGCTTCCTCCAATCTTTATTAAAGAACTGCTTTATGAGGCTATTACTCTGTGGAGTGTACGGAACAATATTTGAATGGCTAACACCTTTTTCAATTAGGTCTGAGCAATATCTAAAATGACATAAAATTGTAGTACTAACACCTAAATTATTAGTTGCCGAGTATAAGGCGTATATATGGGATGAAAAAACTGGAGAGTATTTTAAGCTAACGATAAGCATTTGTGACATATATATTCTGAGTAACTTAACAGTTGAATAAGACGATTAAATTAGTAGCTGAATAGATT
This sequence comes from Cyanophyceae cyanobacterium, assembly GCA_038214545.1. Classification (GTDB taxonomy): domain Bacteria; phylum Cyanobacteriota; class Cyanobacteriia; order Cyanobacteriales; family Nostocaceae; genus JBBQRU01. The sequence goes on along the minus strand of JBBQRU010000046.1, from coordinate 29,789 downwards.
ATGGTTTGACATCATTGTGAATTAGTGACTAGTATTAGGGCAAATCTATGTAATTACCATAATAATAAATGAAACTGATATGCGTTACATTCTTTGACTAAAAATCATTTTTTTATTTTTTTTAACACAAAAGGAGAATTAATTCTCAAAGAATCTTTTAATAAAATCAATACATTAACAATAGCAATAATAGTTTTATCAAACGTATTCTCAGCATTTTTCGCACGTATATGTGACTGTTCAATAATTCGTTTTCTTGATTGACTGGAGACGCCACCTGGCTGGTATTCTGATATGGAAAAAGGTAGATAAAATATTTCTATGTTCTTCAGCATCTTGATAAATAATTCATAATCCATAGAAGTATATATAGATTCATCAAATTTATAATTCTTATGTAAAGATGTTTCGCAAAAAACGCCTTGATGAGGTAAAAACATAAAGTACTTTAAAAAAAATGATGGGAGCTTTGGTGGCTGATATAATATCTTTTCTCCTACATAATTTGATGAAATTACACTTCCTACTGCAAATCTCCATTGATGCTGAAGATAACTTTCAACTACTTCTAAAATTATATTGCTAGAAGTAAGTGTATCACCAGAATTTAAGAACAAAATTAAATCGCCATTAGCTTTGTATAGTCCTTTGTTAAAAGCGTCAGATATGCCATTATCTAACTCTGAAAAATAAATATACTTTTTAGAATGAGAGTACGTTTTTAAAATTTCTTTTGTTCCATCATTGGAATTTCCGTCTATGACAATATGCTCTATAAATTCATAATTTTGTTTTCTGACTGACTCTAAGGTTTTGTATAAGCCATCAGAATTGTTTTTTGATATGGTCACAATTGAAATTAAGCAATAATTCATGTTTTATTAATATAAGTTGATAAGTGAAAAACAGTAAGAGAAATTATTCATTAAAAACGCAAAATATTAGTTATAGAGGGATGTACGTAAACAGCGTATGAGTATACATACATTGCAACTATTGATGAAAAGGTGATTAATTTATTGGCTCGTCTATTTGTAGATTCATTGGATACTACACAAGCAAGAGCAATTATTAGTAAAAAGCCTAAATAATATTCTAAACGTAGCGCGATTACAGGACGTGAACTGTAAAAAATACAAACTGACAATATTAAACAACAAATTTTTATAACTAAATTAAAATATAAATTCGGAGATTTAATTATAAGTATGTTAGTTAATATAAGCAAAGCTAATGCAACAGTATCAAATATTAACTTCAAAAATACTTTTGCTGTTTCTTCCCCCTCAAGTAAGTATGCATAGCCTGAATAAGTTTCTTCAGAACTAGAAAAAGCGGCTGGCAAAAGAATTAGGCTGACAAGCAGAAGTAAACAAAAAGTAATTAAAGATGAAGGCCTCGCTAAATTTTCTCTCTTTAAAAACCTTATTAAATATAATAAAAATAGGAGACATATGCTTGACATATGAGCAAAAAATTGAGGTAATGCTAGAGCCGTATATGAAAGTAAGCTAGAGCAACTAAAAATCTTTTTATTACTGCCATTGACTGAACTTAAAAGATAAGCCGCATTCAAAAATAATGCTACTGCTAACCCCTGTCTTAAAAAATTTCCAGTTAAAAGAATTCCTGTATTAGTAAAAACAAGCGATGATAGCAATATTAAAAGAGAATTCAAGTTGAAGCGAGTAAATAAGGCTACACCAATAAAAATTAATCCGACTATTGTAGCCTCAGTAAAAATAAAGGCAATAGTATCATCAGGTAAGATGTATAAATAAAACTTGATAATTATCTGAAGTAGAATATCTACCTTCGGATAATTATCCTCCCATATTTCTTCCACAGAAAGATTTTTGGCTTGATAGTGAAAGAAGGCTGGATCGAAATTTATCTCATCGTATATATTTCTTAAGCCGAGAAATAATGCCCAGCCAATAAAAAGACAAAGAATTGTCCATTTTAAACTAGTCCTAAACAGTTTAGTATGATTAATTACAAAGTAGAGGAATAATATAGTAATGAAATAAAAAGTAGGAATAATTTTGACTTCTTCATACATATATGTTACCAGCTTAATTTTTTGTTATCTAAATTATTTCTCATAGTCACTATTGATCGCATACAATTACTTATAAGTTTAAATCTAACTATAGGTATCCTATTTGATTTTTTCAAGCATAGCCTGTGCTTTGCGCTTAAAAGCCTCAGTAAATATTTTGTTTCCTCTTGCCTATCCTATTAGAGATTATAGATTATAGCTAAGCTAAGTAAGCGAGCAGAAATCAAAGCAGATTCCTATAGTTAAGTCTGTATTTAGAAATATCGATAAGGTGCTAACATCACCGTTTTGCAACATGACATTTTTTTCAAATATAATTTTATTATAAAGAAGTCTTTAAAAATAAACTATCTTCTTGCAAACACTTCCCCGTAGTAGGACTATATAATTGCCCCAGCGCACCTGAATAGGAAAACCCCCAACTAACTAGTTTGCTGTATATGTCATTAAATAGTGCTTGTCCTTCATAAAGTTCTACAAAAGAAGACTCGATAATGACTGCTTTGGCACGTTTTACGGTTTTTTCACCACCAAGCAGAACTTGGTCTTCGTATCCTTGTGTGTCTATCTTAATCAGGATTGGTTCATCTAGTAAGATATTTTCTGCAATAGAATCTAATCTTTCTAACTTGACACCAACTGATTTACTGTTTTTTGTGTGGGGAAAGTCTTGTTTATGTAAATTAGTCATTTTGAGAAAAGAAGACGATTGTGAATACTCACTAATTTCCATTTGGATTTCACCAGATTTATCACCAAGTCCTAAGTTAAATGCAGTAAAATTTTTCACATCATGCATTGTTGCTTTTAATTGCTTAAAGCATTCTGGGATAGGTTCAAATGAGTAAATTTGCGCCTGGGGAAATACAGAATTAATTGTCCGAGCAAACTGTCCAGTATTAGCTCCAATATCAATAAATGTTTTTATATTTAATGATTTTATCTCTGGTTTATTTAATCTCAAAAAGGTACTTGGACTACCACCATGTTGACGAAGCAAAACAAGTTTCGGATTTTCTATATAGGGTGCTAGAGAATTAAGAAGGCGAGTAAAATCAGTTAAAAGAGCCATTATTTTAGTCCCTGTTATAATGTGTTACAGATTCAATCTTAGTTGTTCCAAAGCTATTAATAAATAAACCATCATTTAATTCTAAAAACTTAAAATCAAATGGGATTTTCTATCAAATAAGTCATTGTGCGAAAAAGGTTCATTAATTTTGATAAGGCAATTGTGGAAAATTATTTGTTGATGCTTAACATTCGGAAAATCTTCCTCTAATAGTAGGCATGAATTTTACATATTGAGTTTAAATTTACTGCATAAACTTTTAAAGTTTGAGTATCTAGCTAAACTCCCTGTAATTAAAAGCTCACCCTTGGAAAATGAATCAGCATCTCTCCGAATTATATTAACATAATATTGAGCTATTGTTGAGATCAAATAATTAACTTTTATCGACATGTGAAATGCTTTTTTCTATTTGTAAAAGAATATTTACTGTTCACTGATTTGGCGCGACAACTGTGCTGTTACGATTTGTTTTTACATTCATTGATATCTTTATACCTTTTAATTAGCGTGTCTTTGTAATAAATTTTTCAAGCTTTCGGAATGATAATATAACATTTATATTGCGTGTTAGTATAATTACTGCTATTATCCTTATAGCAATAGGAAATACTATCGGAAACTTTTGTTCGAGCGGATTATCAAATATGCCATATTTGAAAATAATATAATTACGATATACAGAAAACGTCTTGTCAAGTTTAAAGCCTGCTACTAATTTTTCGTAATAAGAGTATGTTAATCTTGTTTCAGGTATGTAATGTTGAAAAACAAGTGCTTGATCGTACCAAAGACGATATCCAGCAAATATAAACCACGAACTTATTTCTCCATCACCTCCTGAAGTGAGTGCATCTTTTTTTCGATCGCTAACTAGTGGATCAAAACCCGATTCAAATATTTCTTGCAAAAGCCAAGTGCGAAACCCCATTCCAGCACCCCATATATACCCTCGATACGTTATGTCTCCGGTCTGATTAGCTTGAATACCAACTGCATAAATCTTGCAATTTGTATAAAACCAAGCTGGCCCTACACTATTAAAGACGGGAGTACTACAGCCGCCAACAATACCAACCTTGCCTTTGGTTTCAAAAATCTCGAATACCCTTGATAGATAATCTGCTGCAAGCCAATTGTCGTCATCACAGAACACACCGTAAGAAAATTTTGCTTCTTTAACTCCACATTTACGAGCAAAGGCTAGACCGGGGTTTTCCTCAAAAATAATTTTTAGAGGATATGGATTACCACATTCGTACCAAACCTGATTAACAACTGCTTCAGTTTCATCTGTGCTTGCATTGTTTACGACTATAATTTCGCATTCAAACTTACCAGTAATATCTTGCAAAGCTAGATGCTTGAGAGTTGCTTGAATACGAGGCTCTGAGTTATAACAACATATAACAACACTTATTCCATGTTCTAAAGTCACTATATTTACCTCGATTATTTATAGATTTAAACAAATTATGCAGCGAAGATTTCAATTGGATTTGGGAAAATATAAATTTTATATATAAATAAGCTACGACAGTCTTATTTATAGATATTATACTTTAATAAACATGAAAGACTCACACTGAATTTTTAGTATTTTTATTGTTTTAGGATGAAATAAATTTACTAGAAAGCAAGAAAAGATTTGAGCAATAACAGTTGCTATAGCTGCACCTATTCCACCATACTTAGGAATTAGAATAATGTTTAATACAATATTAACAATTGCTCCTGTCAAGGTTTTTATAAATGAAAATTTAGTTAAGTTTTCAGCGATAAACCATGATTGCTCTCCAATTCCCATAAAAACAAATAAAGAAGCCCAAATATGAATTGCTAATATATACCCAGCTTCTGCATACCCATTTCCAAATAAGATTGTAATTATTCTTTCAGACAGAAGTGATATTGGCACAGCAATCACAATAGAGACTAAAACCAACAGACGAAGCAATTTTTTTATTCGCTGATAGTAAAGAGATTCACTGACTTCTTTCGCGGCATAAATCGAGGGATTAACTGAAGAGCAAATAGCTGTCGGAATAAAATACCAAACTTCAGAAACGCGAGCTGCTGCCGAGTAAATACCTACAGCTTTATCTCCTACCATTTCCCCCAGCATAATCTGGTCGATTTTCATGTAAATCATAATGGTCAAACCAGAGAAAATTAATGGCCAGCTTTCCTTTAGCAAATCCTTAGCAAGTGGAAAACTCCAACGCCACAATTTCATTGAGAAGCCTTTGACTTTATAGACAATTGTCAAACCAACAGCACCTAAACTATACTCTGCCAATTTTGCCCAAGCAAAAGCAATCAATGGTGCCTGCATTGTTATCAAAATAACTTGTAACAGAGCCACAATGATAAATGCTGTATTTTTTGCTACTACTGTGTGTTTTGACTGCAATTGTGATTGAAATAGAAGGTCTATAGCGTCAAAAGACTCAAAAATTCCTCCTGTTGCCAGAATTGCTACCAACCAAAGACTTAAATTATCATCACGACGGAATAAGTAAACACAACAAACAGCTAATGATAAAGATACAATGCCACCAAGTATTTTTAGCCAAAACGTTGTCCCTAAAATTTGTTCTCTATCCGATGGCTTACTGACAATATTGCGAATTATTATAGCATTTAACCCCAAGCTAGAAATTGGATAAAACAAAGCCACAAATGCAGTTGCATAATTAAAGATACCAAATTGCTTTACTCCTAAATAACGAGCAACCCAGATACTCACAAATAACCCAATACCCATACGCAGAATATTGTCTGCAAACAACCAACCTGTATTGGCAATAATCGCACGTAACCCAGAGCGAGATTTGAGCAGCAATAATTTTTCTTGAATCTTTAACTTACCTAGCATAATAATCAAGTCTACTCAAAGTTTACCCAATCCTAATCCCTGGTAACTTCACCTCCTTATCAATCCGCGCTTTCACAACTGTCAAATTTGCAGCCACTAAAGACTCAGCTTGACTAGGATGAACATATTTTTGAGCTTATGCCTAACATTAATATATAGATAAAAACTAGGAATTTCTACTGTGATTAAGTGACGCTCAGATTATACTAATAGATGTCTTCAAAGCTTGATTGAAAGCTATAATTCCTGTGAATTTATAAAATTCAAGCTATTTAAGCCTGCGAATAAATCCTACCTGAAACATCAAATAAATGATGTATTACAGCTTACCTAAGGAAAATTTTCTTCGATAAAATTCTGAAAACCGAATATTTCATCAAAGCTGCTAAACTTACACCGTAAGGATTCAGGTCAAGAATAGTTCAAAGCAGAGAAATCTGGTATGTACGGAGATGAGCGAAGAAAAAGAGTTTGAAGCACTCAAGCAAGAGATAGTAGAGCAGTGGAGCTATGAGGAACTGGTCAAGCTAGTGCGCTCGACAACAGAAACTCATAGAGAGACTAGAACAAGAAATCAAAAAGCTGAAAGAAAAACAGCCAACAAATAGCAAAACATCCTCAAAACCGCCTTCAAGCGACCTGCTGGCAGCTTTACTGCCGTCGGTTTGCAATTGACCACTGGTATCGTTTTGCAAAACAACGTTTGCATTGGACTTTGCCTCAACTGAGTACCCTAGAACAATGTGAGAGATGGAGCGACCTTTTACCATTGATGACATGTTTACTCTGGCTAGTACATGGGATAGTAAATGACAACCCTTAACTTGGCAGAAGAAACAGTCTAAGTTGTCCCCTGAACGGGTGGCTCAGGCAATGGGAGGAGTTTTCGCAGCGATTGGTACACCGTCACATCCACCCAAACCCCGTGGAAAGTCTTCTGGCTGACCTGTGGGAAAAACACGTATGCGTAGAATTCGCTATCCTGTAGTCAAAAAAGGTACTGCAAAGCGGAAAAAAGAATAACCCAAGTCTGCTTAACCTTTTAGTTTTTCTACTTTGAGATGTGTATCTTGTAAACTGACTACTGCTGGGTCATTTTGTCATATTATGTCCGGTTGCACAACCATAGTATAGTGATAAGTATGCCTTCTGTTACAAGCATCTATTACAGCAATGCCAAAACGTATTAGTATAGAGCCACATCTATCATTACCAGATGAGCGAAAAGCGCTACCGTCAGGCGAAAGACCCTTTAGAGAGAAGTCATTACCAAGTTATTTGGTTATTAGCGTCTGGTAGAAGTAGCAGAGAAGTTTCAGAAATAACTGGTTATAGTCGATAGTTGGATTTACGAACTAGTCTAGGGATATAACCGTATTGGTCCAGAGTCATTGGGGGATAAAAGGCATGAGCATCAAGGTGCTGACACACTTTTGGATGATATACAACAAGCACAACTATGGCTTGCATTACAATCACCTCCTGTAGAAGGTGATCTTTGGAACGGGCAGAAAGTTGCAAATTGGATGAGCGAATTATTAGGAAATTCGGTTAGTAGACAACGAGGTTGGGAGTATTTAAAAGCAATGAAATTGCATTTGAGAATACCCCGACCAACTCATACTTTATCTGATACTTTTGAGCAAGAAGAATGGAAAAAAACTAGCAACCAAAGTAAATCAAGTTCAAGAAAGTCATCCCGACGCCGACGTAGAAGTGTGGACATGGATGAACAGAGAGTTGGACTTAAACCAATTATTAGAAGGATCTGGGTAGATGAATGGACAGTACCGATAGCAAATGTTAATTGGCGATTTCAATGGTTATGGTTGTATGGCTTCGTCCACCCACAATCTGGAGAAACATATTGGTGGATTCTACATGATTGTGAATACCGAAATTTTTAATCAAGTTTTAGCCGATTTCGCAGAACATTTTCAAGTCGGAGAAAATAAACAAGTTATATTGACTTTGGATCAAGCTATCTTGGCATACCGCTAAAAAACTTGATGTACCCCACCCAAGGCATTCATATTATAGAAATGCCATCTCACTCTCAATACGGTTCGGTTAAGCCCAAAATTAGGTAAACTCACGGTTGTCCCCCAAGTGTACTGATCTCTAATGCAACTCAAAGAATTCTCCCTGATTTCACCTGTGGTCGAATCTGGTAAGGTTCTCAAAGCCTTAGAAACTGCTATTCCATCAGTTGCTATTGAACGAGCGATTGCGGAGACACATAGCAATGAAGAGCGAAAACGAGCTTTACCATCACATCTAATTGTCTGTCTGATCATTGCCATGAGTTTATGGTCGTCAGTTTCAATGAGAACAGTACTGAAAAATTTAGTAGATGGTTTAAGTGAAGCTTGGGTAAGAATCGGAGCGTATTAGCGAATACCTTGCAAATCGTCAATTACCGAAGCACGACAACGCATTGGACCTCAGGTGATGAGTCGTTTGTTCCAGATAGTAGTCAGCCCAAAAGCAACAGTCCAGACTCCAGGGGCTTTTCTTGGAGGACGGCGGATAATGGCAGTGGATGGAACAGTGTTCGACGTACCCGATACTTAAGCAAATGCCAGAGTTTTTGGGTATCCAGCAACACGTCCTGGTACTCAAGCAGCTTTTCCCAAAGTTTGCTTAGTGTTGCTGATTGAAGCCGGAACGCATTTGATTGTAGATGCATTGATGTGTCCTTATCGCATTGGCGAGCGAGTGAGGGTCAAGAAGTTGCTACGGTCAGTCACGCAAGAAATGTTACTCATGTGGGACAGGGGATTACATTCTTATGCAATGGTAAAAGCAACTCTTGCACAAAAATGTGATTACTTGGGACGAGTGCCGAAGAATGTTAAATTCTCAGTGGATAGAGTCTTGGAGGATGGCTCTTATCTGTCGTGGATTGCACCTGACGGTAAATCAAAGAAAAAAGGTTGCACAAAAATCATGGTGCGCGTAATTGAATACACTATTGATACTGATTCCGAGCCACAAGTTTACCGTTTGATTACTAGTTTGATGGATATTGCCCTGTTTCCCGCTTTATTGTTGGCGGCAGAATATCACAAACGTTGGGAAGTTGAAAACACCATTGATGAATTAAAAGTCCATCTTTTGGGTCGCAAAACTCCAATTCGTTCTCTAAATCCCCGTGAAGTTGTTCAGGAAGTATATGGCTGGCTTCTTGGACATTGGGCTGTGCGTTTACTGATTTTTCAAGTTGCTGAACACACTCAAATCACCCCTTTGCGATTAAGTTTTACTTGAACCCTTAATGTAGTGCGTCGTGCTATTCCCAAATTTCAATGTCTTGAGCCAGAAGAAATACCTTTTTTTTAACTTGGCTTGCGTGTGAAATTCTTGACAAACAGATACCAAAGCGTGAAGGAAGAACTAACCCGCGAGTAGTAAAAAAAACTAGAGCTAAGTTTCCCTCCAAGAAGCCGATACAGAAGGGAGCAGGAACCAAAATTGCCACACCCACCTTCTCTGTAATTAATACTGCTTAAAGCTTAACCGAACCGTATTGATCTCACTCTCCAGAACTTCAACCAGCGGAAAGACTATGGTCACTCACTTTTAGGAGCCGATTGCTAACCGTACATTTAAAAATCTTGATAAACTAGAGGAAATTTTATTTAATCGCTGTCAACAATTACTCCAACAGCAAGATTTAGTTCAAGGTTTGACAAATTTCCATTGGTGACCTCAAGTTGTAGCTTAATTATGGTTATGCTACCGGACATGATATCATACGTTAGTCTAAACTCCAGTAGACAGTTTGGTACTCTAAATAACTGCCTAGTTTTTCGGATGCATTAGCTTTAGTGCGGCGATTTTTATGGGCTAGCACTTTTTCAATGTCTCATGAATCCTTTGAGGTGCTAAAAGTACCTTGCCCTTTGTTTGAACGTTTGCGGGAAATTGCTGTTTATGCCGCGTAATTGAATAAAGTCGAGCCGAGAAATACGGGTTTGGATACTAGCCTAGGAACTTTCTCTTGATTTCACTCTCCTGTGCGCTTTGGGTCGCACATATGACTGCTCATCTACCCCGCTATTACAAGCTAGGCTAATATTTTTTTACGCTTGCTAATAAATGGTTGCTCACAAGCTAAGAAAAAAATGTAAGATAATCCAATAATAGCTGGTGTACCAAAGATAGATAGGGATGCAAACATTAACCAAGGCTGTGCTTTGAATGGTGAAAATAAATATTGCCAGAAAATTTGCAATAAAGGCGCGTGAATTAAGTAAATACTGTAAGAAAAAGTTCCGATAAAAGTCATCAAATTACAACTTAAAAATCTCGATATCCAATTGCGATCTTCAAATGAAATCATAATAAGAAATGACATAGACCACAGACCAACAAAATAATCTTTTACAATATATAACTCTTGGCGAAAAGGCTCATCATAATTAGGGGAGATAAGAATAATTATTACTGTCATAAATACAGTAATATATCCCCAAGATAAACTTCTTAGACGACACAATGAATTATTGCAAGAAAACACTATACTTGCACCTAACATACCCATTGTAAACAGACCAATGTAATGAGCATTAAGAGAAGATCCTATTATTCGATTACATAATTCAAATAAAATATATGAAAATAAAAGTGCCATAATTGTAGTTAATATTGGACCAAGTTTACGCCAACTCAAAACTAACACTGGAAAGAGAAAATATATTCTCCACTCAACAGCAATAGACCAAAAAGCGTGGTTGATATTAAAATCATTGCCAAATACATCATGGATTAGAAAAATATGTGTGAAAAAACTTTTTTCTGTTACAGGTATGCTGATGTCCCAGTGGGTACCTGTTTTCTTGTTGACTAATAGCCAGATCAATAGTAATGACAATGCCATTGCAAAGTAGTAAGTTGGAAGAATTCGCCAAGCCCTTCGCTTGAAAAAGTATATCGCTCCACCACGAATAGTCCCATCGCCCTTAGCAACGGGTAACATTAAACAAAACCCTGAAATAACAATGAACAAATCTACAGCATAACGACCATAAATAAAAATGTAGATAAGTTTCTGCAAACCGATTAATGGTTGATGGGTAAAATCAATTTGTAATAACGCATGATGAATAACCACAAATATTGCAGCAGCAGCACGCAGCCCATCAAGATATCTAAAATGTTTAGCTGGAGAAGGTGATTCCATATTACCTGCGTTTATCTGATATTTATACTTCAATACCGTTCAGCCTTAACTGAACGGTTGGAATTTAGGCTGTATAGAGACGCAGTTGGTCGCGTCTCTACATAATTTAATGGTAGATAAGTTATCTTAAATGAACCATTTCAGGGTAAATTTGATTCTAAATTGTATAGATTTTGTCAATTAACTAATGAGATGAAAGCGTAATAAGCAGAATTATTATCAACAATATCTGATGTCTAATAAGCTTATCATGCCTGTATTATAGCCATTATTTTATCCCTTCAGAGAAGATTACATGTTTCCTGATATTTGGTACTGAGTGACGATATACATAAAAGCATTACTTGTTGATAACTTTTCGATAAATACTTTTTTAAGTCTTACACAATTCAATCCTTAAATATTAGTAAACACCATGCATATTCATTTTTATATGTTGGAAATCTAGCTTTCCCAGAGTCCGTTGGCTCTCTTAAAATTAGATTCAATTACCCCGATCTTTTTCATTTTTCTTCGTTACCCGACTTATTGAGCCGATACTTAATTTTTATAGTTGGATCTGTAGTTGAAGAGGGCAGCAAGATGCGGATAAAATCATAATGGTCGTTAGAATAATAGTTCCAGACAATTGCACTCTCTCAATATGCTGATTTTTAGCAATTACATCCTCAAGAAATACGAATCTTTGGAATATCCACCTTTCTCATCTCTTTCTTGTCAGACCCTTTTTCTTTATAGTAGTACCCACCATATTTAGTTCCACTATTAGCAACACCATTGATCACCATACCTAAAACCCGCTGACCAGACTGCTCCAGCAGCGCCTTCGTAGTAGCAGCGGTATCAGACTCAACCACACCAGGACGTACAAGCAGCAATATTCCATCTGCTAACTTACTCAGCATTAACCCATCCGGGAATAAAGTCAGTGGTGGAGTGTCGATAATTACAAAATCATAGTCTTTGGCAGCCTCTTGCACCAATGCAGCCATCCGCTGCGAATCTAGCAGTGCTGCTGGGTTAGGAGGAATTGTCCCAGCAGTTAAAACATCTAAGTTAACCAATACAGATTGTACAGCCGGCTCAACCTCAACCTGATTAACGAGGACATTGCTTAACCCCTTGAGATTGGGTAGTTCCCAAACTGTATTTTGACGAGGACGACGCATATCGGCATCAATCAACAGCACTCGTTGTCCTAACTGCGCCTTCACCACCGCCAAGTTAGCAGCAACAAAAGACTTCCCCTCACCAGGAGTTGTGCTGCTCACGACAATTACTTTCAACTCCCGATCGCTAACAGTAAAACCCAAATTATTTTGCAGCATCTCAAAAGCTGCACTCGCAGGCGAATAAGGATCGTCCCTCATCGGCAGATCTAAAGTCCCTTTACTACCGGCTGTTTGTGCCAGATAAGGAATTCTACCCAACACAGGATAGCCCAAAATCCGCTTGGCTTCCTCAACAGTTTTCAGAGATTTATCCATACTCTCTAAAATCAAAGCCGTTCCTACACCCAGTAAAATTCCCAAAAATCCACCTAGCGCCAAGTTCAGGGGAACTTTGGGAGAAATAGGCTTTTTGGGTACTAATGCCTCAGAAATCACGCGGACATTACCGACATTTTGGTTCTCCACCAACTGAACTTCTTGCATTCGCTTCTGCAGTTGCTCATAAGTCAATTGCGCCACTTTTAACTGTCGCTCTAGCTGTCGCTGAATTTGTTCTAGTCTAGGTAAGACAGTCAAGCGTCGCTGTTGGGATGAGTATGCCTCCCCCAAAACAACAGCTCGTTTCTGCAATCCCAAGCGTTCGACCTCTACTTGCACAAATGCTGCAGTCAAGTCCTGCTTCAGTTTTCCGAACTGCAAATTGTTTTCTGGTAGCGACTGCCCGCCTACAGTTTGGGCTACTCGCAGTCCCAATTGCTTTTTCAAGGCTGCTTCTTTGTAAACCAAATTGACAATCGTTGGGTGCTGCTCTTGTAGCTTAGTCCGCTCCACAGCTAATTGGTCTTGCACCTTCTGGTATTCTGTAAGCACCTGCTGTACGCTATTAGATTGACTCAAGCTCGCAAGCGCTACAGCCTTCTGCCTATTCAATCCCAATTCATCTTGCAAAGCCTTGGAACGAGTGTTGCTATCTGCCAAATTAGATTGGGCTTTGGTAATCTGGTCTGATAAGTCGCCGAGCTTACCCACCCCTACTTTTGCTTCCTCTTCTAGGGCAACCACTTTGTTTGCTTCTTTAAACCGGCGGACAGCCAACTCTGATTGCAACACTTTTGCTTCAGCCTGAGGCAATTGCGTGCTTAAAAACTTCCGCGCTGCTGTTGCTTCCGCTCGATTATTGCGAAGATTATTTTCCAGATAATTAGCCATCAACGTGTTGAGCACCGTTACTGGTTCTTGCACATTGGTGCTGCTATAGGAAAGTGCCAACACATCCGTACCTTTGACAGCTTTCACCTTTAGTGTTTTGAGAAACTTCTCCGTTTCTAAGGATTTACCCTGCTGATCCTTCAAGTGTAAATCGGTAATAGTTTTTTGAATAATTGGGTAGGAGCGGATAATCTCTGCTTCTGTTTCTAGTGGGTTACTCTGTTGAGTCAAACCGCTAAGTTCGCCGATTTTTTGACTCACATCTATCAGTGAGGAGGTACGATTCGTTTTATTAAAAAGCAGTTTGCCTTCTGATTCGTAAACTGGTTTTTGCGAGTAGGTGAAAAGTACTGTTAATCCAAAAATAGAGCCAGTTACAACTGCTGTCGCTAGCCAATGCTTTTTCAGGGTCAGCAGATATTGTTTGAAATCTACGGAATCTTGGTCTTCTTGGAGCGACATACTGCTTTTATTATAAATTTATATTGCTATCAGGACATACACTATTATTCGGCATCTCTCAGCGTAATTATTGGTCTACTTATAATAGAGATGATAAAGATAAGACACTCCCTTGGATATTGGGATAAAAAGACCTTTACTTGGTGTAAAGCCCAAAAAAACTTATCTGTTTATATAGCTTCGGAATTTATCTTAGAACAGACAATATCAAATGTTTGTATTTTTTTTAACAAATACGTAAGTATGCTTATATTTTTTGACTAAAATATTTTAAGTAACAAATAATCCGAGTTTTAGTATAATTAACAACTTAAATTCTATAGATTTTACAAATTTAAGTTCATGGCGAGCATCTCACTTTTGTAACCAACACCCTTAAGGGTGTGGCTATACGAACAAAGCCTGCCTTCGCAGGCTAATTTACATATATAGCCTGCGAAGGCAGGCTTTGTTCGTATAGCTCCAGGCTTGAGCCTGAGAGTGAATTTGCACGCATTGAGATGCTCCCCCTTTGTTTCTTTGTGCCTAACTATTTAGTAATCAACGATACATCTCAACCCCAAAATTCTCTGTTGAAGATATAAGCATAAATTACTTGTAAGTAATATTGCGTAATAAATTTAGCGACGGCATAAAAAACAGCGAACTCACTAGTAGTTTTGCATACCCATTTAATAATTTTACCCTGATAGAATTACGTAAAAGATTTCTGAAACATATAGTTTGAGAAAACTCATTAATTTCAGCAAGTGTCGCTGGAGTATATTCTCGGCTGGCTATAAACCTTATACCCAAATAATACAGGTAATGGATACTAGCAGATATATTGATCGCGAAGGAGTAAGCATCGAGCTTTATAAAATATTAAATATTCTGCCGATAATTCTTTTGTTAGCAGATATTTTTGGCTTATTTATTTGTTTGGGGTTTAGCTTTGAGTTGTACCTCAATCAACCATTATATATATTCGATCCATTAATTTACGCTTTTATCTTATTAGTTGTGGCTGGACTTTACTTGGCTTCCGCCTACCGTCCAGATACACAAATTGCTGGTTTACGCCCTCCCGCTCGCATCATCATCAGTAATACAATTATTGCTGGCGTCACCGCTGCCCTAATTTACCTTTTTGGTGCTTGGGGACAAAACCCATTGCTGAATCGCAGCATCGTCCTGTCCAGCTTGGCATTATTTACAATTTTAGCTGTTATCTTACGGTTGTTAGCAGTAAGCTGGGTGCGATCGCAGCAACAACAAAATTTTTGGCTGATGTTAGGTGCAGGCGAAAATGCCCTGGAATTTGCCCAAAAACTCTCAGAGATGAACCCGCTGGGAAGATTATTCCTGCTAGCCGATACTCAAGACACCGCCGACCTCAAAGAGACTCAGTTAAATTGTGTCGGCGACCTCAGTGACTTGCCTGAGTGGAGTCAAAAGTCTTGGTCAGGAGTGGTAGTAGCCACCCAAAAGGAGTTATCCGCAACCCACGTACAGCAGTTAATGCAACTACGCTTGCAAGGTATTCCCATCTACAAGCTACCAGATATTTACGAAGCCTTGTGGTACAAACTACCATCCTCCTTGCTCCAAGATACATGGATTACCTTTAATACTGGTTTTTACCTCGTGTCTGGTAATTTCAGCCTGAAGCTGAAAAGAGTTACCGACGTGCTCGCTACAGGGTTACTGCTAATAGTTCTGTCTCCACTCATGCTGCTGACAGCCCTCTTCATTAAGTTAGATAGTCCAGGACCAATACTCTACAGCCAGTTACGTACAGGGCTGAATGGCAAGCCGTTTCGGGTTTACAAATTCCGCTCCATGTATCAGGATGCAGAAAAACGCGGCGCACAATGGGCAAGTACACGCGATCCGCGCATTACCAGAGTCGGGTATTGGCTGCGCGTGATGCGAATCGACGAACTACCACAGATTTGGAACGTCCTGCATGGCGAAATGAGCCTGATTGGCCCCCGACCAGAACGACCAGAGTTTGACGCCAAGCTCAAAGAAGCAATTCCCTACTACGACGTTCGCTATTTAGTCAAACCCGGAATTACTGGTTGGGCACAGGTCTTATATCCCTACGGTGCATCAGTCGAAGATGCTTACGAAAAACTAGCTTACGACCTCTATTACATCAAGAACTATTCCTTGTGGTTGGATTTAGCGATCGCCTTTAAAACTGTCCGAGTTGTTTTACTAGGAAAAGGCAGATGAACGCAAAAGTATTAGTAACTGGCGGTGCAGGCTATATCGGCTCCCACGTAGTCCGCCAGCTAGGTGAAGCTGGTTACGATGTGGTGGTCTACGACAATTGCTCTACAGGTTCTGCAAAGGCAGTACTCTACGGAGAACTGATTAAAGGCGATCTATCTGATATTGAGCATCTCTACCAAATATTTGCCAAACATCAATTTAGTGCAGTGTTGCACTTCGCCTCCAGCCTGATTGTCCCAGAATCAGTTGCCCATCCCTTAGACTACTACACCAACAACACCCGAAATACCCTGAACTTAGTTCGGTGCTGTAGCGTTATGGGTGTCAACCGAATTATCTTTTCCAGTACAGCCGCAGTCTATGGAGAACCAAAGGAAAATCCCGTCACCGAATTGACACCAACACAGCCCATTAACCCCTACGGACGTTCCAAGCTGATGAGTGAGTGGCTGATTCAGGATCACGGGGCAGTTTCCCAAATGCGTTACGTAATTCTACGTTACTTCAATGTCGCCGGAGCCGATCCTGGTGGACGAATCGGGCAGATGTCAACGAATGCATCTCACTTGGTCAGAGTTGCCTGTGATGCAGCCTTGAAGCGCAAACCAGGGGTACGAATTTTTGGCACCGATTTTTCCACACCGGATGGTACCGGGATTCGGGACTATATCCACGTTGAGGATCTAGCCACAGCCCACTTAGATGCTTTACGCTATTTGGAGCAGGGCAATGAAAGTCAAGTTCTCAACTGCGGCTATGGGCAAGGTTATAGCGTCCGCCAAGTCATCGAACGGGTAAAAGCAATTTCTGGCGTAGACTTTCCCGTAATTGAAACAGATCGCCGTCCCGGAGATCCAGCCTGCGTCTTAGCTTGTGCCAACAAAATCCGTCAGGTACTTGGATGGCAACCCAAATACAACGACCTCGATAAAATTGTACACACATCTTTAGCTTGGGAAATGCAGCGCCAGGAAGGTCTAACTAGGTTCGCACAAACAAATCCAGGTTCGTAGTTGCGCTTTAGCGCACTCTTATCTCAAGCGCTACTACGAACCAAAAGTTTCTCCTTTTACTCTAGATCTAGTGCGCTAAAGCGCTACTACGAACCAAAAGTTTCTCCTTTTGCTCTAGATCTAGTGCGCTAAAGCGCTACTACGAACCAACAATTAGTTCTCCTTTTGCTCTAACCCAGGCGGTAGCAAATAAACTACCCCAGAAATTAAAGTCAAAGCGACAGAAACCCAAAAGGCGACAAGAGACGGAATTTCCCACACTTGAGGTAGCGGCGCAATCAACAACGCGATCGCAACTATTTGACTAACTGTCTTTAATTTTCCCCAAATATTTGCCCCCGCAATTGTCGGTTGACTCACCCGCCAACCAGCGATCGCTAACTCTCTACCCAAGATTAAAAATACACCCCAAGCAGGCACGACTCCCAACTCAATCAAAGCGAGTAAAGGCGCGAGAACCAATAACTTATCCACCAACGGATCTAAAAACTTACCCAATTCCGTAACTTGGTTAAGTTTCCGGGCTAAATAACCATCTAACCAATCTGTAGCTGCAGCAATCAGAAAAATCGCCAAACACACCCACCTCCCCGTCTCTGTCGGGTTGTGCAAACCATAAAGTATAAACGGCAACCCCAAGAGACGCGAAAATGTGATCCAGTTAGGTATTGACATAAACATATAGAGACGCAAATCGCGCCTCTACAAATTATTCCTCACGCTTATTTAGTTTCATCGCCACAGGTGCAGAGGGACTGAGAATATCCAGCTGTACAGGTACAACCCCATGCTCAATCATGCCAATTAATCCAGCAGCAGCGGTAGAAAGATCTAAAATTCTTCCCTCAACATAAGGACCGCGATCGGTAATTTTCACTACCACAGAGCGACCATTTTGTAAATTGGTCACTTGCACCTTAGTCCCAAAAGGTAAATCTTTATGGGCTGCTGTCAGTTCATTTTCGTTATAAGGTTGACCGCTGGCAGTTTGGACACCATTATCATGGAAACTATACCAAGAAGCCAACCCACCGGAACTATATTTAATTTGTAACGGACCCAGAGAAAGTTGGGCTAAAAATCTATCTTCAGGTAACTTAACTTTTTTCCCAGCAATTTCGTCTAAAGCCGGTGCATTCCCAATTAAAGCCCGTAGACGGTTACTTGCTTGCAGCGCGTCTTTAGCAGGATCGCTAATCGTATCCGGCAGTCGAGTCAAAGCATTGATCTCAACTAACTCAGTATCTTTAATCTTAATCACATAACGTCCAGCCGTCGAACCTTTCACAGCTTTATGAGAGTCCTTAGAAGACTCCCACACAGCCTGAATAGTACTAGCATCAACATGATCCAGATTCATCTGGTTGATTTGCGCCGCTGCGGCTGTAGCTTGAAAAATCGGGGCGTTAAGTTGTCGCACATCGTTACTAGACGCGGAACTAGAACCGATAAAAGTCAGAACCGGAATATTCCGCACCAATAAGGTAGCCGCCATGCGCCCTTGAATTTCATGGGGCTGAACTCTAGCAATCCGCAAATTGTTGGGTGCTAGACCCGTGTTATTTGCAGCTACAGTGCGGTTAGTTGGGTTATTCACCTGCGGGATAGCTTGAGTTGACTGCTTCGCCAATACCGGACGGGAGGCTAAAGGCATAACTAAAGCTGTAGTCAGCAAGGCTGTACCAGCCCACAAAAGTTTTCGATTCATGCGTGGTGTTTTTATGCTATTGAACTCCTCAACCAGATTAACCGGCTTTTGACTTAAAACCAAGCGAGAAAACTCACAAATTTAACCGCAAAGGACGCATTAGCGAAGCGAAGCCGTCAGGCGTTAGGACGCTAAGGAAGAAGGGAAGAGGTACTTTTTTACGGCGATAGGTCTATCTAGCAGGGCTATTTCATTCTTTATGAGTCCTTAAGGCACTTGCGGAACCTTGACAAAAATGTGTTATTCGATGATGTTATGCCTTTTTGGGAAAAATATTCCCTGTATTGGGAACAGGGGGGTGATTATACTTGTCTTGATCGCTATGTAAAAGTTTACGACACAGATAAGTTTGACACGTACAACTCAAAAAAATAGACATGACTAGATTCCCATACGATCGCTTTGCCAAAGATTATCTAAAAGAATTGCTGTTGCCATTTGGAGAGGTAGAAACCAGCAAGAAAGTTGCCGGGGAAACGCGAGAAATAGACCTACAATTCACCCCAACACTTAAACCAGTAGAAAATCAACAACTACTGACGATGTTAGGAGAATTTGCTACAACCCCAGCATTGTTTGAGCCATTCCGCAATGCGGCAACAATTGATGAAATTCGCAGTTGTACGAGCAAGCTATTTGACGTGTTTTCCGAGTTACAACGCGACAGCAAAGCTAATAAAATTCGGATCGTTGAAGCTGACTTACCGAGATTGTGGATTCTCTCACCAACAATCTCGAAATCGATGCAAAAAGGTTTTAGAGCTATAATTGACCAAGATAATAGCCTACCGGGCATCTACTTTTTCGGTGACTACTGGAGAGGAGCGGTGATAGCGATACATCAGCTACCGTCTACACCATCTACTTTATGGATGCGGCTTTTGGGTAGAGGAAAAGTTCAACAACGGGCAATAGCTGAGTTAGAAGCATTACCTGTAAACCACCCTTTACGTGTTGTTGCGATAGAATTGTTAGCAGATTTGAAGTCAACATTAGAAGCAAGTCTTGATATCAACAAGGAAGATAGGAGTTTAATTATGAATTTATCACCCCTTTACACAGAGCAATTAGCAGAGGCTAAGCAAGAAGGAGTTCAGCAAGGAGTTCAGCAAGGAGTTCAGCAAGGGCAGCGTACTATAATTGAAGACCTACTCCGCGCTCGGTTTGGGATGTTAGACGAGCAATTAGTGGCGACTATTGACAATATACTTATCTTACCATCAGTTGAGTTTATGCCTTTGTTATTGCAATTGTCTCGCGAACAGTTGTTAGAAAGATTTCACGCTCGGTGAAAATGCGTGTATTTACGATTGTCACCCTGGTTCTTTTGGACTGGGGTTTTTTGTTAAGGAGTACGCGAGAAGATTTAATTTATCCCGTGAAAAGGAAAAATGCTTAACTTAACTGAACTGTATTGGATGATAATTAACGTAGTTGGTTTTGGTGGAACATGATGGCGCATGATTTTAAGGCACTGGCGGAACTTTACAAAAATGCGCTGCTCAACGATGTCCTCCCATTTTGGGAAAAATACTCACTTGATTGGGAACAAGGAGGGTATTATACCTGCCTTGATCGCAATGGTAAGATTTACGACACAGACAAATTTATCTGGCTGCAAAATCGTCAGGTATGGACTTTCTCCATGCTTTACAACCAACTCGAAAAACGGGAAGCCTGGTATTCAATCGCCCGCAATGGGGCACATTTTCTTGCGGAACACGGTCGGGACGCTAATGGTAATTGGTATTTTGCCCTGACTCGTGAAGGTAAACCGTTAGTACAACCCTACAATATCTTCTCTGATTGCTTTGCGGCGATGGCTTTTAGCCAATATGCCCGAGCCTGTGGTGAAGACTGGGCAAAAGATGTCGCTATAGCGGCTTACAACAATGTCTTGCGCCGCCAGGATAACCCGAAAGGTCATTACAACAAAACCTATCCAGGTACACGCCCAATGAAATCCTTGGCAGTCCCAATGATTTTAGCTAACCTCACACTGGAAATGGAATGGTTGCTACCTGTGGAGACCTTGGAGAATGTCTTGACTCAAACCGTTCAGGAAGTAATGACCGATTTCCTCAACCCACGAGGCTTAATGTCCGAAAATGTTGCCCCTGACGGTTCTCCGATTGATTGTTTTGAAGGACGACTAATTAACCCCGGTCACGGCATCGAAGCCATGTGGTTCATTATGGACATCGCCCGTCGTCGCCAGGATACTCAAACAATTAATCAAGCCGTTGACATAGTCTTAAATACCCTCGATTTTGCCTGGGATCATGACTATGGCGGATTATATTACTTTCTCGATGCCGCTGGTACACCACCTCAACAATTGGAATGGGATCAAAAATTGTGGTGGGTGCATTTAGAGTCGTTAGTCGCACTCGCAATGGGTTATCGCTTGACGGGGCGAGAGGAATGTTGGGATTGGTATCAAAAAATGCACGATTACACCTGGTCGCACTTCGCCGATCCCCAACATGGTGAGTGGTTTGGCTACCTCAATCGGCGCGGGGAAGTATTGTTAAATCTCAAAGGCGGTAAATGGAAAGGTTGCTTCCACGTCCCACGGGCTTTGTATTTGTGTTGGCGACAATTTGAGGGGTGAGGCTCATGCAAAGACGCAAAGGTGTTCTTCTTGGCATCTAACGCCTAACGCCTAACGCCTAACGCCTGACGCCTAACGCCTGACGGCTTCGCTTCGCTAACGGCTTCGCTGCGCTGACGCTAACGGCTATCGCCTTCGCTGCGCTGACGCTAACGGCTATCGCCTTCGCTGCGCTGACGCTAACGGCTAACGGCTGTCGCCTAACGCCTGACGGCTAACGCCTGACGCCTGACGGCTTCGCTTCGCTGACGGCTTCGCTGCGCTGACGCTAACGGCTGACGCCTTCGCTTCGCTGACGCTAGCGCTGCGCTGGTGCGACTTTGCGTGAGATATACAGTCTTGAAAATGATGCAAAATCTCTGTGAATAAAGTTTCTCTAAATAATATATAAAGTTAATTTCTAATAATAAATATTCCAAGATAAAGTTCTAGGTTTAAGTATAGATTATAACTTCTTTACTTGAAATATTTGACTATCCTGTTGAGTGTGATTTGTTACTAAAAATCATCAGACTAAATATATATACTCACTTCAACAGAAACTTTTATGCGTATTTGGAAAATTCTCCTTTATACAAGTATATTTTTGTCTGTACAGGGATTAAACTATCGAGCTGCGGCAAATCCCAGCCCAACTAATTCGACCGGGCAATCGGATGTGAAGGCGCAAGTCAGCACAGCGCTACCTCCAGGATGGGTGATGCGTTTGCCACCTGTTGCGTCCACTGACCAAGTTGTCGTCTCATCGCCAACCTCGGCTGGTTTAACTGTAAGTGTATTTACTTGCGTTGCTCAACTTCCATCTTGCTTGTCGGGTAGCTTTACAGTAGCAGCAAAAACTTCAGCCAGTGTTCAAGAAGAATTTAAGAAACATCAAGCAGCAACAGCTTTAGCCCTACCCAATCAAATTCAAGGGTATTTAATAGAAGGGTCGAAGTCGATGATGTGGGAACAGGACAACCAAATATATACGGCGGTTTTACCTGGACAGTCACTCCCGCAAGCGATCGCTCTAGTCTCGAAGATGGTTCAGAACACACCAATCTCTTCGCAGACTACGACGGAAAAACCAACGGTGATATCCCAAGCATCGAGTATACAGCCTGACAAAACCCACACACCAGAGAGTCTCTTACTAACTCGTCACCCTGGATTAGCAACAGCACAGCAATTGCGACAAGGAGAGATTGTCGTCAATACCCGTTACCGTCAAAGTTTTCCTCCTGGGACAGAACGTAGTGTTGGTTTAACAGGACAGCCAACATTGGGCGTAAGCTGGGGTGTGACTAATGGTCTAGAAATTACTTTAGATTCACAGACAGTTGATAACTCTGGTCCCGTTAGGCAAGGACCTTACTCTGCTCAAAGAATTAATCCTGATGGCTATGGTCCTAACTTCTTTGAAGAATTCACTCTCCAGGCAAAACAAAGACTTTGGCAGAATAAAAATGGTACGCAAGCTCTCAGTGGTGTAATTGCGGCTTCTTTAGGAAATGGCGGTCGTCCTTACGATTTTACTAGTGCAACTCGTGGTGTCGTCTCTAACGGACTTAACGATAGCATCGTGACTTCCGTAGAATTGCCTTTTACAGTCCAAGCCAATAAGCGCTTGCAGTTTACTGTTTCTCCTAAAGTTGCCTTTTTACCAGAAAATAATGCCTTGTATTTACACACGGCACCTATAGACAAACCAGGCTCTTTTGGCACTACCTTTGGATTGGCAACAGGTGTCAGTTATCGACTCAATCCCAGACTTTTATTATGGGGTGATGCCTTTGTACCGTTCACAGGCAATAACACGATTAATCGCAATACAGGGGCGACGGCTCGATTTGTTGCTTTTAATGCTGGCTTGCGGTATTTGGTTAATCCGCGCTTAGCTACAGATCTATTTGTTTCTAACACTTTAGGCAATACAGGTGCCCTATCTATCGTGGCAGATAGAGAATATCCTTCTGTGGGTTTTGGTGTGACGTTTTTACCAGGAGTCTCTGGTGCTAATCGCCAATATCCGCAACACTTTGGTTCCACTCCACATCGTACACAAAATGCGATGGCTGGATTTGGTTTCTTAGATGGTGGTACAGTTGCTAGTCAACAGTTGGTATTGAATGCCCAACAAGACAGTGAAGGAACATTTACCGGATTCCGATATGGACTGCTTGATGATTTAGAAATTGGTGCTTTTGTTGACAGCGTTCCTGGCACTACAGATGAGTCTGAATTAGGCTTTAGCGGTAAAATTAACTTTTTGCGTCAAACCGATGGTCAGCCATTTACTTTGAGTGGCGCGTTTACCATCGGACGCTCTAATAATGTGCTTGTTAACTTAATCAATAATAATCCCCGTGATTTCCAACAGCGAGGTTTGAAAAAGGGTGGTTTTGCATTTAGTAATGAAAAAGAGGGAGAATTATTTATCGTCACCCTATCTGCGCCGATGCACTATCAATTTCATGGTGGCAGTGCCGTTTGGTTAACTCCTACCTTGGGATATGTTCAGCGTAGTGGGTTGGAACTTGCTGGGTTCAACGTTGGCGGTTCTGTTCCTCTCATCAAAAATCTGGATGGGATTGCTGAAGCAGGTGTCAACTTTACTGGTAGAGGTAATGCTTTGATTGGTAACAGCCGTGAGAATGCTATTCCCTGGATTGTTGGTTTGCGCTGGTTTCCTTCTATTTCCGGCATTCCGGCTGGTCTGCAATTGCAAGGATATGTGACGAATCGAGTTGGTTCAGCGCCTTTTCAGAGTCTTAGGGTTAGGGCTGATAATGATCTGAGTGTGGGGGTTGGTGTGCAGGTGCCTGTTCGGTTTTGAAACGCGGAGTTCTTCGCGGAGGGGGCGCGGAGTTCTTCGCGGAGTGGAGAAGTTTTGAGTTTAACGTTTAATGGATAGGTTAGGGTAGGCTTAATTTTTGTCGCAGGTCATCGTCGTATTTAGCTTCTTCCCAGTTATATGCAGACTTGACTTGCGATATAGTTATTTTCGCTCCTACTAATTTGGCTCCTTTGAGATTAGCTCTTGACAAATTGGCTTCTCTGAGATTTGTCCATGTCAAGTCAGCTCGGCTCAAGTCAGCATCGAAAAGGTTAGCTCGAAATAGGTATGCACCGCTCAGGTGTGCTTGGGTGAGATTAGCTTTTTCGAGGTTTGTTTTGTAAAGGTAAGCGCCGATCGCTTCTACTTCGTACAGGTTGGCTTTACTTAAATCAGCCGCAATCAAGTTGGCTGCTATCAGATTCGCAAAACTGAGATTACTCCGACTCAGTTGCGCTGAACCTAAATCGGCGTCTCGTAAGTTAGCATTTCGGAAGTCGGTGCCAATTAGGTTAGCATCAGCGATCGCTGCACCTTGAAGATTTGCCTGACTCAAGTCAGAACCAATCAGATTCGCATGGCTTAAATCGGCATGGGTAAGTGTCGCACCGCTGAAGTTAGCCACGCTGAAGTTAGTCGCCGTCGCTTTAGCTTCCATCAGTTTTGCACCACTGAGATTAGCACTACTCAGGTCAGCACCACTCAGGTTTGCTCGCACAAGTATTGCCTGACTCAGATCGACTCTGTTCATTTTTACACTCTGGAGTTGAGCGCCTCTGAGGTTGTCCCCGGATAAATTCGCCGCCACCAGATCCGGTTCAATCTGGGGATTTTTTTGTCTCCACTCAATCCATGTGACTGCACCTGCTCTTAATAAAGCTAGATGCTCAAGATTTGCCATGATCTCACCTCTTACTCCTGACGTCCACTTTGAATTCTTGCCCGACCAGCGACACTTTCAATTGCAGCTAATGCTCCTTGAGCACCTGCGAGAATATCTTGTTCTTGTCCACCTAAGTACAGCCGTCCAAAACTCCCGACAGCTTGAACTTCCAGAATATTAATCGCCGCTGCTTTTTCTGCTTCATTCGCCGCTAGTGCAGCGTAAGCAGCTGGCTCAACTTCTAATACATATAACGTTTGTCCTGCTAGTAGTAACTGTCCTCGGCGCGTGCGATTGATGAGTTGTGTTTGGTAGGCGTCGATGTTGCGGATAATCTGGCTAGAAACCACACGCGGTTTGAGACCGTCTTCTTTGCGGACTCCTAATGTCTCCAAAATGGCTTGTCCTGCAGAACGCGTTTCCCCAAATGAGCCTGAATGAACTTCTAATAGACCGTATAGTCGTTCTACTACCTGTACTCCCGGACGAACTGATGCTGCTTTCAATGCTACATCTGTAATTCGGTTGATTTCGATACCGGGAGATATTTCAATCCAGAGCGATGTATCTCCCGGTAATGGCAGGAAACCTTGGGCTACCGTTCCCATATAAGCTGCATGTTGAGGTTGGAGGTTATCGAGAAATACAAAACTGCGTAATTCAATGCCCAAGATTCTGCTCTCCGGTCATTAGGAAAAGGTTATTGATGATAATAGACAGTAATCTTAAAGTACCATGAGGACTGCTACCAAGCCTCTATGCCTTCGGTACACTTCGTGAACTTGTTCCCGTTGAAAGAACGCAACACTTTTTATACAGACCAGATTCGACCCTTAGGCTACGATGTCTCCTATCGCCTTTGGGCACTTATGAGGGAGTAGTATAGGTCAAATATGAATATAACAGCAAAAATTAAAACGCAGGATACAAAAAATTTGGTAGCGATCGCTAACCAATTCACCCAGGATCAGATTACGAGCATCAAAGCTTTAGGTAATGGTAACATCAATGATACTTTTTTGGTAACATTAGATTCTGACAGGGAACAAAATTTTGTCCTGCAACGCGTCAACACGCAGGTATTTTGTCAACCTCAACTCGTCATGCAGAATATGCGTATTTTTACTGGGCATGTTTGCCAGCGGTTACAACATACTCCTCTCGATCGCGCTTGGGAAGTACCGCGCGTACTGCTGACCCTTGATGCTCAGGATCATTGGCGAGATGTTAATGGCTCATTTTGGCGAGCAATTAGTTTTATTGAAGGCGCAGAGTGTTTCGATACTCTACAAGATATTCATCGCGCCCAAGAAATCGGTTACGCCTTGGGTATGTTCCATAATCTCATCAGTGACCTACCCCCAGAAAAACTCGCCGATACTCTTGTTGGGTTCCATATTACGCCGCTTTACCTTCAGCACTACAATCAGGTGCTGGCGCACAAAAGCCCGTGTAACTCTCCTGAGGTAAATTATTGCCTCAAATTTGTGAGCGATCGCGCCGCTTGGGCACATGTATTAGAAAATGCGAGAAGTTCCGGTAAGCTACCGCTGCGACTGATGCATGGCGATCCGAAAATTAATAATGTCATGTTCAACACTGTTACCCAGCAAGCGGTGAGCGTGATTGACCTCGACACAGTTAAACCTGGGTTAGTACATTATGATATTGGCGACTGCTTGCGATCGGGTTGTAATCCGGCGGGTGAAGAAACCGAGGAGTGGGATAGTGTTCGTTTTGAACCTGACTTGTGCGAAGGTATCCTGCAAGGTTATATTTCGGTTGCCAAAGAGTTTTTGACTCTAGATGATTATGCCTACATGTACGATGCGATTCGGCTGATTGCTTTTGAGTTGGGATTGAGATTCTTTGCTGACTATTTAGCCGGAAATGTCTATTTTAAGGTCAAGCATCCAGAACATAACTTAGTCAGAGCGATCGTTCAGTTTAAGCTCACTGAGAGTATCGAATCTCAGGAAGCAACAATCCGCACTATCATTGAAGGTCTGAAATGAACGGTCAGACATTTTCTCTCCAACCTTTTCCATATAGTGAGTCATCCGATCTCAAAATTACTGGTAATATCACTCGCAATATTCATCACTTTACAATTCATTACATATTGAGAGGCAATCTTCAAGACGTGGCGATAGCACAGCACGCCTCTCGGTACGCACCACAATCAGATCCACCAGAGAGAAAGCATGAGTTATGGGCAGATACTTGCTTCGAGTTTTTCCTAGGTATTCCTAATTCTACTCGCTATTGGGAATTCAATCTCTCCCCTAGTGGTAACTGGAATGTCTATCGTTTTGATGGGTATCGCCAAGGGATGCAAGAGGAAACAGCTTTTGCTCAACTTCCTTTTAGTCTTCAGTCTCAGTCTGATGGTTTAGCACTTACACTAGATGTTAATTTAGAGCAAATCGTTTCCCAACAACCCCTGGAAATTGGCATCACCACTGTCATCAATTTAAATAATCAGTTGAGTTATTGGGCGCTGACTCATGTAGGAACGGAGGCTGACTTTCATCTCCGAGACAGTTTCATGATTGAATTGTGACAAAAATTACTGTAGGAGTATGATGGAACAACCGTTTGGCTATGGGGCAAAAATTGCCGCTATCGCTATTATCTGGGCATGTGGCACCGGAATGCTGGTCATTTGCATTCCTCTGGTCAGCAAAATTGAAAATGCAATTATTTTACCACTAGCAGTAATTTTCGGTGTTAGCGGATGCACAGTGGTCATCTGGCGCACTTTCAATCCGCAAAAATAATCATTATTTGTAAGTTCAGGAGAGAATTTTTTTATTTTCCTATACAAATATAAGGAGTATACCTAAACAAAATAATTTGAGAGGTCTGATGGATACGATCAAGTACATGCTTCCGGAAAACCAAATGCCAACAGCTTGGTATAACATCCAGGCAGATCTACCGGCACCAATGCCACCTGCACTGAATCCTGGTACTGGTCAACCTCTGTCTCCTGCTGATTTAGAACCTCTGTTTCCAATGGAGTTAATTAAGCAGGAGGTAAGTCAAGAACGCTGGATTGACATTCCTGAGGAAGTGCGATCGATTTACCGTCAGTGGCGACCAACTCCGCTTTACCGCGCCCGTCGCCTCGAAAAAGCCCTGGATACCCCAGCAAAAATCTACTATAAATATGAAGGAGTCAGTCCGGCGGGTAGCCACAAACCCAATACAGCTATTCCCCAAGCTTATTACAATAAAAAAGCTGGCGTGAAGCGACTGACTACAGAAACTGGTGCAGGTCAATGGGGTTCCTCACTCTCGTTAGCTGGCACTTTTTTTGACTTAGAAATAGTGGTTTACATGGTGAAAGTGAGCTATCACCAAAAACCCTACCGTCGTGCTTTGATGGAAGCTTATGGGGCGCGGGTAATAGCTAGCCCTAGTAATGAAACCGAATCTGGACGCAAAGTTCTCCGAGAATATCCTGATACCAATGGTAGTTTAGGAATTGCAATTAGCGAAGCCGTAGAAGTGGCGGCACAAGATGAACATACTAAATATGCTTTAGGCAGCGTACTCAATCACGTTCTGCTGCATCAAACTATCATTGGGCAAGAAGTTATCACCCAAATGGAACTTGCGGGAGACTATCCGGATATTGTTATCGGTTGTACAGGTGGTGGAAGTAACTTTGCCGGGATTGCTTTTCCCTTCATGGGTACACAATTACGGGGTGAGAAAAACCACATCAAATTTATCGCAGTTGAACCAGCCGCTTGCCCCACATTGACCAAGGGTAAATATGCTTACGACTATGGAGACATAGCACATCTAACACCGTTAGTCAAAATGCACACCCTCGGCAGTTCCTTTGTTCCCCAAGGCATCCATGCAGGCGGATTGCGGTATCACGGAATGTCACCTTTACTCAGCCATATTGTAGATTTAGGACTAGTTGAAACCCGTGCAGAAACCCAACTTGGTTGTTTCGCCGCCGGACTCACCTTTGCTCGCGCTGAGGGGATATTACCAGCACCAGAAGCCAACCACGCAGTTAAGGCTGCGATTGACGAAGCACTGCGCTGCAAGGAAGAAGGCGTTAGCAAAACTATTCTTTTCAACCTATGCGGTCACGGTCATTTTGATATGCAGGCGTACATGGATTACCAAGCAGGATTGTTGCGCGATACTGAATACAGTATTGAAGAAATGGCAATGGCTCTAGCAGGATTGCCAGCGATCGCTTAAAGTCTGAAGCGCGAGGAACGCAAAGAGTCACTCCGCGAACCTCCGCGTTCCCTCCGCGTTTCAAAAAAGCTCTCTCACCCCAAACCAAAAGCCCTCCCGATTACTCAGAAAGGCTAATGCGCGTAATATTAACCTGGCACCGAGCTATTTTCCCGTGGGGCTACCCCCAAAGTATCGTCGCCGCAGCAGCGTTTCACAACTGAGTTCGGGATGGTTCAGAGTGGTTCCACTGCGCCAAAAGCACCAGGAAAGCTGTTGGGTTT
>JBBQRU010000045.1:0-35222 GCA_038214545.1 Cyanophyceae cyanobacterium | reverse complement strand
CCATTGACCATTTTCAACTTGATACAGCACACCACCGCGAGGACTATCCGGAGCTTTCATCATCATAGTCAATACTTTGTAATCTGCATGTTTGTGACTAAGAGACTGATACGAGCGACTGGCGTAGCCTAAAAAAGAGTTAACCTTTGTCTCTTGAGGCATCTCATAACCTAAGCTTTGCAACCACTGAGGTGCTTTAGAATCACGTCCACTAGCATCGACTACTAATTGAGCAGGTAATTTTTCTGTGATTCCACTGCTGCGAACTTGAACTCCTGTCACGGCTGTGTTATCAGTAGTTGCCAGCAAGCCAGTAATTAAACTTGCTTCTTTAAATTCTACTTTCGGATCATCAGCCAAACGCTTCCGGATAGTAGCTTCCAGGAGATTTCGGGTACAGGCGCAACTGATAATCTCTGACTTAAACCGAGGTGTCCAACGACCTTGTAAGTATAATGAATAATCTGCAACCCAATCTATAGACGCAGCTCCTTTATCAGCTAGTTCGTCTTTCAGTCCCGGAAATAACTGTTCGAGAATTCGCTGTCCTTGACCCAAAAGTACATGCACTTGATGGGATTGTGGCACACCTTGGCGAGCAACGGGGTCTTCGGGATAGCGATCGCGTTCCACAACCGTTACTCTGTCAAAATGCTGGGTCAGCACTCTGGCGGCTGTTAACCCAGCAATGCTACCACCGATCACAATTGCATGAGTACTATGATTCATTGTTTTTTCTGATAGAGGAGTCATATCTATTAAGTATATGTATGACTATCAGTACTTATGCAGTTGCCGCAATTCTGGCAAAATATCATGGAGTGTGATTTGCTAATGTCCGCAGCGCTGTGCCTTCTGACCTTTTTCCAGTCCTCTTTGTTATATTCCGCATGGGTTAAGACATAGCGGATAAAAACTTTTTGATACTTATAATCTACAAGGGCAATCCACAAAAAAACTCCCTCAGACCTGATGAGGGAGTTGAAGGAGAAATGATTATGGATCAATTATGCCGGATTTTCGACAGTGCGGCGCTGAATTAAATTAATAATTGCCGCTTTTTCCAAAATACCGACGAGTACCCCATTTTCGCGAATCACTGGTAGCGATGTCAGTTTTTGCTGTTCAAGTAGCCGCACTACATCCAGTAAAGGTTGATCGGATTTGACTGTAGTAGATTGTGTGAGAGGTCGCATCACTTCTCTAACGGTGGTTTGTGACCAAAGTCCCGTGGGGATGGTTCGCACATCATCAAAAGCGATCGCCCCAACTAACTGTCCGTCAATATCTGTAACAAAGAATTTTTGCCAGTTTTGGGCTGCAAATATTTGTTGGTCAGCAAAGTCTCTTAAAGTCACATCCGCTCTTACAATCGGACTATTTTCTGTAACAGCATCGGCGGCGGTTAAACCTGTAAGCCTTTCTTGTACTCTAGCAAATTGCGCGGCGCTACCTGCGTTTTGCACTAGGAACCAACCGATTAATAAGTTCCATAAGTTATCAAAGTTACCAGCAAATAACGGTATAATTCCAGAGGCGATCGCTACCCAACCAAAGAATTGTCCGACTCGGCTGGCGAACATCACACCTTTATAAGGATTACCTGTAATTTTCCAAACTAATGCTTTTAAAATATTACCGCCGTCTAACGGTAAACCTGGTATTAAATTAAATAGAGCTAACGCTAAGTTAACAGAAGCCAATACGCCGAGAATCGCCGCTAATATACCTGTTGCCCCAGTACCAATACCAATGGCGGTCAGCAACGCAAATAACGCTAGACTGACTAGAGGACCTGCGATCGCTACCCAAAAAGCTTCACCAGGTGTTTGTGATTCTTTTTCTAAACTTGCCAAGCCACCGAAGATAAACAGCGTGATTGATTTGACATCAATTCCTTGACGCAAAGCCACAAAACTGTGACCCAACTCGTGGGCGACAACGGAGGCAAATAATAACAGCGATGTGAACAAGCCTAAGGAAAAAGCTAGTCCTACACCCAATTGCGGAAATTGTGCTGCTAGTCCACTACCATAACTCCACGTCACCAGACCCAGAACTAAAAACCAGGAAGGATGCACGTATAAAGGAATCCCAAATAGATTACAAAAGCTAATTGTGCCATTCATGCTGTATACCTTGAAGTTCAGCTCG
The DNA here is from genome assembly GCA_038214545.1 of Cyanophyceae cyanobacterium. Lineage (GTDB taxonomy): Bacteria > Cyanobacteriota > Cyanobacteriia > Cyanobacteriales > Nostocaceae > JBBQRU01. Next base: position 33,068 of record JBBQRU010000045.1, on the reverse strand, counting down.
ATATCTATATAGTAACGAAATGTTAAGTAGTATTTAATCTTGTTAACTGTAGTGCTGTCCGTCTGTCAGGGTACGGTTATGCGAATGATGGATTTTAAGGCAATGCTACCGCTTCGAGGAATGAGTGAGTAAAAATACTGAAATTCACAGCGGATCTCGATTTATTGCTTTAAGATTAGTGGCACAACGAAAAGATAATTTTTAAGTGCCAAAAATATGGCAAACCTAGACGCATCACCATTCCAATCCTTTCTGGATGACTTACATCAAAAATACCAGCCATTACAAGACGGTGCGGTCGCCAATTACATTCCGGAACTGGCAAAAGTAAATCCAGATTTGTTCAGTATCTGCGTTGTGACTGTGGATGGTCAGGTGTACGAAGTTGGTGATTACAGTCAACTATTTACAATTCAGTCAATTTCTAAAGTATTTGTCCACGGACTGGCGCTGGAAGATCACGGACGGGATTATGTTTTGACGAAGGTGGGGGTGGAACCGACAGGAGACGCCTTTAACGCGATTGTTTTGGATGAGAAATCGAAGCGTCCCTATAATCCGATGGTAAATGCAGGTGCGATCGCTACTACTAGTTTAATCAAAGGATCTGGGCCAACTGAACGCTTGAACCGGATGCTGGAGATGTTTCAGCGTTATATCGGTCGTGATGTTTACGTCGATATCTCCGTGTTCATGTCAGAGCGCACTACCGGACATCGTAATCGAGCAATGGCGTATCTGATGCTCAATTTTGGCATGATTGACGCTCCTGTTGATGAAGCACTAGACCTATATTTTCAGCAATGTTCTTTAATGGTGAATTGTCACGACTTAGCGGTGATGGCAGCGACACTGGCAAATAAAGGTGTCAATCCGCACACGGGAGAACAAGCGATCGACAGTCGGTATATTAAAGATATTTTATCAGTAATGTACACCTGCGGCATGTATAACTTTGCCGGAGAATGGGCTTACAAAGTTGGATTCCCTGCAAAAAGCGGTGTGAGTGGGGGAATTATTGCCGTCATCCCCAACCAAATGGGAATCGCCGTATTCTCACCGCTGTTAGATATACGTGGTAATAGTGTGCGTGGAGTCAAAGTATGCGAGGAACTATCGCAAAAATTCGGCTTGCATCTATTCGAGTGTTCTCAGGTAGGGTCAGATTTTCTGGAAAGCTTGTCGATAAATGCTTAGATATATACTTTTAAATCTGGTCTGGTAGTTCATCCTCCACAAATCGCAGACGAGGATAGTAGTAAGCTGCAAAAGTTAAAAGCACGATTAAGATTCCCAGGATAGTAAATAGTAGACCAATACCGCGACCAGGACCGACACCGATGATTTGTCCGATGCTGCTAGCTAGAGAACCATTCTTTGCCATTAAAGGCTCGAATAAACGGTCAGCTAGGGGACCTGCGAGCAAATAAGCTAGTGGTTGAGATGACGTTGCAATCATTTGTTTCGTAGCAAAAACTCTTCCCTGCACTTCCTGAGGGACTTTTTTCTGCCAGATGGCTTCACCACTACCATAAACGATAGGCACACCTAAGCAGACTAGAAAAGCAGCAACGGTGAAGAGTGGGATTGAAGGCTGTACCCCAGCAACAAAAATGCACAATCCTGCCAGCAGTTCAAAGCCTAATAAACTGTAAATGAGTCGAGGTGGTCCTCCGTAAGTACTCATGATTAGGGCACCCAGCAACCCACCGATCGCACTGATGGATAGGACTATACCAAGAGTAGCTGGTGAGGCGAAGGACAGCACTAACGGGATGATTAACAAAGTAAAGATTTCCTCGAAGAAGTTAGTTACTGCTTGGAAAGTCTCCAACCCAAGTAGCCCTGGTCGAGCAGTGATGTACTTCCAACCGTAGACAACTTCCGAAAGCAAAGAAGCATTAAGTTCTGAATCAGCAGGAGTAGTCTTAGGGAAGCGGACACTCAGCAGGGTAATTACAGAGAAGATGTAAGTAGCAAAATCAAGGATAATTACGCCCTCTAGATGAATGGTAACAATTAGTACACCAGCTAGCACAGGTGAGAAGAGGCGAGCCACAGCTTCTCCCAGTCGAGCCATACCGTTAGCACGACCAAGATGCTGTTTCGGAACTAATAGAGGAATGGTGGCGCTATAGGCTGGTTCTTGGAAAGCGTTGAAGATAGAACCGACGATGCTAGCTATATATACGTGCCAAACTTCAAGCTGACCAGTAGCGAGTAGGAAAATAATCGCCAGCATACTTAGACATAGACCGGATTCACTGATAATTATGCAAAAGCGACGATTCCAGCGATCAACCAGGGCACCAGCTACAGGTAACATTAAAATGTTAGGTAACTGTGAACACAGAGCCGCAAGTGCAAACTGAGTAATTGAACCAGTGCGCTGGTATACCCATATATCTAGAGCGAAACTACTTAGACCAGAGCCAATTACAGAAATCAGTTGTCCAAACCAGACGATCATGAAGACGCGCATTCGTGCATCTTTTGGATGTTTAACCATACCGCGCTCCTTAACCATTTACTGGCAATTGTGCAAGACAAATTTGTAATTGTTCAGCGAGTATCTCGACGTGAGGTTTGCTAACGATAGATTGGTGATTGCCAGAAACTAAATGAATTTCGACACCTGCATTTGCTAACTTACCCCAGCCGAGGGTTGGGTCATGAAATTGCTCCTCGCTTGCTAAAAAGAGAGTAACTTTGCCTTGATAAGGTTGAGGGATGTATTTATCTCCAGCGCGGGAATGGCTTCTAAAAAGCTTGATTAGACGCTGTGCTTCAGCCAAACTAAAATCAGGTGGTACCCAGTTAACAGACTTTGCGTACTCAATTACACGGCATAGTTGCTCATCAGGTAGAAGTTGCTTAATGTCATCAAACAACAAAGATTGCTCTACTAGAAGTTCATCTATTGCGAGTAAATCTAATAAGAAAGCCGCATCCTCTGGTAAATATTCCGCTTCCGAAGCAAAACTTATACCATAGGTGTCAAACAACCCTAAGAACGACACTTGCTGACCTTGGACTTGGAGTTGTTGAGCCATTTCAAAAGCGACGAGACCGCCAAAACTCCAGCCGCCAAGATGGTAAGGACCTTGCGGTTGAATTGTTTGCATCGCCTCAATATAGTGGGTCGCCATCTCTTCAACACTACTGTAAGGCTTGTTTTCCTCGTATAAGCCTAGCGATTCCAACCCATAGAACGGTTGTTCTGAACCTAAACAACGCGCTAAATCGACGTATGCTAAGACAGTACCTTGACCGGGATGGACACAAAAGAAAGGTTGCTTACTGCCTCCTGGTTGGAGTGTCACCACGATCGCGCTTGTGTGAGCACCTGTGGAGGAGCGAAGAATCGTAGCTAACTGGTCAACAGTTGGGTTTTGAAAAAGTGCTGCCAAAGAAAGATTTTTCCCAAACTGCTGCTGTATCCGAGTCATCAGGCTAATCGCCAAAAGCGAATGACCGCCGAAGTCAAAGAAATTGTCTCGAACACCGATTGGGTGAACATCTAAGACTTCCTCCCAAATTTGCGCCAGTTGGAGTTCTATGGTGTCGCGCGGTGGAACATAATTAGCTTTCATACTTAGTCTCAGATCTGGCGCAGGCAAAGCGCGGCGGTCTACCTTACCGTTAGGAGTCAGAGGCATCTTCTCTAAACTCACGAATACAGATGGCACCATGTAGTTTGGTAACTTATCCTTAAGGAAAGTGCGTAAGTCACTGCTGGTGGTATTAGGCTCCAAGTTGGAAACAACATAAGCTACTAACTGTTTATTACCAGGTTGGTCTGTTCTGGCGATGACTACAGCCTCTTGCACTTGTGGGTGTTTACTCAACACTGACTCAACTTCTCCTAACTCAATCCGGAAACCGCGAATCTTTACCTGGTCATCCAAACGTCCCAGAAACTCGATGTTGCCATCGCTGAGATAACGACCTAAATCACCTGTTTTGTATAACCGCCCAGAATATTCTTGATTAAAGGGGTTGGGAATGAATTTTTGTGGTGTTAACTCTGGACGATTGAGGTAGCCTCTGGCTAAACCTACGCCACCAATATGCAATTCTCCCGGAACACCAATCGGTACAGGTTGGAGATAGCGGTCGAGAATGTAGATTTGGATGTTATTCATAGGGCGACCGATAGGCAGCTTTTGTTGGGCATCGGTACATAAAGCCGTGGTGACACAAACTGTTGATTCTGTTGGTCCGTAGCCGTTGAAGAAGTTTCGTCCCACAGACCATTGCTTGACAAGTTCAGGGGAACAGGCTTCTCCTGCAACAATAATTGTTTGCAATTTTGGCAATTCGGCGGTTGGCATAGCCGCTAATGCTGATGGCGGAAGTGTCGCATGGGTAATCCCCTGTTGCAATAGCCCAATCAAATTCGGTCCTGGTAGTAAAGATTCCGAGGTTGCCAACCACAACTGCGCCCCCGCACATAGAGCCATCACAATTTCCGAAATTGAGGCATCGAAGCTTAAAGAAGCGAATTGCAGAATGCGACTGTTGGCATTGACGTTGAAAATGCGAATATGTTCTAGTGCCATATTACACAATCCCTGGTGAGCGATGAGAACACCCTTAGGCTTGCCTGTAGACCCGGAGGTATAAATTACATAAGCTAAATTACTAGCTTGGACACCACTACTGAGATTGTCCGGCTGTTGAGATCCTCCCCAATCAGTATCGAGGCAAACTACATGCGTCGCACCTTGAGGGAGAGTCGCGACTAACTTCTGTTGAGTTAGCAGCACCGATACTTGGGAGTCAGACAACATGAAACTTAATCTTTCCTGGGGATAAGTTGGGTCTAAAGGAACATAAGCACCTCCGGCTTTGAGAATCCCTAGCAGCCCAACGATCATTTCCACGGAACGCTCAACGCAAATGCCAACTAGCATGTCTGGTTGAACCCCTAATGACTGTAAGTAGTGTGCCAATTGATTCGCATGAGTATTTAATTCTCGGTAGGTCAACTGTTGGTTTTCAAATACGACTGCGATCGCATCCGGGGTTTGCTCTACCTGTTGCTCAAACAACTCATGTATACATTTATCGGCAGGATACTCAGCTTTTGTCTGATTCCACTCAGAAACCAACTGGTGTTGTTCGTGATGACTCAGTAGTGGTAGTTGGGCAACTCGTTGTTTAGGGTTGGCAATAATACCTTCGAGCAAGATTTGGAAATGTCCTGCCATGCGCTCAATTGTGGCGGCGTCAAATAAATCTGTATTGTATTCCCAGCCGCAGCGTAATCCTGATTCTGTTTCTGTAACTGCTAAGGTCAAATCAAATTTAGCGTTGACATCCTCAACTTCCACAGGAGCAATAGAAAGTCCTGGCAATTCGAGTTGTCCCATTGGAGCATTCTGCAAGACAAACATTACTTGAAACAAAGGAGAATAGCTCAGAGAACGCTGTGGTTGCAACTCTTCCACTAGTTTCTCAAACGGCAATTCTTGGTGGGCGTAAGCTTCTAAAGTTATCTCGCGCACCTGTTCTAACAGTTCGAGAAAGGTAGGGTTCTCTAGTATCTGGATTCGTAGTACCAGGGTATTGACAAAAAAACCAATCAGTGATTCAAGCTCACTTTGATTGCGATTGGCAATTGGCGAGCCGACGACGATATCTTCTTGATGACTGTAGCGTGAAAGTAAAGTAGCAAAAGCCGTCAGTAAGGTCATAAATAGGGTTGTCCTTGACTGCTGACTTAAAGTCTTGAGCTGATGCGTCAAATTCTGATTGAGTTCAACATATTTAGTGCTACCATTCCAAGTTTTAATTGATGGACGAGGTCGGTCAGTCGGCAATTCTAGTAGAGTCGGTACATTTGCTAACTGTTGCTTCCAATAATTGAGTTGTGTTTGTAATACCTCTCCACTTAACCATTGTCGCTGCCACTGAGCAAAATCAGCATATTGAATCGGCAGTTGAGCAAATGGCGAAGGACTTCCTGTAGAAAAAGATTCGTAGAAACCTGCGAGTTCTCGAAAGAGAATTCCTAACGACCAACCATCACCAGCAACGTGATGCATCACTAAAAGTAATATGTGTTCATCTTCTTTAAGTTGCACCAAAGTGGGTCGCAACATTAAATCAGCAGACAAGTTGAATGGAAATTCAGTTTCTTTTTTGAGAATTTGTGGAACTTCTATTTCACAGTCAGTGTGATCCCGTCCACTGAGGTCAATCACTCGTAACTCAACCGTATTTATATCGCCAATAATCTGTACTGGATTTTCATCGACATAGGCAAAAGTTGTCCGTAGTGCTTCATGGCGAGCCACAATCGCATTTAAAGCTTGTTGTAGTGCCTCCAAGTTCAAAACACCACTCAACTGCATGGCGATAGAGATGTCAAAAGGGCTGTTCGGTTCTAACTGATTCAAAAACCACAATCTCTGCTGGGAGAAAGACAGAGGACAGGGTTCGTCGGTTTGTCTACGCGTAATTTTTTGCTTTTTGACTCCAGGAGTACCCTTTTTCATTAAGCGCTGTTCTAGTAATGCTAGCTTTTCTGGGGAAAGATTGGCGATGCGTTGATTTAGGTTGTTCATGGGATGTTTGTGGTTGATGTGGAGTACTACTAAGCTTCTTCTAACTCTGCCAAAATGCGTTCTATCTCTTCCATTTCTGTGTGCTCAATTAAAATCTGGACGATGCTTTGGGCTAAATCGGCGATAGTTTGTTTCTCGAATAGTGTCCGCAGAGGAAGTTCGATCAAGAAGGAATCGTGTATTCTCGAAATAACCTGAGTGGCTAATAAAGAGTGCCCGCCTAACTCGAAGAAGTTGTGATAAATGCCGATTTTTTCTATTCCTAGGATTTCTGTCCAAATGCTCACAAGTATTTCTTCTACGGGAGTGCGAGGTGGTATAATACCTTCCAATTCAAGTGTCTGTTTAATCGCAGACAGTGCCTTGCGGTTTACTTTACCATTTGGGGTTAGAGGCAGAGATTCTAATACTACGAATGCTGAGGGCACCATGTAGTCGGGTAGGTTTTCTAGTAGGAAAACACGCAGTTCGTTAGTTGTGGGTGGCTGAAGGTGAGGCACTATATATGCCACCAGGCGTTTGTTACCAGGTTGGTCTTCTGCTAAGACTACTGTTTCCCTGACTTGGGGATGTTGGCTTAGCATCGCTTCGACTTCTCCCAATTCGATGCGGAAGCCGCGAATTTTTACCTGGTCATCTAAACGACCGAGATACTCGATGTTGCCGTCTTTTAGGTAACGTACTAAGTCTCCAGTTTTATATAAGCGTGCATCTTCTTTTTTAAAAGGGTTGGGAATAAATTTCTGTTGTGTTAACTCTGGACGTTTTAGGTAGCCTCTTGCTAAACCTACACCACCGATGTGTAGTTCTCCAGGAACTCCTATGGGCACAGGTTGGAGATACTGGTCGAGAATATAGAGTTGAATGTTGGCAATTGGGCGACCAATTGGAACTGTTGATAGATGGCTTTTTGGTTTGCATTGCCAGTAGGTGACATCAATTGCTGCTTCGGTTGGTCCGTAGAGATTGTGTAATTGTGCTTGCAGACGACTAAAAAAGCGCTCTTTGAGTTCAAAAGGTAGTGCTTCTCCACTACAAATCACTTGTCTCAAGTTGCACTGTTCAAGTTTTGGCTCATTCAGGAAAACCTGAAGCATCGATGGCACAAAATGCAGTGTAGTAATTTTTTGCTCGGCGATTAATTTCACCAAATAAGCACTATCTTGATGACCACCAGGTTTAGCTACAACTAAACAAGCTCCGGTTAACAAAGTCCAGAAAAATTCCCAAACTGATACATCGAAACTGAAAGGAGTTTTTTGCAGAACGCGGTCAGATGCTGTTAATTGGTAAGCGTCTTGCATCCACAAAAGGCGATTAACAACGCCGCGATGGGTGTTCATTGCTCCTTTGGGTTTGCCTGTGGAACCGGAGGTGTAAATTACATAAGCCAAATTATCAATCACGCCACTGTTGAGGTTTTCTTGGCTTTGAGTTGCGATTAGTTCCCAGTTACTATCTAGACAGATTGCACATGCTTGATGTTCGGGTAGTTGTTCCCGCAAATGTTGTTGAGTTAAAAGCAGTGGTGTATCGCTATCGCTCAACATGAAGGCTAATCGCTCTTGCGGATATGCCGGGTCTAGCGGTACGTAAGCACTACCAGTTTTCAGGATCGCCAAAAGTCCGATCACCATCAACAGCGATCGCTCAACACAAATCCCGACAAGTACCTCTGGTGCTGCTCCCAAAGATTGCAAGTATCTTGCCAATTGATTTGCCCGACAATTTAATTCCCGATAGGTAAGTTGTTGACTTTCAAACACCACCGCGATCGCATCCGGTGTCCGTTCAACTTGCTCCTCAAACAACTGATGGATACATTTATCTAAAGGATATTCAACTTTTGTGTTGTTCCACTCACTGAGTACGATATGCTGTTCGGCTTGACTCAGCAGTGGTAATTGGGCAACTCGTTGTTTCGGATTGGCGACAATACCTGCAAGCAAGATTTGGAAATGTTCTGCCATTCGCTGAATCGTCGCTGTCTCAAACAAATCCGTATTGTATTCCCACCCGCACAGTAATCCTGACTCTGTTTCTTCAATTGCTAAGGTCAAATCAAATTGAGCCGCGACCTCCTCGACTTTAAATGGACTAATGGAAAGCCCTGGTATTTCCAGTCCCGCCGCAGTCGTGTTCCGCAAGACGAACATGACTTGGAACAAAGGAGAATAACTCAAAGAACGCTGTGGCTGAAGTTCTTCCACCAGTTTCTCGAACGGTAAGTCTTGGTGAGCATATGCCTCTAAAGTTGTTTCGCGTACCTGTTCTAATAGTTCGAGGAAAGTTGGATTTCCCTGGATTTGAGTCCGCAAGACTAATGTATTGACAAATAAGCCAATTAATGATTCAAGCTCGCTTTGATTGCGGTTGGCGATGGGAGAGCCAATCACGATGTCTTCTTGACGACTGTAGCGCGAAAGTAAAGTGGCAAAGACTGCCAGCAAGGTCATAAATAAAGTTGTGCCTGACTGCTGACTCAAGGTTTTCAGCTTGGCAGTCAATTCTTGATTAATTTGAAATTCTTCGCTGCTACCGTGAAAGGTTTGAACGGATGGACGAGGATAGTCGGTAGGCAATTCCAGCAGCGGTGGTGCTCCCGCTAACTGTTTTTTCCAGTAATTGATTTTTGTTTGTAATACCTCTCCATTTAGCGATCGCCGCTGCCAGGAAGCAAAGTCAGCATATTGGAGCGGTAACGGTGGCAATGAAGAGTTTCCCGTATAGAGTGCAGCCAATTCCTGGAAAAATATCCCCAGCGACCAGCCATCGGAAATAATGTGGTGCATCACTAGTACCAGCACATGGGATTGTTCTGACAACCGCAGCACCGTCACTCGCAGCAATGGTCCATTCGATAAGTCAAACGGTCGCGCAATTTCCTCTTTTACCCAGCGCCGTACCTCGATTGACGATTCTTCAAGGAGCGATAGCACAGCACGCCTATCGGTACGCCAGTCCACCACTGATATATTGACAGTAGTTGTATCAGCAATTACTTGCACAGGAGAACCATTCACCATCAAGAAAGTAGTACGTAAGATTTCGTGGCGCTGGACGATTTCTTGTACAGCCATCTCCAAAGCTGCGACGTTGAGAGAACCAGTTAAATGCAGAGTTTCTGGGATATTATAGGTTGCAGTTTCCCCTTCGAGTTGGTTTAAAAACCACAATCTAGCTTGAGCAAAAGACAGGGGTAGGTCTGCGTCTCTCGCTACTAAACTAATTGACTCAATTGATGAATGGATATTACCTTGCTGTAAAAAAGTAATTATTTCGGCTTTGCGTTCAGCTAGCTGAACCCGAATATCTGCTGTTAGTACTCCTTGTGGCGCATTACAGCGCAGACGCCCATCTTCATTCGATACCCAAAGCTTGATGTCCAGATTGCCCAGTTCAGATAAAAAATCTGCGATCGTTTTCATAACTCGATTTCCTCCCGATTCTCTAGCAGATGACTGTAATTAGGCTGTAGCATTTGCACCGTCGAAAGAATTTCCTCAATGCTCTCGGCTAAGTCAGCAATAGTTGGTTTCTCAAACAAACAGCGCAGAGGTAGTTCGACACCAAACAACGACCGTAACCGTGAAATTACTTGAGTTGCCAGTAGCGAATGTCCTCCCAACTCAAAAAAGTTGTTGTGGATGCCGACTTTTTCCAAACCCAACAGATCCGTCCATAGATCAGCAAGAACCTGTTGGGTCAGAGTGGAGGGAGAGACAAAGTTGACGGTTAAACTCAATTCAATATTTGGTGCGGGTAGAGCGCGACGGTCTACCTTGCCGTTGGGGGTGAGAGGAATTGTCTCTAAACTAACCACTGCCGCAGGCACCATGTAGTTAGGTAGCTTTTGTTTGAGGTAATCACGTAATTCATGAGTAGCAATTTCTTGACTAACAACATAAGCTACTAAGTGCTGGTTACCTGGTTGGTCTTCCCTGGCAATGACCACAGCCTCGCGCACTTGCGGATGTTGCCCTAGTATCGCCTCAATTTCTCCCAACTCAATCCGGAAACCGCGAATTTTTACTTGGTAGTCAATACGACCGAGAAATTCGATGTTCCCATCGCTGAGGTAACGGGCTTTATCGCCAGTTTTATACAGTCTTGCTCCAAGTGTTTGCGAAAATGGGTCGTTGATAAAAGCTTTTTCGGTGAGTTGTGGCTGATTGAGGTAGCCACGTCCGACACCAACACCACCTACGTAAAGTTCTCCCGCAACCCCTATCGGCACAGGTTGCAACTGAGTGTCGAGGATATACAATTGCGTATTCAAGACTGGGCGACCAATTGGCAGGTTGAGTATCTCCGATGCGGGTGGCTGATAAATCGGATAATGGGTCACATCATCCGAACATTCTGTTGGGCCATAGGCATTCAACATGGGAATTGTTGGGTAATACTCGAACCACTCACGACATAACTGTGGTGGTAAAGCCTCACCTGTGAGCAGTAACCAACGTAATGAAGATAGTTGTGTAGCGTTAACTTCTATTTCTTGCAGCATCGTCCGCAACAGCGATGGTACAATCTCTAGAATTGAAATTTGCTGAGCCTCGACTATTTCTAGCAGTTGAGTTGGAACCATCATCTGCTCTTGGACAATATAAACTCGTCCACCAACGAGCAATCCCACCAGAAACTGCCAGACACTGATATCAAAACTTACAGGAGCAGTTTGCGCCACTACATCGGCGGCACTGAGTTGTAAGTCTTCGACCTTGGCATACAAATGATTGAGCATCCCGCGATGTTCGAGCATTGCCCCCTTCGGTGCTCCAGTTGAACCTGAGGTGTAAATAACATAAGCAAGATCTTGAGGCTGGCATCGCCCAGGTAAATTCTCTGACGATTGCGATTGTGCCGCCAATTCTTCCAAGCATAACAATTGGGGTGGTGTTTCCAGGCTGTTGAGTGCCAAAGATAACATCGGTTCCAAGTGAGTTGCTACCAGTACTTTGGTTGCCTGACTTTGCTCCAACACTTGGCGCAACCGCTCGACTGGATGATTTGAATTTAAGGGCAGGTAGGCACCACCGGCTTTAAATATAGCCAGTATCGCCGTCAAGAAATCGAGATTACGTTCGCACAGCAAAGCAACTACAGTATTGTCACAAACTCCTTGTTCAACGAGATGCCATGCCCATTGGTTGGCGCGGGCATTTAATTGTTGATATGTTAGTTGTTGCGAATCAAAAATGACTGCGATCGCTTCTGGGGTACGTGCCACTTGGGCTTCAAACAACTGTGGGAAACACTGGTCTAAAGGATAATCTGCTTGTGTGTTATTCCACTCGCACAGTATTTGGTGGGATTCATTTGCACCCAGCAACTGTAATTCGCTAACTGGCTGTTTCGGACTCTTGACGATGCTTTCAAGCAAGATTTGGAAATGCCCTGCCATCCGCTCAATCGTCACCGCATCAAATAAATCACTGTTGTACACAAATTTTCCTGTTAATCCCGCCGCAGTTTCCGTCAGCGATAGGAACAAATCATCAGTTGCCGCGACATCATTGAGTTGCAAAGGAGTAATTGAAAGCCCTGGTAGTTCGAGTTCTCCAATTGGCGCATTCTGCAAGACGAACATGACTTGGTATAAGGGTGTATAACTGAGCGATCGCTCTGGTTGGAGTTCTCCAACTAGTTTTTCAAAAGGTAGGTCTTGGTGTTCATAAGCTCCCAATGTGGTTTCCCGTAATTGTCCTAGTAGTTCTAAGAAAGTAGGATTTCCTTGCAGTTTGGTGTACAGTACCAAGGTATTGACAAAAAAGCCAATCAATGATTCGATTCCACTGTGGTTGCGGTTGGCGATGGGAGAGCCAATCACTACGTCTTCTTGTCCGCTGTAGCGTGAGAGTAAAGTGGCAAAAGCTGCCAACAAGGTCATAAACAAGGTGACACCCGACTTTTGGCTCAAAGTTTTCAGCTTCTGCATTAACTCTTGATTAAGTTGAAAGTATTCGGTGTTGCCAAGGAAAGTCTGAATTGATGGCCGGGGTCGGTCGGTCGGCAGTTCTAGTAAAGGTGGGGAAGTTGCTAACTGCTGTTTCCAGTAGTTGAGTTGCGTTTGCAGTACCTCTCCACTGAGCCATTGTTTTTGCCAGTAAGCAAAATCGGCATATTGGATGGGCAACTCTGGTAATGTTGAAGGCTCTCCAGCACAGAAAGCTTGATAAAGTGCAGACAACTCATCAATAAATATCCCCATTGACCAACCATCAGAAATGATGTGATGCATAGTTAATAGCAGCACATGGGATTGCTCAGCCAACTTGAGCAAAGTGACTCGCAGCAATGAACCGATTGAGAGGTCAAATGGTTGTTGAGCTTCGGCTAAAGCTAATTGTTGCACTTGGTCAGACTGTTCCGGTTCTGGCAAGTGTTGCCAGTCAACTACTGCTATGGTTACGGTTTTAGTATTGCTAATAACCTGTACCGGAAAATCATTCACCATCTCGAAGGTGGTACGCAAAACTTCGTGACGCCGCACAATTTCTTGCACAGCCATCTTCAAAGCTGTGACGTTGAGAGAACCAATCAGCCGTAAGGGTTCTGACATGTTGTAAATGGCACTTTCCCCTTCTAATTGGTTGAGGAACCACAATCGAGCTTGAGCAAAGGACAAGGGTAAGTTTGCGTTTCGCTTTACTGGCGCTATCGCTGGTATCTGTAGCTCCAGATGATGGGGGGAAATCAATTCACTCAATTGGGCAACAGTCGGTTTGTCAAACAAGTGACGTAGGGATAATTCAATCCCAAATGAGCGCAACCGCAAAATTACCTGAGTAGCGAGCAGAGAATGTCCTCCCAAGCTAAAGAAGTTATCGTCAATACCCACTTGTTTGAGATTGAGAACTTCTGCCCATAGCTGGGCGAGAATCTCTTGTGTAGGCGTGCGGGGAGGGGCAAATGTCGTCAGACTGAGTGCAATCTCTGGCGCTTTTAAGGCACGACGGTCTACTTTGCCATTGGGAGTTAAAGGTATAGACTCCAAGAATACAAACGCCCCAGGCACCATGTAGTCAGGCAACTTTTGTTTGAGGAAATCACGCAATTGACTCTCGGCAACTTCCTGTGACACAACATAAGCTACTAAGTATTGATTTCCTGGTTGGTCTTCCCGAGCAATCACCACCACTTCTTGAATTTGTGGGTGTTGACTTAGCACCGCCTCTATTTCTTCCAACTCAATGCGGAAGCCGCGAATCTTCACCTGGTAGTCAATGCGACCCAAAAATTCGATGTTGCCATCGCTCAGATGACGAGCGCGATCGCCCGTTTTATACAAGCGTCCCGACGAATCAAAGGGATTTTCAAAAAAAGCCAGTTGCGTAAGAGTCGGATTATTTAAATAACCACGTCCCACACCAACACCACCAACATAGAGTTCTCCGGCTATCCCAATCGGTACTGATTTCAACTCAGTGTCTAGCACATATAACTGTGTATTCGACACCGGACGACCAATTGGCAGGTTAAGTATTCCCTCATGGGGTGGTTGATAGATTGGGTAATGGGTGACGTCATCCGAACACTCCGTTGGACCATAGGCATTCATCATGGGGATAGTAGGGTAGTACTCGAACCACTGACGGCATAACCGGGGTGGCAAAGTTTCACCCGTGAGCAGTAACCATCGCAAGGATAAGCTAGCAATATCACTTTCAAGTTCGATGTATTGCAGTAGCATCCGCAACAAGGATGGGACAATTTCTAGAATCGAGATTCCCTGACGCTGCACCAATGAAAGCAACTGAGCAGGGTCAGACGCAACTTCGCTACCCACAATCTCGACTCGTCCACCGACAAGCAGTGCGACTAGAAATTGCCAAATACTGATATCAAATGTCTGCGTTGCAGTTTGGGCGACGACATCCCCTGCACTCAACTGCAAATCTGTCACCTTAGCGTACAAGTGGTTGAGCATCCCCCGATGTTCCAGCATCGCCCCCTTGGGTTTTCCTGTCGAACCGGAGGTATAAATTACATAAGCTAAGTTATCTGGATGACAGCGTACAGGCAGATTTTTGCTCTCGTAATCTGAGTTATCCAGCTTTTCGAGGCACAATAATTCTGGTGGGGTGTCAAGGTGATTAACTATCGGGGAAAGCATTGAGACCCAACAGCTAGTGGTTAATACCAGAGGGACTTGGCTTTGGGACAACACTTGTTGTGTGCGTTCCGGTGGATGAATGGGATTCAAAGGTAGGTATGCTCCACCAGCTTTAAATACCGCTAGCATGGCGGTGAGGAAATCTAGGTTGCGATCGCACATTAATGCGACAATTGTTTCTGCACCTACACCCAGTTCCACTAATTGCCTTGCCCAAATATTGGCGCGGGCGTTTAACTGTTGATATGTGAGTTGTTGGTCTTCAAATACCACAGCAACGGCATCTGGAGTGCGGGCGACAGCAGCTTCAAACAACTGCGGAAAACACTGTTCTAGAGGATAGTCAACTTGAGTATTGTTCCATTCGTTGAGCAACTGATGCTCAGTAAAGTCCCGATCAGTCTTGTGTTTATTCATCGCAAATATACATTGATAATGTGAGCAAACGAGCAAAATTTTCTCAAGTTAGTGAAGGTAAGGCGGTATTATGCTCTGAACGCTGTAACCAAGAAATTGGTAAAAATGACTCGATTGTAGTTCCTTGGTTTTGGGCGATCGCTAGTTTGTAAGCTAATTGCCCTAAAGCGAGGTCAAGCACCCCTAGCCCGAAAGGACTGAATATGGCAATTTTGTTGTCTTGGCGTGGTCGGACAATGCCATTGAGAATATCGCCTAAGGTACATCTAATGAAATCTCTATTACCCGTTTGTTGTTCAGTAAGGTGAATAGATGTTTGAGCGCGGCACACATGGTCGATATCATCAACGATGTTATCAGCCGATAAGATAATTTCTGGTGACAGGTCTCGGAGAGAAATGTGCAAAATGATGCTATCTGGACGGCATTGAGAAATATCGAATATGTGTGGCTTAGCGGCAGTTGTGGCAAAAGAAATCACTGATGCATTTTGAAACACTACATTGGGGTCTTCAACAATGGCAATTTTCAATCTCTCAGAAAGTTGCTGGCACTTATGCTGAAATTGCTCCGCCCGTTCCTGACTCAAGTCATAAATTAGTAAAGTTTCGATTTCCGGGCAAGTGGCTAGGAGAAAACGAACAGTTTCAAAATTAATCAATCCAGTTCCAATCAATCCGAGTGTAGTTAATGTTTGCTTACCTCGCAAGTGTTGAGCCGCAAGTGCCGCACTCGCAGCCGTGCGTTTGGCACTAATGACAGAACTTTCCATAATTGCTTGGGGGTGACCCGTTTGTGCCGAATTGAGGATTAAAACAGCCGAAGCTCGTTCCATACCCAAAGCTAGATTATCTGGGAAAGAAGCAATCCATTTAATTCCCGCAGTATTTACCTCACCACCTAAGTAAGCAGGTAAAGCAATAATTCTGTCTTTTTCATTATTCGGAAACCGCAAAAAGCTAGAATGAGGCAAACAGCTATCACCTTGGGCATGTATTTGATAAGCTGATTTTACAGCTTGCAATATTTCCTGCTCGCGGTTTTGGAATAGCGTAATAATTTCATCGCCTTTCAAAAAAAGAATGTCATCGTGATTCATGGTAAAACTCCTGTGATTGATTGAATTTAAATTCTGGAAAGTAGCTGAGATTGAATCGTTCCTTAATTTAGTGTCGGCAATTCAAGCTTGCCAAAGTGATCGTTGACCCAACTATCTGAATAAACTGTGTCAAGATAGCGTTCACCGCGATCGCAAAGAATCGCCGCGCAAGTTGCACCAACAGGTATCTCCTGTTGATATTTTTTAATTGCAGTCATGACTCCTCCTGATGAACCTCCAGCTAATATTGCCTCGCTGCGAAGCAAGTGATAACAACCGACAATACAGTCCACATCAGATACATGCATGACCATATCCTCTAACCCAGGTTGGAACAACTCTGGGACTCGCGCTGCACCATGTCCGGGGATAAGTCTTTTACCTCTTTTGTCACCGAAAATGACACTTCCTTTGGCATCAACAGCGATAATTTTTGTTTTGAGATTGTGACTTCTTAGATACTCAAAACAACCACGCAGTGTGCCACAGCTACCAGTAGCACAGAATAAGTAGTCTAATTTACCATCAAGAGCAGTCACAATTTCATGCATCGTTTGATGATGAGCACACGCATTATTCAAGTTGGCATATTGATTACACCAATAGCTATTGGGAATCGAGGCAAGCAATGATTTGACTCTGCTAATGCGAGCCGGCAAAAAATCACCCGTGATTGGGTCTGGTTCGGCTACAAGTTCGACTTGTGCTCCATAAGCTTTCAGGATATTGACATTTTGTTGAGTAGTTTTCGGATCAACTACACAGATAAAATTTAAGCCGAGAACAATACTTGCTTGCGCTAGCCCAATACCTAAATTTCCCGAACTGGATTCGATGATTGTATCTCCAGGTTTAATATCTCCTTTCTCAAATGCATTTTTTAGCATACTTAAGGCTGGACGATCCTTAATACTACCGCCAGGATTAAACATTTCCAGCTTGGCAAAAAGTTGAAAATGAGAATTTGGGAAAACATTCTCTAACTTGACTAGTGGTGTATTACCAATAATCGCTAAAATGCCTGAATTAAATGCAGGTGTATTTACGTTTGTAGAAACATCTACTCTATTTACTGAAGAGATTTGTGTAGCACCTTTAATTTTTGCAGTCATAAAAAGTGATGACTGAGTTGAGGTACCAGTATCAGACTGATTATTGAGCGTTGGATGTGACATGTGTGTTCTCGGTTGTAAGGTGAGCAGCAGAATATGAGCGGGAATTAATTATTAAATCCCCAAACACAGATTTACTAATCCAAAAATCCAAGTCGTTGTGACAATTCATACTTGCATCTTGTTTTTTATGGCAAGAAACCGTTTTTTCTCACAGTACATGACTAGTGAATTATGATTAGAGATACAATATGAGGTAAGTGTACGCAGGTTTCATTAGATGAATAAAACCTATACCTCATAAGTAACAAGGAAGTTAAACAAATAAGCTTTCCTTGTGTATTTTTAATAGATATTGCAAAATCTAGTTATGCACTTCTGGGTTAGTGACTTTTCACCTTAACTCTTAAAAAACTTGATCACTGTACAATTAGCACCCAGGGACGTTGGTTGCAATCGGGTTTATCTCTGGCGTTGAATTTCAATTGTAAGATATAAAATATAGCCTTACTAAATAATCCACAGCAAGCAAGCGCTTGTGTAGACCCTCACCTTAAAGGTTAGCTTCACTACATGAAACTTAACAAAGACCCTCACCTTAAAGGTTAGCTTCACTACATGAAACTCAACAAATAATTAAGAGTGTTGGGTTATGCTGCATGTAACCCAACTACGTTAAATGCCTATAATTTATCTGTTGCCTCAATTAATGCGCTACGAATACCCGGTTCGCTCATGGAATGTCCAGCATCTGGGATGAGAATAAATTCGGCTTCCGGCCAAGCGCGATGCAGTTCCCAAGCGGAAATCGGCGGACAAACCACATCATAGCGTCCTTGAACAATTACAGCCGGAATATGGCGGATGCGGTCAACATTCAACAGCAACTGTTCTTCTGACTCAAAAAATCCTTTATTGATAAAATAGTGACACTCAATTCGCGCAAACGCCGCCGCAAATTCATCTTCGCCAAACTTTTCCATCAATTCCAGATCGCTCAACAATCTACTAGTACTAGCTTCCCAAATTGACCAAGCCCGTGCTGCGGCTAACCTAATTTCTCTATCCGGACTAGTTAAGCGTTGATAATAAGCAACCAGTAAATTATCACGTTCATCAATAGGAATAGGTTTGAGATACTCCTCCCAAGCATCAGGAAAAATATAACTAGCACCTTCTTGGTAAAACCAGCGGATTTCTTTTTGTCGCAGCATAAAAATACCGCGCAGAATTAATCCCTGACAACGAGCCGGATGAGTTTGGCTGTAAGCTAATGCCAGGGTACTTCCCCAACTACCACCAAAAACCACCCACTTCTCGACACCTAAATAATCGCGCAGTTTCTCAATATCACTAACCAAATCCCAAGTGGTGTTTTCCCGCAGTTCAGCATGAGGCGTGCTTTGACCGCAACCACGTTGGTCAAACATGACCACTCGCCATTTTTCTGGGTTAAAGTACTGTCTATAAAAAGGTGCACAGCCGCCACCTGGTCCGCCATGCAACAACACAATTGGTAAGCCCAGTGGATTACCAGACTCTTCAAAATGAAT
Organism: Cyanophyceae cyanobacterium; assembly: GCA_038214545.1. GTDB lineage: Bacteria > Cyanobacteriota > Cyanobacteriia > Cyanobacteriales > Nostocaceae > JBBQRU01. The sequence continues at coordinate 14,196 of JBBQRU010000045.1, read as the reverse complement.
AGTGTGCAGGTCAGAAACCTCTAAGCTGCCTTCTTTGTAAGGGTTGATTGGCGGGTAAAGTTCTGGCATGGTGGCTATTGAATCTAGTAATCATAATTACTCATCAATGGTAGTAGGTCAAACTCTCGACGAATTTCTAGAAGAGAAATATCAAGCAGAGGTTCACAGTCTATTACCTTTTACGCTTCTAAAATTATCACGTCTGCTTATTAAATCTTCATCAAGTACTTCCACCTTTGATATACAGTTGAAAAATCTAGTATGCCCAGCAAATGAAATATGTTGTAGTTATATGCTATCTTGATGCTACTAAATTACCATCGTGCATTGACCAACTTAATAGTTGTGTTCCAGCATCTCTTTACTACGTTAGGCGATCGCAAATTCTATGGTAGATTTGGGCAAGTTTTGCAGTAAGGTTCACCAGGTAGGTACTGTTCCCATTCCTCAGGGGTAAGATTTCGAGTCAAGCGGCTGCAAGCTTCAACAACCTGGTATTCTGGTTGCCAAAACCACACTCGTACCTCTTCTCCTCTATCTGTAGTAATTAAGTATTTGCCATCTGGACTAAAGCTAACTGCACTTCCTAGAGGATTGAAACTGCTGCTAGTTTTAATACGTGCAACTTCTTCTTGATGGCTTGTCAAATCCCATACTCTTGTAGTACCGTCGGTAGTCCTGGCTGCGAGAAACTTACTATCTGGACTAAAAGCAACGTCCGACACAAGTCTTTCTAGCTCTATGTGCGTGACTTTCCTGCTGCTGGATATCTGCCATACTTGTATGATACCATCCCAAGTATTTGTAACAGTACCTGATGAACGATCTCCTCCAAACCCCGCTATGTAATTGCCATCTGAGCTAAATACGAAACGCCGTAAAAGTCTAGACCAACGAGCCTCAATTTGTATGCGTGTTACTTCTTTGTCACTAGAAATTTCTTGCACCGTTAATAAAGATTTATCCTCCTCTAGTTCCGATCCTAAAGCTATGTACTTTCCGTTTGAACTGATGTTAGCCTTATTTATCCAATCAAGTTTATCAGGACTATTAATGGGTATTTGCTTGATTTCTATACCTGTATTTATGTCCCAAATCTTTATAGTTAAATTTGCCCAATCTTCTGATTCTAAGATAATCAAATGTTTACTATCGGGACTAAAAACAATATTATCTAGGTTAAATCCATAGCTGGATACTTTTGTAGGTATCTGCACAACGTCTCGTTCACTTCCTAGCTCCCATATTCTGATAGTTACTGGAGCTTGATTTTCATCCTGTTCATGACCTCCTAAACTGGCAATAAACTTTCCGTCTGGGGTGAATATAGTATTCACAAATGCTTCATGTTTAAGCCGAACAAATTGCCGACCATTATCTGCCTCCCGAATTTCTGTAATACCATCCTCAAAAGTAACAGCTAGGTATTTTCCATCTCGACTAAAAGCTAAATCATATAATTTTTGAGCGGGCTGTACGATCGGAACTTCAGAATAACGAGGTATCTCCCATATTGTGAAAAATTCATGCTTTTCCTCGCTGTTATCTTTGTATCCAGCCAGATAGTTCCCATCTGGGCTAAAGATGAAACCGTCTGTCATATTCCGACTGACCCGTGCAACTTCGTTCCATCTGGGTATTTCTACAATTCTCGTAAAAGAATCAGTATTACCTCCTCCCACAACCAAATATTTTCCATTATGGCTAAAGTTAATTAACTTCACCCAAGTCTCACTATGTTTTATAGATGCAACTTCCTGAGCGCTAATTGTTTCAATAACTGATACGACTCCACTTCTATTCCCCATAGCTAAGTACTTTCCATCCGGGCTTAAGCAAATGCTAGTTATAACCCAAAAAGCTCCTTCTTCTATTAGTTCTTTCCTACTTCCACTAGATACATTCCATAATGTTACTTTTTCGCTTGTTGTAGTAGCTAAATATTCACCATTTGAGCTAAAGTCTGATAACCTTACAAAACCTTCTGAGAAGCTCAAAACTTTCTGACTACTGGCAATTTCCCATACCTGCACACCTTCTTTAGTATATTCAGCTAAATATTTCTCATTTCCGCTAAAGGACAACTCACCATGTATAGTAGGAAGCTTTGTAGGTGTGACTATACGCTCATTGCTCATCTGCCACACCCGTGTACCTTTTTCACTAAATACAGCTATGTATTTACTATTTTGGCTGAAAAGAACGTCTGTTACATTTTCATTATGAAGTATTCTGACTTTTTGATTACTAAGCAATTCCCGCACCTGTACTGTGTTTAAGTTATAAGTTGCAATATACTTTCCATCAGGGCTGGGAGTAACTTTTTCTTTATAATTAATACGTACCACTTCTCTGCCACTAGTCACTTCTGATAGCCGTATAGCATCAGTGATTGTGACTATGTATTTACCATCTGAACTAAAAGTAGGCACATGATAATAATTTTTTACATTGCTCTTGAAAGTTAGGCGAGTAATGGGGCGAAGGAGTAAAGCCATTCCTTGACGTAGGGTTTGATCTGCTTGTAAAATCCTCATGCCGACTTCAAGACCCCGCTTTTTAGCTTCTATAGCCAGTAAAACGCTACGTTCTAGTAAGCTGTCATCCTCAGTACGGACTGATTGAGCTTGTGCTGATAGCCTACGGGCCAAGGTACGCTGACGTTGGCGAACCTTATCTGCAATACTGCTGTTAATAAAATCTGTCTCTCGCTGGTTTAACCAGTTATCAGACGATACAAGTATCCTTTCCAACTGGTTAAGGCGATCGCCATCAGGCAATAATAGACCACTAGGTCGGTTATTGATGTGCCAATCATTCGCCGCAGGAGTTAAACGCTTTTGCAGTAACAGATTTTCCTGCTCCTCATTTTTCCAATCCTGCAACTTATTCCACCCCCGCACTAAGGCATCATGGGCTGGTTCTACATAAGGTTCACCCCCAGTTTCCCGCCCCCCAACAATCAAACGAGCTTTGTCAAGACGTTTAATAACTTCTTCCACTCGCTTATTTTCTGCATCATCTATATATACCAACTCAGACTCAGGCACCCGTCGCCGTGCTGACTCCCCACCCTCAATTGTCACCATCCGCAACATCACCCGCCGCATCGTGATTTGCTGGGCTTTGTCGAGTTTGTTGTATACTTCCGTCGCTCGATGTGTCAAAGAACCTGCTACTCCGCCTAAGTCCTTATAATCCGCCTCAGTTAAAGTTCTACTTTCCCGCTGTATACATCTAGTGTAAAGTTCACTTAGTGTAAAAGATAGTAGTGATAGCGCTCCTGGCATCTGCCCTACTTCTTCAATTAACTGGTCAACCAAATTCGGCGGTTTAAAGTCCAGCATTTTCTCATTAGCCGGTCTTTCAATAGCTTGCCGTAATTCATCTGACCTCATGGCGCGTACTGGAAAGCGATCGCCTATCCAATAAGACTTTAGTGCAGAATCTAAAAAACGCGGTTCAAAGTCAGAGCGCAAGGTTAATATTATATGTAACTTTTGAGAATTGGCCTCTAATACTTCTGCAAGGAAATTTAAGAACTGCTCTCGCTCTTTTTGCTTGCAGGTTGTAATTAGCTCTTCAAATTGGTCAATCACCAATAAAAGCCTTGCATTAGCGGGGATTTGTCTCCAATTGGCTATAATATCAGTAAATTGGCTCGGTGCTTGTTTTAGCGTCTTGGTCAGGGAATTAATCGCGTCTACTTTGCTTCTAGTAATCTCAATATTTCCTACAATAGCCTCAGCCAGTGCGGCGAAGGGAGACTCACCAGGACGAATTGCCGGTATAATGTACCACTCTTCGAGATGGTTAGCCCGTAAGTAGGGAATTAACCCCGCTTTGACTAAACTCGATTTCCCTGAACCGGAAACTGCCAAAACTGCAGTTAATGGGTTTTCAGGTTTACAGACGCGGGCATATAGTTGTCTTACTAGTTCATCTCTGCCAAAGAACAACTGAGAATGTTCTTCTTCGTAGCTTTTTAAACCCCGATAAGGGTTGTTTTCTTCGTTGAGCGCTGGTGCATCTTCTAACTTGTTTTGGTCAAAATTGGGAAGCAAGAAGATATATTCGCCTTTGTCATGCTTTTTCAGTGGAAATAAACCAGGAGTTTGGCGTTTGTCATGCTCGTCGGTTAGTTCCTCAACTTTATCCCGCAGGTAACAATAAAGTTTAGTTGCTGTAATGATACCATCACCTGTTCCTAATGTTGTGTCAGCAGCACCACGCAAACCCTCAAATAACGCTTCAGCAAAGGGTGAGTGTTTACCTATATTTCCCCGTTGTCCGAAACAACCTAGATAATCGATCGCCTTTTGGTCATGAGCAGCAGATGCGATCGCTTGCCATGCTCGATCTTTTATAAAGCGATCGTACCGTTGTCTGTACATTTTTCGAGCAGGTGCAATTTCTCGATACAAACTCGACCGAAATGCCCCAGCAAAGCAGCAGTCTAGTATAACTAGCAAATGACGGCAAGGCAGTTCTGCAAGCGAATCATGCAAGTCTTGCATGGGCAGGAGAATTTTGTTATTTTCTATTTGCTTTTGCAGAAGAATATCCCCTCTTGCATCCTGGGGTACAAGATAGCCTAGTGGAACACCTTGATTTTCCAGTCCATCTGCGGGTACTATTCCGTGTCCGGCAAAGTAAAAGATCAAACGGTCATTTTCTTTTATCTGTACAGTTTCATTTGGCAGGCGTTTTTTCTTAAAGCCTTCCAGCAGAGATTTTAATTTCTCCAGGGTTGCCTTTTCGTCTAGTAATATCTGCACTTCATATTTATAGTCATCTTGAAGAATTGCAGCGAGTTTTTGAGCGTCAGCAACAGGTGTCTCTAATTCTGGAATGCCATTTGAGTAGTTATTAATACCAATAAGGACTGCAAGATTGCGCTGAAATTCGTATTTGGACATAGAGAAAGCCCTTTAGGATGGTTGCAATTGCATGAGATTGAGCGAGCGCTTTTACCACAACCTATTTGTCGGCATTTGCGGCGGTTAATGGTACATCGTCGCACAAATGGCGATCGCCTTGACTGAGATTCGGATTTGTTTGAAGATAATTACGTGCCCAACTGCAACCTTGAGCTAACAATTTATCTAAATCTAAATTCCAAAGAATTATTAAACCGTTGTCATCAGCAGAAGCCAGTGTTTTACCATCAGGACTAAAAGCAAGGCTATCAACAGAGCTATTGTGACCTACTAAAGTTTGCAGTTCTCTGCCATCAAGGCTCCAAATTTTTACAGTGCCATCCTGACTACCAGAAGCGATAGTCCTGCCATCAGGAGAGAATTTAGTACTATAAACTACTCCACTATGTCCAGCCAGAATCGTTGCTGATTTATCATTAAGTCTTCGGAGTTTTATAGACTTGCCACTATCGTAAGCAAGAATTTTGCCATCGGGGCTAAAAGTTAAACTGTAGATTGAACTTCGAGGTTCTGTAAATGTTTGAAGTTCTTTACCATCAAGACTCCAAATTTTTATAGTCCCGTCATGATCTCCAGAGGCGACAGTCTTACTATCTGGGCTAAAACTCACAGTATTAACTGGATATGTGTGTCCGCCGATTGTTTTAAGTTCCTTACCATCGAGACTCCAAAGTTTGACTTCACCACCCTCTGTGTCAATAGCAGTAGCAAAAAGCTTACCACTGGCATTTAAACTCATACCATTAACCAGTCCACCTTGTCCTGAAATTGTTCTAATTTGACTTCCATCAAGGTTCCAGACTTTCACTGTATTGTCGTAACTAGCAGAGACAACCATCTTGCTGTTTGGGGTGAAGCTAACAGTATTAACTCCATTATCATGTGCAGCGATCACTTTAATTTTCTTACCATCAACAGGACTCCACAGTGTTACCAGACCCTTCTGACTACCAGAAGCCAGAGTTTTGCCATCGGGGCTGAAACTCATACTTTGAATTTTGCCACTATTATCAATGAGTTTGGGATTTTTGTCCTCAAGACTCCAAAGTCTTACCGTCCCATCTTCACTTGCAGAGGCGAGGATCTTTCCATCAGGATTAAAACTTATATGATAGACTGTTCCACCATGCCCATTAATCTTGTAAAGTTGTTTGCCATTGACACTCCAAACTTCCGCCGTATCACCACTAGCAAAGGCAAGATTTTTACCATCTGGGCTGAAACTCACACTGTTGACCCAATTGCTTTTTGATTCAATGGTTTTGAGCAGCTTTCCATCTAGGTTCCAAAGTTTTACTGTGCCATCCTGACTCGCAGAGGCGAGGATTTTGCCATCGGGGCTAAAACTCACGCTCTCAACTACACCATGATGCCCTGAAAAAGTTTGGATTTCTCGTCCATCAAGACTCCAAAGTTTTACCATATACTTCTGATTAGCATAGTCCTGACTAGCGATGGCAAGAGTTTGACCATCTGGGCTAAAAGTAGCGCTGGGACAGAAAGCACTGAAAATTGGTGCCCCATGTCCAGGGAAAGTTTGAATTTTCTTGCCGTCAATACTCCAAAGTTCTACTTTTTCAAGGTTAGCAATGGCAAGGGTTTTCCCATCGGGACTGAAACTTACATTTCCATAATCTACGGTACCAGGAAAAGTTTGGATTTGCTTGCCGTCAATACTCCAAAGTTCTACTTTATTGTGCTTGGAAAAAGCCATTTTTTTTCCATCATGGCTCATATCAAGACACCAAATTGGGTAAATACCAAAATCTTGGATAATTTTTATTTCTTGACCATCAATGCTCCAAAGTCTAACTTTGCCATCATTACCATTAGAAACAAGAGTTTTGGCGTCAGGGTGAAATTTTACCCATGTTACATTACCAATATTTCCTTGGAAACGATTGAGTTCTTTTATCCTGTAAACAACCTGTTGCAGCACAGCTACTGCTTGAATTTTGGTATCATCTTTAATCGGAAGTTGCCATTTTAATTGTCTAGCTGCTTTTAAGCTGTCTTTCAACGCATCCAAATCCTGATTTGAGGCTAAAAGCAATCCTGAGGAGGCACTCAAAGCTTGAATTTGAGCATCTATACTTTGGATAAAAACAAAAGCAGTTAATCCACTCAAAGATAGAATTACTGCAACCACAGAGGTAACCAAGCGGCGAAGACGATTTATTCTTCGCTGAATGCTGCGGTCAACAAATTCTGTTTCTATTTGGTTAAGCCAACTTTCTTCAGATACTGTACTGGTTTTATAAGTTTTTTGGAAGCGATTTGATTGGCGTATTTCCTTCAAACGTCCGAGGCGAGAATTATTGTCCCAAAGGTCACGAATATTGCGATTATTATCTTGCCAAGCCTTTGCTGCCGGAGTTAACAGCTGTTGCAATACTAAGTTTTCCTGTTCTTCGTTTTTCCACTCTTGTAACTTATTCCACCCGTGTACTAAAGCATCATGAGCAGGTTCTACATAAGCTTCTCCTTGAGAATTGGAGCCTTCAACGATTAAACGGGCTTCAGAAAAGCGTTTTATTACTGTTTGTACGCGATCGCTTTCTTCTTGAGCGGGATACACCAGTTCAAACTTAGGAACCTGTCGCCGTGCTAACTCGCCACCTTGCAATGAAATCATCCGCAACATTACCCGGCGCACTGTATCTTGATAAGCGGAGTCTTCTGCAACTAATTTCTCATACTCCTGGTTAGCACGTTTGGTTAGAGAACCAACCACCCTTCCCAAATCTTCGTAATCTTTTTTCGTTAAGGCGCGGTTATTCCTGGTGCGATCGCCTAAATACTTCAGGTACAATTCGCTGAGGGTGAAAGAAAGCAAGGGTAAAGCACCTGGCATTTGCACGACTTCGTTAATTAGTTCGTCTACCAAGGTGGGAGGGTCGAAATACACCACTTTTTCCGATGCAGGTTTCTCAATAGCTTCCCGGAATTCATTCTGGCTCATCGGTGGGACGACAAACCGAGTATTATCATTCCAAAAGTCTTTGAGTACAGAGGTTTGAAACTGCGCTTCAAAGTCGAGTCGCAGGGTGATAACTACATGGATTTTGTGAGGATATTTAGTGATTGCATTTTTAATAACTTTCTGAAACTTCTCTCTTTCTTCGTCACTTTTACACAAAGTTATCAATTCTTCAAACTGGTCAACTGCCAACAACAGTTTAGTCTGAGGATTACTATTATTCCAAGATTCAATAATGTTTGCTAAAGCTTGTTCGTCTTTCGCCAGTTCCTCTGCTGTAATTGTAATTGCAATCGGCAAACAGACTTGTGCCAAAGCCTTCAAAGGACTTTCCCCCGGTCGCATGGGGTCTAAAATCTCAAATTTCTGCTCTTGGGAATCGCGCAGATGCTTCAATAACCCAGCTTTCATTAAGCTGGATTTACCCGTCCCAGAAGCACCCAAGACTAATGTTAATGCCTGTTTGTTAGCAACTACTTTCTGATAAAGCTCTTGAATCTGATTCTCTCTACCAAAGAATAAATGACTGTCTTTTTCATCATAGGATTGCAATCCTCGGTAGGGATTATTTTCTAAATTAAGTGGTGGTGCATCTTCTAATTTATCGCGTTCAAAATCAGGCAACAGAAAGATAAATTCCCCTTTATCATGTTTTTTCAGCGAACATAAACCAGGGGTTTGGCGCTTGTAGTTATTTTCTGTCAGGATTTCCACGCGCTCGCGCAGATATGAATAAAGCTCAGTTGCCGTAATAATACCATCTTTATTTAAGTCAGCACCTTGGGTACCCCCAAGTAAGGCATCAAAAAGAGCTTTTGCAAAGGGAGAGTGAACCTCGTTTCCGAATGTTACTTTCCCTCGCACTCCCAAAGAATCCAAAGCTTTTTGGTCGTCAGCCGCCGAAGTAATTACTTGCCAAGCTGCATCAGTGATGAAACGGTCGTAGCGTTCTTTATAAAGTGTAACTTTGGGCACAATTTCTCGCTTGAGACTTGCCCAACGGAAAGCTCCAGCAAAGCAGCAATCTAGAATTGCTAACATATGCCGACAAGGAAGTGCATTTAAGGCATCATGTAATTCCTGCATCGGCAAGTAGGTATTACTATCCCCTGACGTAGCATCTTGAGGAATCAAGTAACCCACTGGTCCTTCTTGATTTTCTAGAGCCTCCAAAGCGATTCCATGCCCAGCAAAATAGAAAAAGACGCGATCATCTTTAGTTACCTTAACTTTTCCACTATCAAGAGGTATTTGTCCTTGTTTCAAGTCGGCAATTAATTGCTTGAATTGATTTAGGGTAGCGCGTTTATTGAGTATTAACTTAACTTCATACTTATTTTGTGATTGATATTCTTGTTTGAGTGCCCGATGTTGCTCTTGGATAATTTGAGCAAGTTTGAGAGCATCTGGAACGGCTGTTTCTAACTCTTTAATCCCAATTTCGTAATTATTAATACCGACAATGATAGCAAAATTGCGGTGAAAATTATTTTTCGACATTGGTACACCTCTGAAGCACATGAGTATAAAAGTGAGTTAGGCAAAAATCAGACAAGAGGATGCCAATTTTTGCCTTCTTGCTGTTTACTTCTGTTCTGTCATAGCTGCAACTAAAGCTTCTAACCCAACTGTTGTTAATTCGACACCGAAATAACTTAAATGGTCGCAAGCAACTACTTGAACTTTGGGAGAAAGCGATCGCCCTTTGGGAATACTCTTGATACTATCCACAGTTACAGCAATATCATTCGGCACGCCAAAGAAAGGCAATTCTACAACTTTCTTAAATAAACTTTGTTGTAGCCGTTCAAAAACGCTCGTATTCTTCTCTGGTTGTTGCTGCAATGCTGCGGGAATAATAGAAGTATTGCCAGCGATAATTGAGTAGGGAATGCCAGGGTCAACACTTGCGGCTAAAGATTTCACCACATCGGAAGCTGGGTTCATTTCTGTTAAGGCTACCCAAATATTTTTTTCTAAAATGCCCATCAATCCAGCCAAAACTGATGCGGGCCAAGCAACTGTAGAAAGACCGTTGAGTGCAATACCCAAAGTCAGTTTGACCCAATCTTCAACAACTGGCCAAGGAGAACCTGCATTTGGTGTACCTAACATCATCAAGTGTTGGACTACTTTATTACCTCCTTCTCGCTCAATAAACCAACGAGATACCAAACCCCCCATCGAGTGAGCAATAATATCCAGTTCTTTGCCGTGGTTTTCTCCCAAACCAACTTCTATCAGTCGTTGTTTCAAATATTGAGCATTCTGTTCAATTGAAGTATTCAGATTTTCGTAATCAAAGGTGAGAACCACGTCATAAAGCTCGCTGATGGAGCGTTTTTGCCCATCTGGTTGCAATATAGGATGTTTGATGTTTTCAACTAAACTTTCAGTGTCGCCGACAATTCCGTGGATAAAAAGGGCAATTCGCTTTGCTTTAGTCACCCGCTGCTTAATATCAACCTCATCACGTTTGTAAGCGACTTTTTTATTGTCTCCTACCTCAGCTACTGCTAAAATTGGATAGGGAAAATCCCGCCCAAAATTCTGACTAACTATTTTTTCAAAGAAAATCCGAATAGACCCTTGAATGCTGCGTTCTCCTTGGCTAACTGGGGCTGGCAATCGTTCAAGCTCAATTTCTGTTTTACCATCTTGAGTTGTCTTACCGCGACCTAAAGGTAAGAAAAATTCACCATCATAGCCGACAGTCAGAAGGTATTCGTTATCTGCTAGCGGTGTGTCAACTAATAATTTTAGAGGTGCATTGGGGGTGACAACTGTGTAATCTTGAACTTCCGTTAATTCCAATACACTTAGTCCAGGGTCAGTACCGCGACTAGTAGTAAATTGAAATGGTCGAACAATTTCTGAATTTTCCCGTAGGATAGGAGGCACAATTTTATTGCCCAAATCTCGGCTGACTTGCGGTATCGTTGTGAGGCGAATATTTGCCACTAAGCTAGGATGCGATTGTAATTTAACTCCGGCTCCTAGGTGTTGTTCTTGTTCCTGGGAAACTGGGGTAGAATCCAAAGGGCGGACTGTATTAATTGTGATTTCCTCAGCGTACCAATCATCATATCTAGCTGAGCTTTTAGCTTCGATGTCACGATTTTGAGTTCGATTCATCAAACGCTCAAGGCTGCTTTGATTTGGAGAATCTATATTTCTAGTTATAGATCGAGGAGCGTCAAGTTTATCCTGTTCAAGCAATCTAGCATTAAATTCGTCGTTGCTCACAATCAATTTAATAATGTCTTTGTACTCCGTAATTCCCAGATTCCAGTACTCATCAGGTACATTAAGTACCAAAGAGTCTCCATCTAGAGCAAAAGCTTCTTCTCTTGCTTGAAGTCTGACGCTACCTGATTCAAAAAATGGGGCGCTAATAGCAAAACTATCTGAAAGATTGACTAAAGCACAGTAAAGTGTCTTATTAGTTGTATTAGTGAGTTTAAGTTTAAATTCCGGCTTTTGCCACTCACCATCCTGATACTTGTACTGCAAACGCATCTGTTTTGATTGAGATAAATCCTCGTCTTTAAACTGGAGTTCCATCTTGACATCACCAGCTTTAATTTGAGTTGTCGCAGTATTTGAAAGTTGAGTAATTGTTGTCCAACGGGCAATATGTTCTAAGCGTTTAATTGCCTTTTCTGCGTTCTCCTCTTGATAACCATCAATCTGTTCTACAAGGGGTCTGTCATCAGTCGATCTGACGATCAAATATTGCTGATTGCGACATAAGAGGCGAAACTCAGCAACACCTACTTCCTGCTCTTCACGGACATAGGCTGAGGGTTGCTTACCATTAAGTCCGGCTGTTTTTAATTTTTCTCGTGCTAAAGTCACACCCGCTTCATCTCCCTCGAAATATACTCCTAAAGGTGGTAGTGGTAGACTGGTAACAACTGCTTTAAAGGTGCGCTCAACAGTCAGGTTTTGTACGCTTTCGATATCTATCTTACTTTTTGTCGGCAATACTTGAGTAACTTTTGCTGTACCGATAGACTTTGACGGCTCGCGCATATCGTCAATATTGGCATCAAAGTCAAACAGTGCAAGTAAAGTGGTTTCGCCGTTTTTGGGTGGTTGAACTCCGTGAACAGCACCGCCTTCAATCACCCAGCCATGAGTTTTATCATTCTTAACAATAAAGTATGGTTCAAATTCAGCGATCGCCCCATCGAGAAAAAATTTGTTGTCATCAAGAGAATCATTAACTTCTAACTGTGGAGACTGGTCTGCAATTTTACTGCGGATAATGGAATTTGTTCGCCCAAACAAATCTCGATAAGTCAACTTGCCATTAGCCTTGGAAAGTGTATCCATTAAAAAATAAGAGAAACTACCCCGGTGTTTGTCACCTCCGTAATATTCCTTTGCTGTTTCATAGTCTCGACAAGCAGCTAGAAGTACATGACGACCTTTGGCTAATTTCCAGCCAGTTGGGTGCTTTTCCGGGTCGCGGGTATCTGAAAGTAGCTTTAAATCTTTCTCTGAGAAAATAAAACTATCTAATGGACGTTGTCGCTTGTCTGTGGGAAAGCGACGTATCTTCGACTTTTGCATTGGGTCTCTAGTACCGGAACCAGAGTGACAGCAATCCATAATAATGGTTGTATGCGGATTTTTTTCTGCCACTTGGGCAATCAGCAGCGCCAATTCTTTATCTGCCAAATCCCAGCCGTTCTCAGTACGACTGTCATAACAGACTAAAGTTTCATCAAGATGGTCTGGTTCTAAGTGCCAAAATTCCTGTGGTGCCAACTCCTGAGAACCATGACCGCTATAGTAAAAAAGAACTATATCATCAAGCCCTGCTTGACAAAGGTGGTTGCGAAAGCTATTGATAAGTGCCTCACGGGTTGCTTGTTCATCCTTAAGAGTTTGTAAATGTAGTTGGTATTCTTTTTTATCAAACCGTTCGTTAAGATACTCTTCTATTGCTGTAATATCGTTAACGCAGCCTTCTAGACCATGATTTGGGTCGGGATAATTGTCAATACCAACTAACAATGCGTACAAGTTACGTTTCATGCTTTTTTATACCCCCTGTTAAGTATGAACAAGCTTGCCTTTAAGCATACCTATATAGAAGTAATCAAAATCAACTTATGCACTTCAAGAAGCAAATCGTGGCAACGTCCCATTAGGCGGCAGTTTCCAAACCCGCACGGGTAAGCCAACCCCGTAATTTCTCTCTCCATTTCTCCCAAACTCGCCATGATCTGGAAGAAAGGTTATGTTTGACTCTAAATAAAAGTGGATATTAAATGGATATAAATGGATATATTTGTATGCTAAATATCCGTTTACTAATTGCCGTTCAGATAAAATCCTAAGTAAGAATACTTATTCTGGCAAGAGGAATATCATGGGAACTGTAGTTTCAATCGGCACCTATTTAATCCAACGGCTTTATGAACACAACGTGCATCATGTCTTTGGCGTAGCGGGTGATTTTATATGTGGCATTTAACAAGCTTTTAGAAGATAGTCATCAGATCCAGTTCATTAATACCTGCGATGAACAAGGTGCTGGATTTGCCGCCGATGCTTATGCTCGCTTACGTGGATTGGGTGCTGTTTGTGTCACCTATTCAGTTGGCGGCTTCAAGATAGCAAATACCACAGCCCAAGCCTTTGCGGAGAAATCTCCAGTTGTCGTTATTAGTGGCGCACCTGGAACTAACGAGCGGATCAAGAATCCACTGCTACATCATAAAGTGCGTGATTTTGATACTCAGTACAAAATCTTTCAAGAACTAACGATCGCTTCCACAGTTCTAGACAACCCCAACACGGCATTTGCCGAAATTGATCGCGTGCTTGCTGCTGCTTTACGGTACAAGGGTTCAGTATACATCGAACTCCCTCGCGATCTAGTTCACAAGCCAGGAAATCCAGACTATCAAAGAATAAACCTGCCAGATGTAAGTAATCCCGATACCTTAGCAGCAGCCCTCAGTGAGGCTGTGAATATGATTAATGCAGCTAATCAACCTGTTATTCTCGCTGATATTGAACTGCATCGATTTGGACTACAGGAAGCATTGGTACACTTGACCGAGAAAACGAATATTCCTGTAGCGGAAACTCTAATGGGAAAATCAGTGATTAGCGAGATCCATCCTAACTACATTGGACTCTATGCTGGTGCATTGGGGAATGAGTTTGCACAGCAGTATGTGGAAAAGAGCGATTGCTTGATTATGTTGGGTGCATTCTTGACTGATTTAAATCTGGGTATGTTCACAGCTAACCTCG
>JBBQRU010000044.1:0-35320 GCA_038214545.1 Cyanophyceae cyanobacterium | reverse complement strand
CGCGATCGCTCTCGATGTCCTGTTGCAACCCATGTACCCCAATCCAAATGCGGGGATCTCTGATGTCCTTCAGCATTTGAGCGAGACTAACCATCCGCCACTCTACTTTGTGTTAGCTCACTTGTGGATGCGGATGTTTCCCCCTGGTGTTAGCGGTCTTGCATCTGTTTGGGCTGAGCGATCGCTTAGCGTTTTATTTGGCACTTTATCAATCCCCGCAATCTATGGTTTAAGCTGGCTAGCATTTCGCTCTCGCCTAGTCAGCCAGCTAACTGCAGCGATCATGGCAGTCTCCCCCTACGGTATTTTTATCGCTCAAGAAGCCCGTCATTACACCTTAGCAATTTTATGGGTAATTGCTTCTCTGAGTTGTTTAACTCTAGCCACCCAGCACATCCAACGTTGGATACCCATACCCCTCTGGCTCATCCTCACCTGGATTGGCGTGAATTTTATCGGCGTTTCTACTCATTATTTCTTCGTACTGACCTTAGCTACAGAAGCCCTGTGGTTAATTGTTCTCGCTTGGCGAGAATGGAGAAGTGAGGGAGTGGGTGAGTGGGGGAAGCGAATTTCTATTGTTGCTATTGGCACATTAGCAGGATGTATGGTTTGGCTACCATTATTTATCCAGAGAAATCATGGCGGTGAGTTAACCCAGTGGATTCAAAGCGGTCGCGGGTTGTTGGACTGGATTGGACCTATATTTCAGTTCCTGGCGGTAGGACTGACTATGCTGTATTTGCTACCCGTATCAGTAGAATCGATTGCCGTTGTCGCGATCTCTGGCTTAGCGATGCTAGTGTTTTTGATCTGGGTACTGCCAATTCTCAAGCGCGGCTTCACGACACAGCTACATATGCCAAACACAGGTTTAATGACCCAGATGTTTGCTGTCGTTATTATCGGCGCGATCGGCTCATTCTTTTTCTTCACATATATTCTACGTATAGATATTACACGCGGAGCTAGATATTACTTCGTCTTCTTCCCGACGGTGATCATTTTACTAGGCGTAAGCCTTGCAGTCGCATGGAAACAAGAAGATAAGGAAACAAAAAGATGGGGAGTAACCGGGAAACAAGCAGTAGCGATCGTTTGGCTGATGGGATTTATTAGCGCCCTAGGAGTTGTCACAAATCTAGGATATCCAAAATACTATCGTCCTGACCTTTTAGTCCCAGTAATTCAACAGGTATCTCACGTACCAGTACTAATTGCCACAACCCATAAAACTCACGTCCAAAATGGAGAAATGATGGGTTTAGCCAGAGAATTCAAACTCACCCATTCACCAACAAATCCGCTATTTCTACTCGCACATCAAGAAAAAAATCCCCAAACTTCAACTATCGCCCTGCAAAACACCTTAACCAAGTTACCCCGACCTCTCGACTTATGGTTAACGAACTTCCACGCACCAGTTGAACTCAATAAATGTACCCGCGATCGACGCCCTTTCCCCACCGTCTACGGCTACGATTACCAACTTTATCACTGTGATGGTAAGTAGTATCATTTACATTCTTTGAGCGATCGCATGTCCATCGTATGAGTGATTGTGAGCTAGGATCAAAAAGGTATTCAAAACTTATAGTCAAAACAATTATGTCTTCAAAACTTGTTGTCCATAGCGACCCTGATATACTTGGGGGAACGCCTGTATTTATCGGAACTCGTGTACCGATTAAAACCTTGCTTGATTATCTTGAAGCAGGTGATTCATTAGATGAATTTCTTGACCACTTTCCTAGCGTCAGTCGCGAGCAAGCAATCGCAGCTTTAGAATTAGCAAAGGAAATGTTGATTGCATATGCGAATCCTGCTTGATGAATGTGTACCAAAGCCTCTCAAACGAGAACTCGCTGATTATGAAATTTATACAGTCGTAGAGATGGGTTGGTCGGGAAAAAAGAATGGAGCGCTACTGCAACTTATGAGCCGAGCGGGATTTACAATTTTGCTGACTGTAGATCAGAATTTGCGGTACCAGCAAAACTTGCAACAGGCTGGAGTTGCAGTTGTTGTTATGGTCGCATCAAGTAATCGCCCACCAGAGCTTGTGCTATTGATACCAAGTGTTCGTAGTGCCTTAAATACCATTACTGCGGGTGAAGTTGTTGAGATAACAGTCTAAAAAAGTTTATGTTAAACTTATTAACCACAGCCATTATCATAGCGAAGTAACCGATTCAACAATCTGATGCTAAGTGTGATGATAATAATATTTGGTGTGAATAATACTTACCCAATCAATCTCTGCCTCATTTGCCTAAGGCGCGAGGTGAGAAGTGTACTATCTTAATGATATATTGCTCTGCTGGGATTTCTGAATGTTATAGCAAATATTATTGCACAAGAAGCGATTGAGAACACTTCCCGATAAGCGATCGCGCTCAGTACAGGTCATACATAAATTGTTTGGATAGCTTACCTAAGATGCAGTCTCGCTGAACAGCAAGCAAACTATGCTCCTTAAAAAAGCTTTACTGCTATCATATAATACAGATTGGTCATCTCATTACTTGCAAGCAATATCATTAAATTGCAGACATTTGATTATATGTTTTTGAAAAAATTTGAATTGTTAAACTATAAATCATACATTAATTCTACGCTGCTTGATTTTTCACCAGGAATTAATATTATAATCGGACAGAATAATTCAGGTAAAACAGCTTTACTTGAAGCTTTGGCACTTAGACTTATTAGTAATCCTCATCGTAGCATAAAGACATTGCCGAGTCGGTTCTCGAAAATCGAAGAACAATCAAAAGCAGAAATTACTTTGACTATAGATAAATTTGAATTTCGCAAACTTCTAGAACAAATTCCACCTCCTCTTTGTGTTTTGGAACCAGGTTATTTAGATGATGGGGAGTGGATTAGAGAGCCAGAAATTGTTGAAAGCTCGATTTATGATTTTAATAATTTGCTGAATGAGGAAGGTTGTATAGAGCTTGAAATTTCACTTTCGAGTGAACTTAATAAAGAAGTTCAGCGTATCTTTGCATCATCTAGCATATTAGACAGTTTTTCAGGAAATCAGGATCATCAATACTATTACATTCAGATTTCCCAATCTAAAGATGGTACAATCGCGGCTGACTTAGTATACAATGACGCAGACTATGACGAGATGGGTTATGCTCATTGTGAGACTGAAAGTTACAAAGGTTTCAGAAGTAATTATAAACAATTAATTTCATATAAAATATTTGAGCTATTTAGAAATAAAATTTATCGTTTTTATGCTGAGCGATTAAATATAAGCTCTTGCTTTTACAGCGGAAGTTACGCTCTCAAGCCCGATGCATCTAATTTAGCTGAAGTTCTTTATCTATTACCTACTAAAAATCCTTCGCAGTCGTCCAAGCTGAATAAACTTGTATCAATTATTTTCCCAAATATAGAATATGTTTCTTCTGTTCAAAAAGAGGGTTCTATAGTTGAAGTAGTTATATGGACGGTTGAGGCTTGTCGTGAAGGACGAGAAGATTTAACTCTGCCATTATCTGCTTGTGGAACAGGTCTAAGTCAGGTAATTGCGATTCTCTATATTGTAATAACTTCAGTATTTCCTCGAACAATTATTATTGATGAACCTCAATCTTTTTTACATCCGGGTGCTGCAAAAAAACTGATCGAAATTCTTAAAGAGTTTCCACAACATCAGTATTTTATAGCAACCCACTCACCTATGCTGATTACAGCAGCTTACCCATCTCGAATTATCAAAATTGTTCATGATGGATGTGAAAGTGAAGCATTTGTTATCCAACCAGATAAATTGGAGGCTCAGTTAGAAATTTTAGATGAAGTTGGGGTTAGCTTATCAGATGTTTTTGGAGCAGACAATATTCTATGGGTTGAGGAACCAACTGAGGAAAAATGTTTCCCTCTTATATTAGAGAAGGTTGCAAAAAAGCCATTGAGAGGAACAAAAATTATTGGTGTTCAAAGTACGGGTCAATTAGAAGGGAAAAATGCTAAGCTAATTTTTGAGATTTATGACAGATTGAGTGGAGGAATATATTTGTTACCTCCTATGATTCGGTTTATCCTTGATAGGGAAGGAAAGGATCAAGCTGAACTTAATAGAAGGCGAGATGTCTATCTTAAGGATGGCAGGAAAGTCCTGGAGTTTTTACCAAGGCGTATGTATGAAAACTATCTACTTTTACCAGAAGCAATAACTCATGTAATTAATAAGGATGATACCTCACGAGAAATTCCACTAAATCAAGTCGAAGTTAGTCAATGGATTGAAAAATACGATAAAAAATATTTCAGTAATCTTGAACAAGTAACACAGTGGATTGAACATATTCATGCTGCTAAATTATTAGAAGACTTATTTTCAGAACTTTCAGAAACACGAGTTGAGTTCAAAAAACCTCATCATCCGTATGAACTTACAAAGTGGATAGTTGAAAATCAACCTAAATTTTTATCAGATTTAGCTCAGTTTTTAGTAAATATTATTGAAAATGGCTAATTAAGTAAAAAAGATATTGAACCTAGACCACCTCATCACGACTAAAGAGCATCATAAGCATCCATATCCATTCTATCCCAATCATCAGCAAAACTTTGCAGCCTAGAACGTAGGTCAGCGGCTTGCTCTTTATCTATGCCCCTAGAAGGTAAATCTAAAGATTTAGGTATGGGAATAAAGGTGACAATTACCCGCATTTCCTCTGTAATATCAGGCGTTTCCAATAACTCAACCTTACCAGAGCGATAAATTCCTTCTACTGACTGCAACATGGCTTTTGTTACTAAAAGTGAAGTTTATTCAACTATGATACTTTAACCAAAAGTAATATTGAAACCGCTGTAAACACACAATTACCCTTAGTAACAGCGGTAACTAACCAATAATTCGCTAAAATTGAAATATTAGGCATTAAAAACGGGGACGATCGCTATGACCCAAACCGCCGCACCAAAATCGAGAATCTTCACCTTTGACGAGTATCTCACTTATGACGACGGTACCGATACGCGCTATGAATTTGTTAATGGAGAGTTAGTCTCAGTGCCCCCAGCGACCCATCTTCACCGGAGAATCGCCCAATTTTTAGAAGCAGTTTTCCTTTCGGAAATCGCAAGGCTGAAGTACGAATGGGAAACAGGACGGGGAGATACAGGAGTCAGAACCAAAGGCAGTCGTCGAGATATCACCCGCCTACCAGATGTCGTAGTATTCGATAGTCAAATTATCGAAGATCCCACAGGAGTTGCAATCCTGCTTGAACCACCCAAGTTGGTTGTAGAAGTAGTCAGTCCAGGTGAAATAAACCGTAAGCGAGACTACGAACAAAAACCCAGAGAATACCAAAGGCTAGGCATTCCCGAATACTGGATCGTAGATCCGCAAAGACAAATTGTGACACTCCTCACCCTATTCGAGGGACTCTATGAAGAAACAGAATACCAAGAAAATGACCCCATCCCCTG
The DNA here is from genome assembly GCA_038214545.1 of Cyanophyceae cyanobacterium. Classification (GTDB taxonomy): domain Bacteria; phylum Cyanobacteriota; class Cyanobacteriia; order Cyanobacteriales; family Nostocaceae; genus JBBQRU01. The sequence continues at coordinate 29,857 of JBBQRU010000044.1, read as the reverse complement.
CCAAACCTTCCAACATCTAAACCTACCCGCATTTCAAGTCCTAAGCGGCAAAACAAACTAACCCCTCTCCTCCCCCCTCCTCCGCGCCCCTCCGCGCCCCCTCAGCGCCCCTCCGCGTTTCACCCTCCCCTCAACTAAGCACCTTCCTCTCCACTCGAATCAACTCATAAGTCCCAGCCCGCCCCAACTCCTGATACTGACCAGGCGCAAGACCCAACAAAGCGATTTTCGCCGGTTGAGCTAAAATAAGCACCGAAGACCCACCCCCAACACTCTTAATCCCCTCCCGCACATCTCGCGGAAACATAATATACTTCACTCGTCGCTGCGTATAAAAAGCCACCGTAGGCTTCTTAAAACCCATCATCACCAAAGGTTCCCCCGGTTGTTCCACATGAGTAACGATCGCAGACAATTCTCGTAAAGGCAATTGACGAGCTTGATCGATCATTAAACCCGCAGGTATCAGCACAAAAATCAAAAAGGCAAAAAACCCGACCAAATTTGCAGCAGGTATCCCCGACCATTGTCGTCGCCACAATAAAACAGCAACACCCAAAGCCGTAATTGCCCAAATAACGCAGCCGATGACGGTTAAACCCGATTGCTCAACTAGCTGACGCGGGTTAACCATTGCCGGGTCAAACCCAATGAAGTGTGGACTGTAAGCTAATGCTCCCGCTAATATCGCTAAAAACAAAACATTAAACCAGCTACTCCCCACCAGAAAAGAATTTTTATTCCTAACTGAAGTGATTTGTTCACTCCACATCATTCCCACGAGAATCGCCGCTGCGGGCATTAGAGGTAACATGTAACTAGGAAGCTTGGTAACAGCAATCGTAAAGAAGCCAAAAATACCCGCAAACCAGAATAAAGCAAATAAACCTAGTTGATGCGATCGCTCAACATCACGCCAGTGCGATCGCTGCCAAAATTTAAGTCTAGCAATCGCCACAGGTAAATAAATCGACCAAGGACAAAAACCAACCAGTACTACTAAAAAATAAAAGTACCACGGAGCCGAATGGTGATTAACGACGCTAGTAAAACGTTCAATATTGTGATAACCCAGAAACGAGTTAATAAAAGACCAACCATTCCGCATCGTTACGAGCACATACCACGGCAAAGCGATCGCCACAACTAGCAAGCTACCCCAAAGAGGACGCAGCTCTCGCCAAACAGTGCGGAAATTACCCAGATAGAGCAGAAACGCGCCAACAATTAGCACAGGTAAAACTAACCCGACAGGTCCTTTTGTCAAAACAGCCATTGCGACCAACACGTAAAAAGCCAGATACCAACGGGTTTGAATTGCCGGTTTCTCCGGTTGTGCATAACCTTGGAAAAAAGACAACAACGCGCCACCAATACATGCCGTCAATAAGGCATCAGACGCACCAATCCTTGACCAAATAATAATTTCGGGGTTGAGGGCGAAGAAACCCGATCCCAAGCCAGCACAAAGCCAATAATGGCGACGCCGGTGATGAGGACTACCCCCGTAAGAATTTAATGTATAAAATATCAAACATGTGAGGGCAAAAACGCTGAGTGCAGAAGGCAAACGCGCACCCCAAGAATTTACACCGACAATTTTGTAAGCGATCGCCATCAACCAGTAAATCAAAGCCGGCTTATCGAAGCGAGTCTCACCGTTGAAATACGGCGTAATCCAATCGCCTGTCACCATCATTTGCCGAGCAGCTTCCGCAAACAGCGGCTCAGTCTCATCAATTAGACCTGTAGTACCTAAATTCCAAAAAAAAGCTGTAGTCCCAATCAACAGCAACCATAGTCCAGAAAATATCCAAGCCTTGGTTGGTGATTGTCCCGAATTGTGCCACAAATCTTTCACAGCGCGTTCAAAACTCAATTTCATCTCTCAAATTAGAACATGACTTTAGTCATAATGAGTATATGACTATTCGAGATATTGCCAAGTCCGACGCCGGTAATGAGATGTATGATTTAGAACATGCGTTGTCGCTACCAATAACAGCGATCGCTTCCTAGCAATATGAGGCAATATCTTCACCACAGACATCAGCTAGATAACAGAGTGCCTTAAACCGCAACTCCATCAATTGCTCATAAAACGGATTTAGCTTACACATGGGTGGAATGTGAACCAGAAGCCGACCAAAGCAGCGAATATCGCGTTCAAAAGGGCAAGAGGAAGGAATCAGGCGACAGAAGAATCGTGCCACACTTGCATTGTGAATCTGGATCGAGGTGAGTTTAAGGGCAATGGATTGCTTGATTTGCGTTGTGAGTTGATGAAGAATTGAGCGTAACATAATTGTTTCTCCCGATTAGTTAGTGATGTCTTTCTGAAGACACTCTTACTATATTTGTTGAACTTGTGTTCGTCGATGTCGATTAGTTAGGGAAAGTTAAGGAGTTGGGTAATGATTAAACCTGATCTTCGCTCACTGAGATCCGTCCAGATTTCACAGCATCCACAAGTGCTTGATAATCGCACTCGGTCTGATTAGCATAAGCAACGGCAAAATCTGCGATGGCGCGATCAAAGACATCACTATTGCCGAGATAGCCACTAATAGTCGCTGGGTCGCCAGAACGAGCATGAGCGCGAGCAAGTGCCCACCCACACAATGTGGCGTAGCCGATCATCTCGGAAACAGACAGCTTCTCAATGTCAACAGCAATCTTCATATCTCGTAATTGCCGGACATAAAAGTCATGTCCACTGTCGCTGCGCGTCCAACCGAGGAAAATATCGCTGGCTGCTTGCATCAGACGCTGACCTGTTACAACACGTTGACCGTGATTTTGGTAGACGCTTTTAGCTGTATACGGTTCTAACACCGAAGCACGAGCTTCTTTCATTTGCAGAAATAACGGTTCATTAGCGTCTGTCATCAAAAGTGCAACAACGCAACGTGTGCCGACACTACCAACCCCTACCACTTTGATGGCAATATCTACTAAGCGATAGCGATCAAGTAGAACGCGGAGGTCATCTCGCAGAGTGGAGCGGTAATGTTGGTAAACTGACTCTACCTCTTTTTCCAAGACGGAGTCTGGTGGCAAGTGGTAAATTAAAGGTGGTTTGTCAACAATCTGCCATTTTCCGTAAACCAACTGCGTCAATTTTGGTAATGCCTGTGCAGATGTGCGAGTCAGTGCCTTATCCCCATATTGCTCAATCCGTTGACGCTGCTTGGTATCATGGATAAAACTACCCAAAATTTGAGCATCGATGCGTGAGTACCAGACATCGAGAGGATTCATTTGAGCATACTCATGCAGATGTTGCCGATAAGAGTAAGCTGCCATACACGCAGCTTCATAGCCATTTTTTTCTGCAGCCATTGTGTGACGCAGCGCAACGACAAAGCTTGTTGCTAAACGTTTGATATCCCATTCCCAAGGCGCAGGGAGTGTTTCATCAAAATCGTTCACATCAAAAACAAAGTTACGTTCTGGTGTAGCATACCCGCCAAAGTTGAGTAGATGACAGTCACCACCAGCCTGAACTTGAATTCCTGTAGTCGGGGTTGTCGCCAAGTCAGCCGCCATGATATTTGCTGCGCCTCGCAGAAAGGTAAATGGTGACTTCAACATCCGACCGTAGCGAATGGGGATTAAATTAGGTAATCTTCCCAGGTTCGATTTTTCTAACAAGGCGATCGGGTCATGGCGATTAGCACTCGGACTCCATTCAGCTTGACTGGAACGTGATAAAGTACCACGTAAGGATTTGCCAAAGTCGCGTCGGCTGGTTGGTGATGAAAGGATTGAAGATGAAATGGTATCTGATTCCGGTTTGAAAGTCATGTTATGTCATCCAAATTACAATATACTCATTGCCAAGGGCAGTAAGTTGTACTTTAATTACTTTTGCATCAATATATATTAATTAATAAAGTCACAACTCATTAACTTATGCATCGCCCTACAAAAGCACGACCCAGCTCGGATGTTGGCGATATGTTATCTACTGCACAGAACATCAAAGTTAGTCTGCGAGTGCTTTTGACAAGCTTTGTGAAAAAATATGAGTTCGTCCCAAAATAGCGATCGCGATAATTTCTGATTGTAAAGATGTTGGATATATTTGTGCTGGTGCTGATGTCCAACTGAGACCTTACTGCAATGGCAGCCTAATTTTTTCTAAGTATATCTAAGCAAACAGCAGGATGATACTCATCAATAATATTAGCTAAAACTTTATCCTAAAACTACAAACGCTGTCCGATTTGTTTGGGAGAAGTGAATTTAACTGATGTGGTAAGAGTTTGGGGTATTTACCGTAAATTTGAAATATGAGGAACACCTCATAAGACACTCAAAGTAGTTAGCCACAGTTAGATTGTGGTTGGTAGGGAATTTTAATATAGTATTTGAAGTCTTTAAAAAACAGACGTTTTTGCTTAAATTTTAAATAGAAAAAATCAGAGTGATTACTCAGGCTAACAGATGGGACTGAAATTTATATTTAGGTAGATAAACAAAGCAAGTTTCACATGTTGTACCGATTCATCTTAATAACTGTAAGTTTTTTAGCACTTACAAGTTGTAGTGCGAAGGCAGAACTTAAAGCCCCGCTCAGTCTCAATACTCCGCATTCAACTGAAAGTCCTCAACTTTCGACTCCTGAATTGATATCAACTAATAGTGAAGCTATTACAACAAGGAAAAATAACGAAAAAACTGTTTCTAACCCATCTACCAAGACATTAAACATCGCAAATGTTACAAAACAACAGGCAGAAAACAAGGGTTATAAAAAATCCCAAAAACATTTGGCAGCAAACGTTGGAAGCTACATGAAGTTAGTCCCAACCGGAGAGTATAATCACTTGAATAACCCACTCTACGAATTGTTACTTTTTGAAAACGATCAAGAAGTCGGTAGATACAAGGCTGAATCTGGACGAGCGCATACCCAACAAAGAGACCGTAATCGCTCGGGAACAGAAGCACCACTACCAGATGGAACATATCGAATTGCCACCAAAGTAACTCCCGGCGGGGTTTATGAAGCAGGCGATCGCTTCCTGGCAATATATCCAGAATTTTCAACAGGTCGTTCGCAATTAGGTATTCATTACGACCCATCATCTGGCAAAGAAAATGGTGAAGACGGTACATCAGGTTGTATCGGACTAACTAACAGAGATGATTTGACTCAAGTTTTAGCTTTTGTTCGTGCAACTCACCCTCAATTTCTGCAAGTAGAAATTCAGAGAGATTTAGCAACAACAAATTATTAACTCCACTTTACATTTAAATAAGGAGCATTGAGCATGTTTAAAATTCTACTCGCTGGCGCATTGATTCTATCTTCTACAGCATTACCTGCATCTGCCGAAAACAGTCGTTCTCTCTCTGTATGCACTCACGATAGTGATGGTAGCTTGACTTTGCGTAGAGGTCCTGGAAAAGGCTATGAGGAGATGCGACAAATTCCTAGTAAAAAAGTTATTCAGGAATTAGATAGTAGACGTAGTGAAGATGGTTTTCAGTGGTCTAAAGTCTCTTACAAAGGTACCACTGGATGGGTTCGCTCTGATTATCTTTGCAATATTCCCTCGATTGATTGAGATTAGTAATCTTGTGTCTTGGCACCAAATCAATTTTTTTTCCGCTTTCTAACTCAAAAACCTTTTTAAAACTGGAGATTCAATCATGTTTAAGTATATCATGGCAGCCACATTGATTCTTTCATCAACTGTATTACCCGCATCTGCCGAAGAAATGGGTCCGGGAATTGGTCGCCTCTCGCGTTCGGAAGGTTACAATGCCCATATCTGCACAAAAGATCCAGATGGTTTCCTGCGATTACGTGTAGGTCCAGGGAAAAGTTACCGCCCAATTGGAAAACTTTATCCGGGAACTAATGTCAGCGTTTTAAGTCGTGACGGTGGTGGAGATGGTTTTGTCTGGTTCAACGTCTCTTCTAATGATAATAATGGCTGGGTTCGCTCTGACTATGTTTGCGAGGGAACGCTGTAAGAAAGGGTGAAATAATTAGGGCGCAGAGAACTACATTCTCTCCTTCAAGCGCCCACTTTGAATATCCACGTAATGTCCATATAAAGCAAAAGATACTCATATCGACTCAAACGCAAGGACTATAATCGAATAGCTAAATTTATTCTGCTCAAAACTTTAAAAGCGGAGAATTTCGCGGTCGTAATTTTCGCACTTTGGTTCAACTTCCCAAACAATGCCTTCACCTGGTTCTAAGGCGACTTCCACAAATAGTTGTTCTACGGCTGTCGTTGCGATATCTTCGTTGTTTGGAAAGCTTTGTAAATCTTCGGTCAGTAGTCTCAGTTTAAAACCGCCGGGAATTGCTGCACCTACAGCCGCATTTCGCAATTCAAAGCGCCATGTTGATTCATTTGTATTTTGGGGTGTAATAGATAGGCAATAATGTTGACCGGCAATTTCGATTTGTCGTGATAGTGCTACTCCGGGGGAGATTTCCGCTGTACTTCTAGCACCAGCCGTACTGAGTTGAAGATTTAAACTTTGCCAGCCGATAGTTTCTGCAAGTTGCGAAATTCCGGTTTGCAACCACTGCAAAACTGACCATTGTTCTGGAATTCCCACGCGTTTTTGATACAAATTTTGTCGCCAACCACCATGCTGAATGAATTTGCTCCATAATTCAAAGGGAATCTCCAGTCTGGGCGTAATTATATCTGGGCTACTTAAACGAGAAATTAAGTTTTGTGCTTGGGCTGGTGATATTGACATTTCTGCGATCGCACTTCTTGTGACTTGTTGCGGACAAAATTCTTGGGCTACAGCTAAAGTACTGATGTCAACAATCATCTCGCTGGCATTTAAAGAATAAGTGCGATCGCCTGCATTATAATCACCTATAGCCTGAAGTTGTGCCTGAGTACAATAACCCCAAACCCTTACATAACCATCATCGGCTACTACTTGCACTGCTAAATAATAATCTCCCGCCCAACTCGTTATATCTACCCATTCTTGCGGTACTTGCAACTCACTTAAATCCATCGCTTCACTGGGAATCAAGATGAATCGGGTTTCGCCTACAGTAATTGCAGTCCCATTCACTAATTCCCAAAAACTGGGTAAAGCGGTGACACTTGGCCAAACCTTCGCTTGCGGTGTTGATTCTTGCAACCAAGGTAAGACGGCATCAAGACAAACTTGATTGATATATCCTTGATACTGAGTCGCCGGGTGAGAAAAAGTTTGAGGATGACGCGAATCAAGGGTGTCGCCTGGTATTTCTAAAATTAAGTCAGATGGGGAAGCAAAAGTAAATATATTCATAATAGCAGAGACGATTAAGCTAAAAAATTGGTAATTAACTCAGCACCCTGAACTGTAATAAACTTGCAGCCATTCATCAATTACAGTACTGATACCCTTCAATATGTCTGGTGTGAGGGAAATATGCAATTTTTCTTGACTCCAGCTAGCTAAAGCTTTGATTAATGTTTCTCTGATTCTCGTAAATCGCCGGGAGACGCTGTATTGCTGGATTTCTAGCTGGACGGCGATTTGCTGCTGAGTTAGTTTTTGACGATACCACAATTCCAACATTTGTTGGGCGGGGGATTCTAATTGGGTGATCGCTTGCAGTAACAACGTGTTAATCTCGGCTTGCTGGGAAATTCGGGTTTGTTCTTCTTCTTGGGTAATTAACTGAGTAAGTACCGATTCAGAACCAGGGAGATTATCCAACCACTTAGAGGATTCATTGCCACCGGGATAATTCAGAGAATCAGGAGTTGGGTAAAGGTATTTGCGTGCATAATTTGCCGCATTTAGCAACCAAGTTTCCAGAGTTTGTGGAGTTACTTGCTGGCTACGTTGGGAATTGTAAGCTTGAGCTATAGCTTCCCAGATTTTATCATTCGGGCGCTGCAACTGGCGGGTGGTCTTACCTTCTTTTGGGACATAAAGATTTTTAAAACAATTCCACGCCAGCACGTAATCAGCGATCGTGTCCTTTGATAAACCGATCGCTTGCAAAGATTCTACCAAACGCTTTTGACTAATTTTGCGTAACATCCCCCAAGGAGTGCAGATATCCACCTCGTGACGCTGACGTAGAGTTTCGCGGATCGCACAATTAAAAACTGCATTAGCGTAGTTTTTGAGGACAGAGCCTTGATCCGGATTAAATCCTTTGAGTACCTTATCAACTTGAGCGATCGCAATTTGAAAACAGTCTGATAATTTGTATTGCGTACTGTTGAAACTGACTACTGTTTTTTGGGATGCCCAATAACAGGTTTCTTGTAGATAGGCTGTAAGATGCTGTTTTGCCAAGCTATCTGGTTTCTGGAGAAGATTATACCAATACAGTACCCAAAAATTCTCGCTTTTATCTTCTGGAGAAAGGAGGCAATGTTGGATGCTACGGCGCAATTTAGCATCTGTTGCCCAATTCCAGAAGCGATCGCCGTTAAATTGAACAAAAGTCGCAAAAATTTCCGTAATGGTTTGTCTTGGGTGCATAAAAAAGAGGTATCCAACCTAGAGAACAAGTGAAGGTGTCAAACGACATCTACCCAAAGACTACAAGGAACCAAAATTAGATTTCGCTATTCTATTAGTTATATAACACTGAGTAGACTAGCAGTTTCTACAGTATTCCCAGGATATATTCGCAACTGAAATCTGAGTTTCATTACAAAATATTACAAAAGAGGTAGCAATGAATAAACAAATGTTGAGTCTAGCGATCGTCTGTATTATATTACTCAGCACATCACCCAGTTTTGCCGGTACTACCATCCCCGCCGATGACTTAACGCCAGTTGTGTCCAGTAAAGGCATTAACAATCCAAAAGTCTCAATCGAGAGACGACCGAAGGGTGGAGCTAGTCCTCACGGCTTCGACGCCCCAGGCGAAGGAAAGATAATTCATAGTCCGGGAGACTTAGTCGAGCGACCGAAGGGTGGTCCTGGCCCTCATGGCGGCGACACTATCGGTCAAAATCAGCACATAAATGCTGCTCATGGTCATTAAACTGAGGATTAGTTTTCAAGTAATCATGTAGCCAATGACAACTGCGAACCAGTAACTGATCTAAATCGTCGGTTTGCAGTTGGCTACGTTGAAAGCGCCAAAGTTTGAGAGTACTATCAGCACTAGCGGAAGCGATGAGATTACCTGTGGAAGCAAAACTAATACTATTAACTCCCGCAGTATGACCCTTGAGAGTTTGCAACAGTATTCCGTCACGACTGCGCCAAATTTTAATGGTTTGGTCGGCACTAGCTGAGGCAATAGTATTACCATCAGGAGCAAAGTTGATACTACTGACTTCTGCCGTGTGTCCGCTGAGAGTTCTGAGTAACTGACCGTCACTACTACGCCAAAATTTAAGAGTTTTATCCGCAGAAGCCGAAACAATCGTCTTCCCATCCGGGCTGAAAATGACGCTGTTAACCCAATTTTGATGCCCTGTCAGAGTTTTTAACAGTATACCGTCGCGACTGCGCCAAATTTTAATCGTGCGATCGGCACTAGCAGAAGCGATCGTTTGACCATTGGGAGCAAAGCGAACATTCATGACTTCAGCGGTATGACCATTGAGAGTTTGCAATAGCTCACCGTCGCGACTGCGCCAAATTTTGACTGTATGATCGTCACTAGCAGACGCAATAGTTTTGTCATCTGGAGCAAAGCTAACACTATTGACCTCAGCGCCATGTCCTCTTAGTGTGATCAATTGCTGACTATCGCGAGTGCGCCAAAGTTTAATCGTGCGATCAGCACTAGCTGAAGCAATAGTATTACCATCAGCGCCAAAACTCACGCCATAAACTCCTGCATTGTGTCCTTTGAGGGTAGAAAGTAAGATCCCTCTCAGGTTCCAGAGTTTTAAGGTGTTATCAGCAGCAGCCGAAATAATCGTCTTACCATCAGGACTAAAACTCGTAGCAAAAACTCCAGCGCTATGTCCTTTCAAAGTTGAGAGTAAAGCATCATCCCGAGGAATCCAGAGTTCGATCTTGCCATCTCTACTTGCGGAAACAATCGTTTTGCCATCCGGACTAAAACCCGCGCTTTCAACAGCGCTATGACTCTGAAAGGTTTGCAATTCCGTCCCGTCACGACTCCAGAGTTTGACAGTGTTATCTTTACTCCCAGAAACTATTGTCTGACTATCAGGACTGAAACTTGCGCCGGTGACACTACCATCATGTCCTTTGAGTGTGTTCAGCAGTTTTCCATCGCTAGTTTGCCAGAGTTTAATCGTCCTATCGGCACTAGCGGAAATGATGGTTTTGCCATCAGGACTAAAACTGGCACTATTTACCCAATCTTCATGTCCATTCAGGGTAGTTAACAAAGTGCCGTCACTGCGCCAGATTTTCACAGTTTTATCTTCACTAGCGGAGGCAATTAGATTACCCTGAGGACTAAACATCACGCTAATTACCCCAGCGCTGTGTCCTTTAAGGGTATTCAGCAAAGTGCCATCCAGCTTCCAAAGTTTGATTGTGCCATCTTTACTCGCCGAAGCCAGAATTTTACCATCGGGAGCAAAGCTACTATAATTGACCTCAGCTTCATGTCCTTTGAGTGTGTTCAGCAAAGTACCATCGCTACGTCGCCAGATTTTAATGGTTTTATCTGCACTACTAGAGGCGATAGTTTGGCTATCAGGACTGAAACTAACGTTATATACTCCGGCGTCATGCCCTTGTAAAGTTCTTAACAACGTCCCATCTCGACCCCAAATAATGATACTACCGTCCAAACTAGCCGAGGCAAGAGTCTGACCATCAGGGCTAAATATAGCGCTAATTACCGCCTCAGTCTGCTTTTCCAAGCGGTTATGCTCTTGCAGAAGCGAGAATACTTGGGTTAAGGATTGGATGACGGTGGACTTGACATTTGCGGGGACAGCGATCGTTTTTTGTAACTGTTTTCCTGCTTTTACACCGGCAATTAATGCTTCTAATTGTTGATGCGATAAAAGATTCGCTTGAGTTGACGAATTCAAAGCCTCAATCTCTCTTAACTGAGTTTCTCTTCCTTGCCAATAAGCTAAACCGGCAAAACTACAAGCCGCTATTCCCAGTACACTAAGTGCAACTACTGCTCTTTGGGCTTGGCGGAGTCTACTTTTTTCTTGAAATTGTTGACGTTGTCTTTCTGTTAAACAAGCGGCAATAAATTGTTGCACATCAGCCGACAATTCATCAGTGTACTTAATATAGATATCTTCCGCTTCCGCTAGGCGCAAACCCTGGAGTAGATAATCAGGCGAATGTCCCTGTAACCATAATTGCGCTGCTTGCTCAATTTGACGTTGCGATCGCAACCGACTCCGATTTTCCTCTAACCACCAGCGCAAAGTTGACCAATGGCGAATTAAAATTTCATGAGCAACTTCTACTGTGACGGCGGGGGAGAGAGGAGGAGGGGGAGAGGGGGGGAGGGGGGGAGTGCCTTTGTTTGTTGCTTCTTGGGTTTCTGTTTCCGCCGTATTCATGACGATTAATTTGGCAGTAGTTAAGGCTTGTAGAGTTCTTTCTACTAATGGCTGAGGATATTTGTTGACGATTAACTCGGATTTGTATACTCGTCGCCGAGTATCTTCTGTACCTTCTCCTAACTGGGTTAAAGAGAGGAAAATCCATTTCGCACACTCTTGGGCTGAGGGATCTAAACTTTCGTAAAGAGCTTGAGAACAACGCTCTAATGCGCCTTTAATTCCACCTAGTTGCTGTTTATATGCGAATATAGTCAACTCGCCATGTGTACGATGTTGCCACAACTGTTCTAAAACAAATTCCAGTAACGGTAAATCACCAACAGAGTGGTTTAACTCTCGTAGTAGTACCTCTACTAATTCTCTTTCTACTTTTAAGCCAACTTGTTGGGCTGGGTTGACGATTACGCGCCGATAATCATCTAAACTGAGTCGGGGAGGAACTAATACACTTGATTCCTGTAAAGCTTGAGCCAAGGCAGGTATTTCTAGACTGGGTGCGATAAAATCTGCGCGTAAAGTGATGATTAATTTAAAGCGGTCTTTGGCATATTCCACTGCTCCTAATACCAATTCTAAAAAACGCTCTCGATCAGTTGTGGTGGCGAGGGTGAATAACTCTTCAAACTGATCTATTGCTAACACAATCACTGGATGAGGAAGATTGCGTAACCAGTAAACAAATCCTTCTACCCCTTGGTGCAATATTCCTTCTACTAAGAGAGGAGAGTCCACACTTCCCAATTTTTGCGCTAATGTTAAAAGTGGGTTTGCACCTGGACGCAGGCTGATAATTAGCCACTGCTCGCTACTAGGAATTTGTTTACCTAGACGCAGTTGGGGAATGACGCCAGCTTGCATCACTGAAGATTTGCCGCTACCAGAAGCACCAATTATAGCCAGAAATGAGCGATCGCGCAATTCGTGAATCAATTCTTGAGTTAAAGTTTCTCGCCCATAAAAATATTGCCGATCTTCTTCCGCAAAAGCACTTAAGCCCATGTAAGGACATATACCTAAATCTAAACCTTGGGTTTGCCGTCCGGTTAAGTCTGTTTTGGTGGGGAGAATTTCGATAATGCCTTGAGTGCCTGAAAGCCAGACTTGGAGAGGAATACCAGTACCGGCGAGCGAAAGTTGCAGTTGAGAAATTGCTCCCGCTGCTGATAAACCATCTGTGGGGGAAGCTGTTGTCAAAGTATCAAGCAAGGTTTGAGCAAATTTTTCGGGTGCGGCGCAGGCGATTATACACTGTCCTTGAGGAGAGTCAATTTGCAAATCCTCCACCCAATCTTGTAAGGATACAGTTGCTCCTGGACAATCGAGGATAATGATTTGCTTGGCGGTGGTGTAACGTAGCTGTTGTTTCAACCATGACCGCTTGATGCGGATATCTCCTAGCACCAGTCCTTCCCAATTTTCAGTTTCCTCAATTCTGCCACGCAGATAAAGTAAAATTGTGTCGGCGAGTGGAGAATGTACTTTTCTGGCGAGCGCTTCTCGCACCTGCTCAGCAGTTGTTTTTGTCGCTAATAAATACTCTAATTCAAAGCCTCCGGCAACGCCCAAGAACTTACTAATATCTAATCCTATCTGGTTACTGGATAATCCTTCGATTACTACCCCTACCCGATGCTGCACTGATGAGGCGGTTATCTCCGATCTTCTAGCTAAAATCAGTTCGCCAACTCCTTCCACAATTCGCTTCGGAGTTTGCAACGGATATTCATGAAAAAGTTCAGTTTCGCCTTTGCTGCGTTTCTGCTGATTAATTAAACGTAATTGTTGATTAGTTTTATCTATATATTGCAGAGTTTGATAATAAACATAGCGATAAAGACTATCCGCAGAAATTATATTATTACCCTCAGCCGCATCACCTCGCAGCCCGCGCATTAAGTAATATGTAAATACGCCGTGTCCTAATTCAGGAAATTCCCAAGATTGCTGATTAGTATCACAAGAAAGCAAAGCATAAAAACCTTTAGCAGTAGCGGCGCGTTGCTGTAACGCTTGTACTAACTGCGGTGTGGGATTTGGCAATGGTTCTCCCGTTCCTCGCAGTGTCATTCCCCCACTATGACAAGCATCTAGCCAGACTAACTGTTGATGCGCGGCACACCTACTTAAAGCTTGTAAAAGTACTTGTAAAGCTAATCCGGTATTTTCTAAATCAGATTTTTGTGTATCTGCCAAACATAAAAATGCTTGTTGAGTGTTTGGCTGTAATATTCCATGTCCAGAGAAATAAAATATAACCGTGTCTGTTGGTTTAGCCGCTGCCGTAATTTGTTTGAGACTAGCCCTCACAGTTGCTAAAAGTGGCAATTGTGGCGCAAAATCATGATGGATTTTGACTTCTTGAAATTGTCCTAAACCTGGAGATGCCAAAGCTTCGGCTAAACCTTGACAATCGACGGCTGAATAGCGGAGACTAGGCAGGGCCTCATCCTGATATTGATTAACCCCAACAAGCAATAACCACAGCTTGGCTGCGTCTTTTTGCTTAACCTGGTTTGAGCGACTGGTAGCAATACCGATGGGAGACATTTTGCGATTTTGAATTGTTACTTATTGATAGATGTTTGAGCAAAAGCCATATGCAGGCGACTCGAAAAATTTTTGCTGATTTTTTAAGAGGGTCGCTTAAAGTGACCTAAAATCGTCCAGAAAAAAGTTAGAAGCTTCGCAATGAGGGGTTTCTAATCTTTTGAATTAAAATGGCTCTTTCTTATAATTGAACTAACGCTCCCAGGCTGATGAGTCCTGGCAACAAGCTCTATTTAGCAAGGATTTCAGTGATTGATGAAATAAATAATCCCCATATTATCCCAACATGTAAATTATTGTATATTTTTAAGTATTTATGGAAGTCTGTAGAGCAAGATGTGTGTGAACGCATATTTTCCATCAAAAGCTCAAGAGAGCCTTTGCTAATTAATAAACCTCATCATGATTGCCAATATCGATTAGTACAATTAACTCTTCTTTAGTCTCGTTGTCTTCTTCAAATTTATAAATAATTCGGCAATCATAATCAACTGAACATGACCATAAACCATCTAGCTGACCTTTCAATTTATGGGATTTCAAGGCAGGGGTAAAGGGGTCATTCGAGAGTACTTCTAAAACATAAAATATTTTATACCCTATATTTGGATTTTTACGAATCAATCGCTTGAAAGCTTTTTTAAAACTTGTATCCCAAACCAGAATTTTCATCATTCACTTTCATCTAATAAATCCGCTTTAAAATCGGCGACCGTTCCGCGTTTAGCTCTACCTAACTTCAAAGCATTCAAAGTATTCTGAGCATTTACCGCAATTTCTGCACGTCGCTTTTCAATGCGTCTTTTCTGAATCAACTCGAATAATATATCTTGTTCATCTTCCGATAATTCTTCTACGTAATCAATCACTGTTTGGAAAGTTAACGGATTACTCATTTGTTAAAAGCTGCCTTTTTTACTAGTAATTTTGAGTTTTTATAATTTCCATACATTATACCGCGAGCGCTATGCTGGTTGATGGCAGTGTGGGGGTTTCCCCAGCGTAAACCTTGCGAGACATTGAAATATGATGAGCTTACTTCTACAAAGTTACCACGTTGCTATGGGTCTTTGTACCCACACAGTCAAGCATCTTTGCGTGGTTAAATCAAGTGGATGCCAACTGTGTGCAAGTACTATGCGGAAATAGAGTGTGGATCTGGCTTGCTAAGAAACTTGTCCATCAATAGAGCGATGCTAACACTTTATCGACTGCGGCTCGGAATGCGGTTGCTGCACCTGCACTCATATCACGAGGGGCGCAGATCCGATTTCTGACATAGGCAAGGGTAATTGCTCCCACAGCAGATGGAAATGGATCGAGATGATCTTTTCCACCAACTCGACCCCACGGTAATTGGACTTTATCCTCATGCAAGAGATAGGCTGCTAACAGTCTAAGATGGAAGTCGATCGCGTCTTGAACGGCGGAAACATCTTCGCCAACTACAAGTGATTGCACACCAGAATTTTTGAGAATATCGGCGATCGCTACCTCATGATTATCACTTAATCGCTGTTGTTTTGAGCAATCAAGAGCAATTGATCCCAACTGGATACACTAGATATAACTTCCTGAGTTAACATGCTTCACCTCTTGAATTTACGCAAACTTCTGTATAACTCACACGCTGGAGATAATGTGTCGATCACCAATTCAATCTTTAGCGCATCTCAAAACCTGTTGACAAGAAGATTTGTTCGCGATCTCCATCAAGTTTAAACTCCAAGCTGTTGTCGAGTGCTGAGTGCTTGTTGAGATGACGTAATTATAGCTGACAACTCGTACTCACTGTCGTCTCCGCTGACACGAACATTCAATTCGATATTTAAGTTGCACTTAACTTGCTTAAGTTGCCTGGTACAAGTAGAAAAAATATTGCAGACTTAAATTATTAGCCTTAAGTAGCTAATAGATGTTTAAGTTTTCCTAAACTAATAACCAGCAACTGTTAAAGTTGTTACCTCTAGAAATCGCTCACCAGTATGAAGCTAAATTTTATACATAAACTATACTTAGGGATGCTAAATATTGTTTTCATTCTGAGCAGTATTATCTACTATCCAACTAAAATAGTAGCCCAAACTCAACAACCAGCAACTAGCCAAAAACCCGTACAACCCAATCAAAGTGATACATCGTCTCAAAAAAGCACCTCTCGACCAGTTTTTGTGTTACCAAAAACGCCTCCTGGATTAAGTTCGATTTCTGGACGTAGGGCAGGAATGGGAAGTCGAGGTAATTGCCCCGCAGTTGTAAGTCCGTTAACTGCCTTGGTACCATCACAAGTAGTGGGCGGATTAACTACCTCTGAACGTCCAACCTTTTGGTTTTACATTCCTTACACTCAGGAATTAGCTAACTCAGATTTGCAATTTAGCTTGCAGGATCTTAGCGGTAACGATGTTTATAGAAATGCGCTGACACTACCTGCAAAGCCAAGTGTTATGGGTATAACTCTCCCACCAACTGTGACACCTTTACAAGTGGGTCAAACATATCGCTGGTATTTAAAAGTTCGTTGCAATCAACAACAAGCAGAGAGTGTTCCTATATACGTAGAAGGTAACATTCAGAGAGTCAACTTGGATTCTAGTGTCATGCAACAGTTGGAAACAGCTAATAATCAACAAAAAATTGCCATCTACGACCAAAAAGGTATTTGGTTTGATAGTCTGAATGTACTGGCACAACAGCGTCTTGTAGATCCTAGCAATGCATCTTTGGCTGCTGATTGGCAGAGTTTATTGCACTCAGTCCAATTGGATAATGTTGCTGCGGCACCTTTAGTAATTTTTACAACCAATTCCCAACAAGTATATAAGGTGCCCAATTAAGAGGACGGCTATATTCAGCATTCGACAACAGTTTTAATTGAGCAAGCTGTAAAGATTCTGCTGTCGTTTTCCCACTTGTTAACTCATGGTAGAATTCCCTGATGAATATAGCAGTAGAATCATCCCCAATTTGCCATAAAGATGCTAAGGTGCTGCGTGCTCCGGCACGGATAGCAACTCCTGCTAACCCTAACGCTGCACGGCTGTCTCCTGCGGCTGTTTCACAAGCACTTAGTACTAGTAATTCTATTGGCTCTTTTCGGTTTTGTTGTCTACTTTTGAGTAAGCTATCTAACTCACTTACATTGATGCGTTTATCAGCCGCGAGGATAAAAGTCTCTTCCGCTTTTGAGCTAAACTGACCGTGAGTTGCCAGGTGAACAATTTTAAAAGGTTGGGCGTTGATAGTTTTTTCTAAAATTGTACTCTGGAACTTATTATTTAATAGTATTGTAGTTGAAATACCTGATTCTGCAATCGATTCTATTTCAAGCTTGATGTTAGGCAGTGGTGCAAATTTTTCATTTTTAGGTGGTTGTGATAACCCTCCAATTAGAGCATTTAAATTTTTGTGTCCTAGAGCTTTGGGTTTAAATAATTGCAATCCAGGACTAATAGCTATGGCATACTTCTGAACTAAATACTCTTTACCATCGGATAGTGCGGACATGGGAATATTTCGCAGTGACCCATCAGGGATAAATACCAAAGTATTAACTCCACTATTTTTGAGTTCTGTTTCAACTGGTTTAATTAACCAATTATAAAGCTTTTGGGAGGCTGCTTGAAATTTATTACTAGCATCGGGTTGAACAATTGTACTTCGCATTTGTGTAATCGCTTCCTCAACATCTTGGAACTTGACAACAGAAGTTTTGTGTAACAATGGTTGTCTAGGAAGCTTCAGGATAATTTCTAATTGGTTATCGAGAATAATCGGGTAAAAAATGGCAGTATTCGGATGATCGCGGTCTACTACTTGGTCTAACACCATGAATTGGCTATTTAAGCAAGCTTCTCGGAAATAATTATCCATTTCCGCTATTTGTAAAGCTTCCATTCGCTGACGCACTTTATCCAAATTTGGCTTTGTTTGTCCTTTGTCTTGTAAAAGCAGTTCTACAGATTGTCTATATATAGGTTCTATACTGTCGCGGAAATTGAACTGTACCTCTCGGTTTAATGCTACTAAATCGGTGCGGAGAGATTGAAGGGTTTCAACTGCTGCGTCGTAAACTTTTATCGCTTCGGCAATTTTTCCCTGGGCTTTGAACAAGCGTCCTAACTGCCACTCCCAGCGATAAACTATGTCGGAAGCATGGATTTCTTGAGCGATAAACCACGCGTGTTGTGTCAAATCCTGCGCTTCTTGCCATTGACCATTTTGCTCGTATATTTCCCCTAAACTGCCTAAAGCATAGGACTGGGTACGCTTATCGTTAATGCTTTCAGCTTGTTGAACGCTAGTTGCTAAAATGTCGGCAATGTCTTTTTTGTGACTTATTTTAGTGATAGCGCGAGCAAAATTTATCCGTGCATATATACCAGCTTGATTTGTAGGTAAACTAGCTAATTGAGATTGAATTATAGGTGTTAATATTTTGGCTTCTGCTATTTGTTCGTCTTTAATTAGCAAGCTAAGTTGATTGATTTGAGCTTGAACTTTGGTGAGTGGATTCTGTGCAGTTTTAGCAGCATTTTTATAGTGGGTAATAGCGTCGTCATTTTTACCTAATTGTCTTGTAATATTACCTAATGAGAGTTCTGCTAGACTAATTTCTGGCGCTAGTTGCAGACTTTGAGCAATTTTTAGACTTTGTTGTAAATTTTCTTCAGATTTAGGTAAGTTCCCCAATTGTAGCTGGGCATTTCCCAAATCGCGCAACGCTGTTACTTTGACAACTGAGTCAGGTTGACTTTGCAACTTTTGAGATACTTGATTCAATATATCTAAGCTACGCCGATAAAAACCAGAAACTCGTAGAGCCTGTGCTTGGTTGATCAAGCTGCGCGTTACTCCAGAATTGTTACCTAATCGCTTCCAGATTTCCTCTGCTTGCTGCGATGTTTTCAAAGATACTTCTGCCTGTCCTAATCCCAGTAGCAGTCCAGCTTGAATATCTAGAGTTTGGGCAAGAATTTCCCATAATTCAACCTTTGGATGGTTGACATTCAAAATATTACTTTTATCATTCCAACCAAGTAGCTGAAAGCTGGTGTTAATAGCAAAAGCTGCTTTTTTCCATGAACCGAGTTGCTGATACAAAAGGGAGAGATTTGTTAGGGCTGCGGCTTGTCCAAGATTATTACCTTCGCGTTGATAGGCATTAACAGCTTGTTGCAGAACATTTACTGCTTCGGTAAAGCGTCCTGCTTGATAAAGCGCTTCTCCTTGATCAAGAAGTTGCTGTGCTGTTGAGGCTGTTTTTTTATTGCTTTGGAGATGAAACCCGTCGGGTGATGTCGGGAGTTGTTGGGCAAATGTGCTGGGGATAATAGTTAGGAAAACAGTCAGGGTAAATAAGATTATGGGAGCGATCGCTTGAATTACTCGCTGATTCAACGGAAATTTTTGCATATCTTACACCTTATGGAGTTACTGGACAAGAAGCAGGTGTTTGCCAAGGTCTGTGGGGGTTGACTTGAGTAGGTTGTGCGACTAACTGTATGTTTCCATTGCGATCAACTACCCAGCCATTAGCTTCCACAATCTCAGTTGTGGCTGCAGCAACTTTAGTAGTATTTGAGACTCCTACTGATTGTGGCTCAATTATTGTTTTGGCTGTTACTTCTGTAGGTCTTAGTCTCACCCACGTAGACAAAGTGCCTAAATCTTGTAATGGTTCCGTGGGACTGACAGGTAATCCCCCGCGTCCTGTGATGACAAAAGTGTTCTGGAATTGCCGAGTTCCAGGTCTACAGCTATTATAAATTTGGCTAGAAGCATCAACTAGGTTTATTGGGAGTTTGACTAAGCCATGACTAGGGTTTACATCAGGTGTGTTGATTAGCACATTGCCGCTTAAATCTGGAGTTGCTCCTTTTGCAGTAATGTCGCTTGTGTCTGGGAAAGGCTCTTTCCTTGATTGGATACCAAAGATACCAGCCGCATTCTTAATGGTGACATTCCCGCCACGGGATTGAGCAGAATCTGCTCTAATATCGCTATTTTCTGATGGTACGGCAACGATAAAGCCTTTTTTGCCATCAATTGTGATGTTACCACCAGTAATATCATTACCACTCGCGTTAGTCGTGATGCTGCTACCACGGCGTAATAATAATAAAGGTGAGAAAAGAGAGATATTTCCCCCACCACCTGTAGTATCAGCGCTAAAGGTTGCCCCATTATCTAAAAGAATAGAGTCAAATGTGGCGTTTATGATGCCTGCATTACCTAACCCTTGACTGTTCCCAGTTACTTTAGCATTATCACGTATAGTCAACGCTCTGCCAGTGATGTTGATGTCTCCTCCCCGACCTGTGGAGTTTTTGAAGGTGTTAGTAAATAGACCACTGGAGGTCCCTGTTTCTGTGACATTGTTGGCGATAAATGATAATTGGAAGGAAGCAGCATCTGCAGAAGAAGAACTCTGACGGATACGTTCCTCATTTGCCTGAATTCGGGTTATACGAGTTTTGTATTTCTGGTCAATACCAGCGATCGCCACCTGGTCTGTTGCATCAATAAAAATATTACCTGCTTTTCCTGAACCCGTTGTTGTGCTTACCAGTTGTCCGCCGTCGATTGCCTCAAAAGATCTAGTATTCACCGTAATATTGCCACCCTGCCCATTCCCTCGGCTACGAGCGCTTAAAGCTGCAGAGTCTGCAATCCGGAATGTATTAGTGTTAATAACGATGTCGCCAGCATTAAAAGAACTATCAGTGTTGGTAAATAATCCGCTAACTAATCCACTAATGGGACTACTACCGGAAATATCAACAACATTAGTATCGATATTGATATTTCCGGCGGCACCTTCTCCCTGAGTACTAGCTTTAATCAAAGCGCCGTCTTTGAGCACTAGAGAATTAGCCTTAATTGTCAGGTTTCCACCAGGACCTTTCCCATATGGCTGAACTCCTAATGTAATTCTGGTCGATTCTCCAGTAAAAGCACTTTCTGCTTGAGTATTACCTCCAATCAACGAGACAGAACCATCGACTATTAAATTGATGTTTCCTCCCTGTCGTCCTGTTCCTCCTGCACCTAAATCCGCGATCAAAGCAGCATTATTCGTCATAGAGAACTGTCCTGCGTAAATTTCGATGTTGCCCGAATTGCCCTGTCCTCGGGTGCTAACCTCTAGTTGACTACTTCTTGCGGCAGAAAATGAGCCAGTTTTGATGATGATGTTGCCAGCGTTGCCGACTGCATTATCTTGAACTCGGGCATATATCTTGGCTCCATGATCGAGAGAAACTGAGTTGGCTGTGACATTAATATTACCCCCACCCCCGTTGTCCCTTGCTAGTGGTTCCAAGCTAGTAGACAGGTAAGCGCCATCAGTTAAAAACAACGAGCCGGCGGTAATATTAATGTTTCCCGGATTACCAGTCGCCCCCGTACTTACATCACTGAAGATTGCACTGGGATATTTTCCATCCCTAATGCCCTCAATCTTCACTGCACCTGTGACATCAAGGTTGACATTTCCAGCATTTCCTCTTCCCGCTGGCTGATTATTCAGCGCTTCACGCACTAAAGCTAAGATTTGAGAGCCATCTTTTAGGGAAAGTGAATTTGCGTTGATTTTGACATTACCCCCATTACCAACTGCTCCTGATTCCACTGTGCTAAAGATACTTCCATTGTTCAGAGATACAGAATAGATTGCTTTCACAAAAACATTCCCTGCATTCCCTTGTCCAAAGGTACTGGTTGATAGTTGAGCACCATCAGTTAACAAGAGTGAGCCGGCGGTAATATGAATGTTTCCTCCTTTACTTGAACCGAAAGTATTAGTGGTGATTCTGCCGTCAACTTGGACTTCTCCATTTTGACTAATTAAAGTAGTATCTCCAGCACGAGCTAGTTTGTCAGACGAATTAATAGTTGAGATAATATTAGCCGTCCTAATATTGTTCAAGGCTTGAAGCTGAACATTTGCCGTATTTCCACTTTTGGAATCAGTAAATAAATCTCCTTTGGTGGTATCAATCGAGCCATTATTACTAGTGAGTAGAATGTTACTACTATCTCCTTTTTCGGCACTAGCATTTAATAAAGCGGTTTGAATATTTCCTATTGCCTTGATGGCTATTGCACCTGCACGCCCTGTTCCATTTGAATCATCGCGAATTTGAGATGAGATAGTTCCTTTGGTTGTATCAACAGATCCCGCTTGACTCGTGAGGGTGATATTCCCGCCATTGCCAGTACCTCCGGCTTCTGAGTTCATCTTGCCCGTGATTATGTTGCCATTGGCAGTAAATGCGATCGCGCCCCCATTTCCAGATGTGCCAGAATGAGAATCAGAGTTGGTACTTGAATTATCAGTGGTAATACTGCCGTTTTTAGCTTCAAGGCGAATATCACCTCCATCTCCGGCAATGCCTTTAAAAGACAACGAGTAAGCATACGAATCACCAGTGATGTTGATTCCGTTGGTCGCAACAAGGTTAATCCTACCTCCTTTTTTCGTCATGTTATTAGGAGAAAATGATGAAGAATTCAAGGCACCACTTACAAAATCCCCAGGTTTAGAGTTCCAAGTATCAACGATGTTGATACTGTCGAAGGCTTCCAGATTAATTGCACCGCCATTTCCAGTATTACTAGAGCCAGAGTAGGAAGCAGAGAACAAACTACCACTGTTGATGCTGCCTTTCGCGCTTAATGTAATAGCACCCCCATTTATAACACTGTCAGAATTAGATATTGAGGAAGAGTCTAAAATGCCTGTGCTAATGCTACCATTTTCAGCTTTTAGGCTAATTTCACTGCCGTTAGTTGTAATTCCTTTAGTATTCACATCCCCGGATGCTGTCGTTAAACTAACTATTCCTCCATTATTATTAAACCGCTCTAAAGTGATTTTTCCACCCACAGTAATGCCCTTTGGCACAGTTCCACTAGCAGACACCGAACCAGAATTTATACCTCCATAAGCTAAAGTACTTTGACCTGAACGCATAATTAATGCTGTGCTCTTGCTTAAAGTTGTCGTATCGGGTTCACTAAGTACACTAGTATCCGGTTTAGTAATATTTATATCACCTTGAAAGCGAATATTACCCTTGCTTTCGACTAGCAAAGATGAGCCTGTATAATTGGCGGCAATATCCACATCGCCATTACTGCTGATTATTGGGTCATATTTGCTCACAAAGTTTGCCACCCCAGATATACTCTTAAGTGAAAAACTTCCACCGCTCTGAAAGCGAGCATCCCCAGAGATAATCCCATCACTGATCAAGCTTAAATTGCCTCCACTCATCAAGGCTACCTGCGGTGGGTGATTCAGCGCTAAAATATCAATTCCTTTATTTCCAAAAATCGTGATATTACCACCTGCTTGAGCTAAAAATTGAGTAGTGATACTGTCGCGCACCCGCACTGTATCTTGAGCTTGCAGTGTCAAATCTCTTGGTGCTTTTAACTGTCCGTGCAAATCAAGTTTGTCAGCTACTAGTGTTAAGTCTTGCCGAGATGCTAAATTTCCAGTATTGGTAATAGTCGCCCCTGACTGACTTGCTCCATATTGCAACCCTGGTGTAATATTTACGGTCAGTAATGGTGGTGATTGAGGATTAGTCGCACTAAATTCACTGCCATTAGAAAACTTGATGCTTGCTGTAGTTGCAGAAAATGAGCCACCAATATCTAACCGAGCATTTGGTCCAAAAATAATCCCATTGGGATTCAGCAGGAATAAGTTGGCACTGCCTAAGCTGCGAATTAAACCATCAATATTAGAAATTGACTTACCCGTTACTCGTGTCAGAATGTTCTCAATACCTGCTGCATTGTTAAATAAAGCTGTGGTGCCAGTAGGAACAGAGAACTCAAAGAAGCTATGAAAGAGATTAGCGCCTTTTGTGGTTCCACCGGAGATAATTCTGGTTTTATCCTCTAATCTAACAAGAGAATTATTTGGCAGAGTTCTATCTGGGGTAATTTGAGCACATGAGCTATTTGCGTACAAGATGATTGCACTTCCAAGCGCAAATCCTATATGACTCAAGTTAAAACGCATAGCTTTAAAAGACATTACACAACAGTTAAAGGGAATGAAGCTCGGATGCCTCATTTAAGGCTATAGATGCCAGCTAAATCAACTTATGCAGAGGCAAGGATATGAGCAGATTTATATCTACTGACATAACTTGGTGTCAAAAAAATATCGAATGCATCCTTTACTGATAGATAGACGTAATTTCTATAGGTAGTCGAAAAATTTGAGCAAATTTAATGTGATATTTTATGCCTGATTGAGTATTTTTGACGTAATATTCCCGATTAAAGCCAGAGTCTTAATTACTTGAGTATTTTCATATTGCGATATGCTTTTAGGTATAGTTCCTTTTCATCGCTCACTCCTATCTATGGGCGTTGGGTTTTAAGTTTTATTACCATAAATTAGGTTTACCATGCGTCCTCGTCAGGAAATTATCGAGATCTTCTCAACCTTCGCACAGATTGAAAGCGATCGCTTCAGCAAATGGCTGACCGATAACCAACTGCGTCGAAGTATCCAAAATTGCTTAGACACTTCAGTAGAAGCCCCGGCAACAGAATCTTTTTGGGCACTTTACTGGCATAAAAATTGGCTCTCCAAGTCTGATGGTATAGCCAAAATGCATCTATCAGCTTATTTACAGGAACCCTGTTACTGGGCTGCCAAAAAAATTGTCACAAAATTTACTAACAATCAATACGGTTTAGCTGATTACTTTCAGATGGGGATTGCAGAAACTAAGAAAATTCTCGAAGACTTTAACCCTGACAAATGCTCTAATTTAAAAGTTTATGCCAGCATCGCCTTTCCCAGTCGGCTGAGAGACATCCTGCGCCAACGCAAAGAGGCAGATATTTGCACTCAGTGGGGACTGCTACGCAAGGTCAGCAAAAAGCAATTGTTAGAGGCTTTGAACAATGCCGGATTTTCTCCCACGCAGGTAGCGCAATACCGCCTAGCTTGGACTTGCTTCAAAATAGTATACGTCCAAAACCAACCTGGAGGTACTCACAAGCTCATAGAACCTAATCGCCAACTTTGGGAAGCAGTAGCTGACCTCTACAACCGAGAAAAACAAAGCCAGTTAACAGCCACAAGTCCACAATGCAACCACTCTTTAATTGAGAAGTGGTTGAGCGAAACAGCCATCTGCGTGCGTTCCTATCTATACCCAAATGTTGCTTCTCTGGATGTACCCTTACTAGGAGAAGAGTCAAATTTTACACCCGACCTACCAGACCTTAACTCCGAGTCATTGTTGGCACAGATGATAGCTCAAGAAGATGCCCAAAACCAGCAAGAGCAATTATCTCAGATGAAAGCAGCATTGCTAAAAGCTTTAGAGCAACTAGATCCCCAATCTCGCTGCATAGTAAAAATGTACTATGCAGAAGGACTGACTCAGCAGCAAATTATTCATCACTTGCAGGTAAGTCAACCGACTGTTTCACGCCGATTAGTTAAAGCGAGAGAATCCTTACTAGCAGCGTTGATCGATTGGAGTCAGAAAACACTGAATATTTCTGTTACTTCCAACCTAATTAAAGAGCTGAGTTCAGCTTTAGAAGAGTGGTTAACAGTTACAGATATGAGGTGCTAAAAATGACTTGTGTGTTTGCCGATCCGAAAGAATGGCTGTTAGCAATATTACCATCACTCCAGGCACGTTCTTGGCAACAAAGCCAAGCTTGTACATCACCAAACAGCCGCTGGTGTGCCTATATCAATGAAATTAGCCTTCAGGTAATCTTAGACTGGATCAAAGCTGAGTATGTTCCTGATGCATCAGTTTGGCCCAGCAATACGGCTTTGGCGGCAGTGTGGGAAGTTGTAAATGGTACGGCAATTTCTCTAGGTGGCAAGCGGATAGTGTTAATTCCCAGCGAGGTAATTGACGATGGCGAGTTAGAAGTACCGCAAGAATGGGTAGATATTCAGAGTTGGGCGGCAGACTATTATTTAGCAGTGCAAGTCAAACCGGATGGCGAGTGGGTGAGAGTTTGGGCTTATACTACTCACCAAAGGTTGAAATCTCTAGGCAGTTACGATCCAATTGACCGCACATACTGTATGGACAGGCGGCATTTGACTAAAGACCTTAATGCCTTCTCCATGACTTACCAATTTTGTCCCACAGAAGAGACAAAAGCAGAAATCGCCTCACTACCAGAATTATCAACTACCCAGGCAGAAAACCTCTTGCAACGTTTAAGTAGTTCTGTAACAATCCCAAGACTAGCAGTGCCATTTACGATGTGGGGAGCATTGCTTGAGAACGAACAGTGGCGACAACGTTTGTACCAACAACGGCGGACTGCTACTGATTTGGTAAATCTCCGCCAGTGGCTGTTGGGAATTTACTCAGAGGGATGGTTCGCTTTAGATACCTTGTCAGGCTCAAATCCCAGCATAGCTTTGAGTCTCAGAAGTGCTGGGATGAATGCTAGCGTCAGACAAGTTAAACTAATTGACTTGGGAATGCAAATCGAATCTCAATTTGTGATGTTACTTGTTGCTCTCACCCCAAAGACGGATGGACAAGTTGGCATTCGGATGCAATTACATCCTACAAGTGGAGAGCTTTATCTACCTAACAATATCAAACTAGCTTTGCTTTCAGATTCGGGGAATTTACTGCAAGAAGTTAAAGCCAGAATGCAAGATAACTATGTGCAATTACCACATTTTGATGTGGAAGCAGGAGAAAGTTTTCTCGTCCAAGTGAAGATTGATAATTTCCAAATAACAGAAACATTTTCTTTTTGATTAGCCAAGACAGTGATGAAGAAACTAGTCGTCTTTAGCTTGTTGGGAGGCGATCTAAATCAAGGATTTAGTATTGTCACGGCTCAACTTTGGAATATTAACCAATCTTTTCCTGTGAAAATTACAGGGAGTTTGCCAGCAGCACCAAAACTTCCTGAACTCTATCAAAGGTGGCGGTTGTTGTACGAAGCCCTACTTCACCGCCTAGATTGGCATCCGCGCATGAAAATTCATTCATCAGATATAACTAACATATCTGTAAGTGAATTTACTGATGTTTGTCAACAACTGCAAACCTATATTAATCAGTGGTTAAATTCAGAGCCATTCCAGAATATCGAGCAGCAATTGCGGACTCAACTTAACTTAAATGATGAAATTAGAGTCATTATTGAAACAGATGTTAGCTTACTTCATCACTTGCCTTGGCATCTCTGGAACTTTTTCGCGGATTACCGTCATGCTGAAGTTGCCTTAAGTACTCAAAGTTACGAACCTCCGCGAGTATTACCGCGATTGCCTAAAGAAAAAGTCAAGATTCTCGCCATCCAGGGAAACAGCGATGGCATTGATATTGGCAAAGACCGCAATCTATTGTACGGAATGGCAGATGCTCAGACGACGTTTCTGGTTGAACCCACACGCCCTGAACTTAATGCCCAACTGTGGGATCAGGACTGGGACATCCTTTTTTTCGCCGGACATAGCACCAGCCAACCAAATGGCGAAACGGGAAAAATTTATATTAACCAGACTGAGAGTATCACAATTCCCCAATTGAAGAATGCTCTCCAGACAGCGATCGCCCGAGGTCTAAAACTTGCAATTTTCAACTCCTGTAATGGAATTGGGTTAGCACGAGATTTAGCCGATTTGCACATCCCTCAGATTATTGTCATGCGCGAACCTGTACCAGATTTGGTAGCGCAGGAGTTTTTAAAACAATTTCTGACTACCTTTGCTGGTGGTAAGTCGTTATATTTAGCAGTCCGCGAAGCACGGGAAAGACTTGAAGGGTTGGAAAGTGAATATCCTTGTGCAAGCTGGCTACCAGTTATCTGTCAAAATCCGACAGTTGTTCCCGTCACTTGGCAAGAACTCTGTGGTCGTCACCAAAGTAAGTCTGATCGTAAAACCCATAAATCAATCTGGACAGTACTACTTAGCAGTGTGATTGTCGGAGTATCAGTGTTAGGTCTGAGATATTTAGGAGTTTTTCAGTCAACTGAATTGCAATCGTTTGACCAAATGCTGCGTTTGCGATCGCAGGAGGAACAAGATACAAGATTGCTAGTTGTGGAAATCACTGAAAAAGACATTCAAAGCATGCGAGAGACAACTTTAAACTCGAACTCCATATCTGATAGTACGCTCGCAAAGTTAATCCATAAATTACAGCGGTACCAACCACGAGTTATTGGCGTCGATATTTATCGAGATTCTCCTGACTCATCCTCGCAATCAAACCCCTTAAAACTCGCCACTGAACTCAGCCAAAATAACATTGTTGCCGTCTGCAAGGGTAAGGATAGCAAAAACGATCCTTTAGGGATTAAACCTCCCGCAGGAGTTCCTAGCGATCGCCAGGGTTTTACCGATGGGATTCCCGATCCAGACGGTATCGTCCGTCGCCAGATTTTAATGATGGCTCAAGAACCTTCCTCTCCTTGTGCTACCTCGCTGTCGCTCAGCCTTCAACTAGCTACGCGTTACTTATTTTACGAAGATAAAGGTAACAAACAAGAATTTACAGGAGATTTTGTCCGGTTTGGCTCTTCTAAATTCCAACGCTTAAAAGTTGGTCGCAGTGGTGCTTATCAGCAAAGTGTAAATCTAGGTGGAATCCAAATACTAGTGAACTACCACCCTGCGGATGATTATCAAAAAGTTACCCTGACAGATGTATTGAGTAACAAAAATGACTTAAATTTAGTCAGAAATCGGGTGATTCTTATTGGAGTTACAGCTAACACCACCAGCGGTGGTGATACATGGCCTACTCCGTACAGCGCCGCCGGGGAGCCTTACCAAAGAACACCAGGAGTGTTGATTCAAGCACATATGGTAAGCCAAATTCTCAGTGCAGTTTTAGATCGACGACCTATTCTCTGGGTTTTACCCTATTGGGGTGATATTCTTTTGATCGCGGGATGTTCTTTAATCGGTGGTGTAATTGTTTGGCGCATTCGCTTATTGCCAGGACAAGGATGCGCGATCGTCGCTACAGTGATAGTTTTATACGGTGTTTGTGCAGCCATCCTTTTGATACAAGGTGCATGGCTACCATTTATTCCCTCAGCTTTTGCCATAATTGTCAATGGCACAACTGTATTAGTTCTCAAGCAGTCTCACAAAGATGTGAATTGAACTGAATTGGGAATTGCTTACTTTAGAAGTTGTAACCAATGCCTAGCAGTAGTCCCACATCAGTTTTATCGAGAAAAGCGGCGTTTACACCAGCAGTGGCGGTAAATTTAGGTGATATGGGTACATCGACACCGCCAGTAACAAGAAAGCCGATAGTGCTATCTTGATTTGTGGCAATTGCCATTCCAGCTCCAATATAAGGAGCCAAATTTATTTGTTGTCCTCCAATATTTATTGCCGAGTTCACCGGAAAGTCAAATGTCATAGGCAGGAGAATAACGGCTTTGTTGCTAATCACACCACTAGGGCGAAAAGAAAAGTTACTTGCTATACTAATTTTGCTAAAAATAGTGAAGGAACTTTCACTGAGAGACGTATTGCCACTGAATCCAATATTTTCTCCGACTCCGACATAATTAGATATTGTTCTAGTCGGTAACAGATCCCAGGCTGAGTTTGATGATGGTGTAATTGGTTTTGATGATGGAGGTTTTATTGGTGTTGATGGCGGTGGAGTTAGCTCTGGTGTAATTGGTTTTATTGGTGTTGATGGCGGTGGAGTTGGCTCTGGTGTAATTGGTTTTGTTGGAGTTGTAGTAGGATCAGGTGGGTATGGTGTTTTTTGTTATTAAGTTGGTGGTGTCGGGAAAGTTTGTTGAGGTGATTGTAGATC
>JBBQRU010000043.1:0-35680 GCA_038214545.1 Cyanophyceae cyanobacterium | reverse complement strand
GCATTTCTACCATCATTTCTTCCACAACCCGACGATAAATCGTGTTGATGGGGCGGGTGTGAAGGGTGTAAAAAGTGCGTTTAGTATCGGAGACAGTACGAGAGTTATTCACAAGGAAAATGATTATGGGCGACGTACTTCTATTCTCTCGCTTAAAGGTGACTTTGCCAAGTTAGCTCAAGTTGGTAGTGGGGATCGCGGTGTGCGGAGTAAGTATAATTACAAAGTGCTTGTAAATGCAACCTCCGCCTTAGATATGATCTTTCCTGACCACTTAAATGCCCTTGCTAATTATTTAGCTGGTGAATTTGATAATCGCGAACAAGCCAACGCTGAGCCTGCGTGGTATGTACACTTACGCTTCTGGCAAATACCAGTTTCTATATTTACAGAAGACAGCTTGACTTTATTTGCCGAACAAGCCAGCGTTGTCAACCTCGAACAGCCTTACCGTCAGCGCATTCTCCGCTTACAAGTCAGCAGCGATTCCGCTTCGTCGTTACAAGTGCAATATTACATGCCTAAAGACCCCAACTCAATCAGTGGTGCTGGTTTAAATCCGCACCTCTTAAATAATTTAACTGCAGACGACCTAGAGTTACTACCGGGCTGCAAGTTAATTGTGACTCCACAACAGATAGCATCTGACCGTTATCACTTCCGCGCTACAGCCCAAGCGAATACCACTTGTAACTTTCGCTATTTGAATCAAACGATCAATGTCTCTTTAGGGTTTGAAGCCACAGCAGAAGAATTTTTGAGCTATGACAAAGGTATAGACCCAAAGACCGGGTCAGCTACTTGGGGGGCGATCCTGGGTCCTTACCGCTATACTAAACGTCGGCAACTATAGAGATACAATTCGCGCCTCTATAAGCTCTAACTTTTAACAGGGACACCTTCTAAAGCTTCTTCTTCGGTTTCAAAGATTTCAAATACCGTATCCATCATTGTCACCTCGAATACCAATTTAGCTTCAGGGTGAACATTGCAGATGCGGAAACTGCCTTTGACTTTATCTGCATCTCGCATTCCTGCGACTAAAGAAGTTAGACCAGAACTATCAATAAAATTTACCTGACCAAGATTGACTACGACATGACGACTGAGTTTGGAAATACATTCCTGCAACTTCAGTCGGAATTGCCAAGCTGTGGTAATGTCTAGGCGACCTGCTGGGGTCAAGACGATCACCGGATTCCCTTCTTGGGTTGTATAACTTTTCTGCTCGATTTGAATCACTCAGCCTCCCATTGGCATTTTGAACATTGACTACGGCTGAACCGGGATCTAATAAATTCCCCCGAACATGTCATGAATGCCGTGAGAATTTTCTACAGCATTCATGTGTAGTTATATTTATTATTCACAAGCCACAGCCAAAACTAACAAGACAGATAATACTTGTTCAGTAGTTTAACTCAGGCGGCAGAAGTTGCACTGGTCCAGTTTGCCCAGTCTTGAGGCTTGAGGAAGATTTCATACAACTCTGCTTCGGGGGTACCCGGTTCTGGCTGATACCCGTATTCCCAGCGCACTAGCGGCGGCATAGACATTAATATCGACTCAGTCCGACCATTAGTTTGCAATCCAAAAATTGTGCCTCTGTCGTACACCAAGTTAAATTCGACGTAGCGACCTCGGCGATACAATTGGAAATTACGCTGATGTTCGTTATATTCCATTGAGTGCCGTCGCTCGACAATCGGCGCGTATGCCGATAAAAATGAGTGACCGCAGTCATCAATAAAGGTAAATAAATCTTCCCAACTGCGAGGCTTAGGAGTGCCGACTAATTCGCTGTAAGCTGCTGCCGCACCATCAACGTTATTCCCGCGATAAAGCTTACCCTGACCGTCTTGGTAGTCAAAAAACAATCCGCCAATCCCGCGATTTTCATTGCGATGTTTGAGATAAAAATACTCATCACACCAGCGTTTAAAAGTTGGGTAGTATTCTGGATTGTGAGCATCACAGGTTTTCTTCAGGGTCTTGTGAAAATGAGCAGCATCTTCCGCGAAGGGATAATAAGGGGTGAGATCGGCACCACCACCAAACCACCAAACAGGACCGGCTTCAAAATAGCGATAATTCAGGTGAACCGTCGGCACAAAAGGATTGCGTGGATGTAACACCATTGAGGTGCCTGTCGCATAAAATTCATGTCCTTCGGCTTCGGGACGGTGCGCTAGAATCGAAGGTGGTAAATGTGAACCCCAAACTTCGGAAAAATTCACACCAGCTTGTTCAAATATTGCCCCATCTCGCAGGACACGCGATCGCCCGCCGCCACCTTCTGGACGATCCCAAGCATCTTCTTGAAATTTGCCACCATCAATCTTTACCAGCCCTTCACAAATAGTGTCTTGAATCTGCTGCATTAACTGACTTACCCTCGCTTTCGCACCGACTGGCGGCAGGGAAGATAATTTTGCTGGCATCGTCAGAGGTTTGGAATTGGTGATCATGCTAGTTTCATTGCGAATTGTAAATTTTGTCTGTAACGAGCCAGCAACAAATCTTTAACTTTACCTCGATCATAGACAGTCAGCAGGTATTTTGGTTACCTGTCAGCAACTGAAACTGAGGTGACGGTCACGCAACTGGCTTGCCGTTGTTAAAACTTATTTTCTCTCAAATGTGTAGAAGCTTACAGATTGATTGATGTTTTTTAACAGTCCGCATTCCAACAGAGAGCGGAAAATACTAGACTGAATGTAATTAGCTGACAACCAGAGGTGTTCTAAATTATAAGTAGAACTGCCGTCGTCGTAGTTAACAAGAGCCATTCCTACCACGGAGGAGGATGAGGGAAATGCGGGATTGCTTGTCTAAATTCATCCACCGCAAACGTCGCTGGTTTCAGGTAACGCTAATCCGCACGTATCAAGAAATTAGTTCCGCAACTGTTGACGAACTCTGGCATCAGGTCGTTGACTTAGCAGATGTTTCTTGGCATCCCCTAATCAGGAGTACCAATGTTCCCTGCGGACTTGTGCCGAAACCAGGGCTAATTTACCAAGCAGTGACATATCTCGGTCCAATACCCATCCGCATTTTTGTTGAGTGTGTAAATCCCAGAGAGTTACTCAGTGTGAGAGTGCTGGCGATTCCGGGAGTTGAAGAACGAGTGACCTATCAAGTAGAATCAACAGTCTGTGGCACGATGATTTCTTATTCTGTCACCCTGAGCGGTTGGTTATCGCCGCTGATTTGGTCATTTAGTCGTCCTTATGCAGCACGGGTTGCCTCAGCTTTGGTTCAAGCAGTAGAACAGGCTGCATTACAAGCAGTGTCAGGACGAAAGCCGCTTAAAGATAGTTACTGCGATTTCTAAGCAAGCGTTGCGCCTCACTCCAGTTAAGATGCAAATAGAGGGGACAATCTTCTCTGAATTTGTGGCGGCTTTACGGGTAAGAAATTATGTTTGATGTACTTGATTCCCAGTCAGTTTTGGAAGTGTTGCGACCAGTGCAAGACCCAGAACTCCGCAAGAGCCTGGTAGAACTGAATATGATTCGCCACATCCAAATTGACGGTGGTAAGGTTCAATTCACCTTGGTGTTGACGACACCGGCTTGTCCTTTACGCGAGTTTATT
Source organism: Cyanophyceae cyanobacterium (assembly GCA_038214545.1). Lineage (GTDB taxonomy): Bacteria > Cyanobacteriota > Cyanobacteriia > Cyanobacteriales > Nostocaceae > JBBQRU01. The sequence goes on along the minus strand of JBBQRU010000043.1, from coordinate 32,080 downwards.
GTTGCTGACGCGAAGCAGGCTGTGCAAAAGTTGCCTGGTGTGACTGAGGTTGTGATTGATGTGACGGCGGAAATACCTCAACAAAAAAGTTTACCCAATCGCACGGGGATCGCTGGGGTGAAGAATATTGTGGCGGTTTCTAGTGGTAAGGGTGGTGTTGGTAAAAGTACTGTAGCTGTGAATATTGCTGTCGCCTTAGCCCAAACTGGTGCCAAAGTTGGTTTACTGGATGCGGATATTTACGGTCCAAATGCGCCGATCATGCTTGGGCTGAGTGATACAGGAATCAAGGTGAGAAAGGAGGCGACAGGTGAAATCTTGGAACCTGCTTTTAATCATGGCGTTAAATTAGTCTCGATGGCTTTTTTAATTGATCGTGACCAGCCGGTGATTTGGCGCGGTCCAATGCTGAATGGCGTGATTCGGCAATTTCTTTATCAGGTGGAATGGGGAGATTTAGATTATTTAATTGTCGATATGCCACCAGGAACTGGTGACGCGCAGTTAACATTGACACAGTCAGTACCGATGGCAGGGGCGGTAATTGTGACTACACCACAAAGTGTTTCTTTGTTAGATTCACGTAAGGGTCTACGGATGTTTCAACAATTAAATGTGCCGGTGTTGGGGATCGTGGAAAATATGAGCTATTTTATTCCGCCAGATATGCCCGATCGGCAATATGACATTTTTGGTTCTGGTGGTGGGGAGAAAACTGCGGCGGAATTAGGAGTGGCGTTACTAGGATGTGTACCGCTGGAGATTGCTTTGCGTGAAGGTGGCGATCGCGGTATCCCCATTGTGGTTGCCGATCCCGATTCTGCTTCCGCCAAGGCTTTAACCGCGATCGCGCTGACAATTGCAGGTAAAGTATCAATGGCAGCTTTGTCGTAATTTATTCCCGATTTAGCGCTATTAGAGATGAATTAAAATCTATTCTGAGGCTAGTGCCTAAGAATGCAAATTGATCTTAACCACGAATGTAAAATATAGAACTTAAATCCTAAAGTCCGATGATGTTACAAAAGTCACTAAGGCAGCTCCGCTGGAAATCTTGGCTGTCACCTTGGCAGGAATTAGACTGGTTGCTGTTCGTGTTGCCCGTGAGCATAACTATCTTCGGCGGTATCATGATTCGCAGTACAGAGTTAACTCATGGACTTGTTGACTGGATCTGGCACTGGCTGATAGGTGGGATTGGCGTCATTTTGGCACTTTTGATTGCCCGTTCTCGTTATGAAAATCTGCTGCAATTGCACTGGGTAATTTACGGTCTGACTAATGCCAGCCTACTTGCGGTGATGGTAGTTGGTCACAGTGCCAAAGGAGCACAAAGGTGGATTGGGGTAGCAGGTTTTAACTTCCAACCCTCGGAATTTGCCAAAATTGGGTTGATTATTACTCTAGCGGCTTTGTTACACGAACGTACAGCCGCAACCATTCCCAGCATTTTCCGAGCCTTAGCAGTCACTGCAGTGCCCTGGGCATTGATCTTCTTGCAACCAGATTTGGCAACATCACTGGTATTCGGAGCGATCGTTTTAGGGATGTTGTATTGGGGAAATGCTCAGCCAGCTTGGTTGTTGTTGATGATTTCGCCGATTGTAGCGGCGGTGATCTTTAATTTATCTTTCCCTGGCTGGATAGGTTGGTCAATTGTGATGGGTTTGGTGGGTTGGTGGTCTCTTCCGTTTCGGCGATTCGCTTTGGGTGGAGTCGCAGCTTTATCCCTGAATTTGGTCGGTGGCTATTTAGGTGCTTTTGTTTGGAACCACATTCTCAAACCATATCAGAAAGACCGACTCACCGTATTTACCAACCCCGAACACGATCCTTTAGGTGCTGGTTATCACTTAATTCAATCACGGATTGCGATTGGGGCAGGAGAACTTTGGGGTAGAGGTTTGAACCACGGTCCAATGACTCAACTCAATTTCGTTCCGGAACAGCATACAGACTTCATCTTCTCGGCGGTGGGTGAGGAGTTTGGTTTTATTGGTTGTCTGGTATTGTTGTTTGCTTTTTGGCTGATGTGCTGGCGACTACTCGTGATCGCCCAGACAGCAAAAGATAATTTTGGTTCTTTGCTAGCAATTGGTGTCCTCTCGATGGTAGTGTTTCAGGTCATTATCAATATTGGGATGACAATTGGTTTAGCGCCTGTGGCGGGAATTCCTTTGCCTTGGATGAGTTACGGTCGCTCAGCGATGTTGACTAACTTCATTGCTTTGGGGATCGTGGAATCAGTCGCTAATTATCGCCAAAAATCTAGATATTAGTTTATTTACCCAATTACGCCATCTGAATATTAAGCTAGTAGAAGTATAACCGAGGGAAAAATTATGATTCTGCCTGGAGCGACTGTGCGAGTCTCTAATCCCAATGACACTTATTACCGTTATGAGGGATTGGTGCAACGCTTGACCGATGGTAAAGCTGCTGTCCTGTTTGAAGGTGGTAATTGGGATAAGTTAGTTACCTTTCGGTTGTCAGAATTGGAAGTGGTTGAGACGACTGCCGGACGGAAAAAGGCAAAATAAATGCGCCTCCCTTTACCGCAATTTGCGACCAGCGATCGCCATCCTAATCATATTGCGGAGGTGATCGAAACAGCTACCACCGAATTTCTGGCACAGTGCTTAGAACCGGATGACTTAAGTTTTCCGCCAATGCCACCGTTTGGTAGCTGGGTGAGAGCTGTGGATGAAGAGTCTGGTAATCAAGTTTACGGAGTGGTATATCATGCCACGACAATGCCTATAGACTCGATCCACAGAGCGAGAGCATTAGGCATGTCGTTGCAAGACTTGCGGGAGGAACAACCCCAAATCTTTGCCATGTTGAAAACTGAATTCCGTGCAGCAATTGTCGGCTTTGGACAAGTGCCTGAAGTCGTCGGGGCGAATCCCAAAGTATACCAATATTTACCACCACGCCCACCGCAAATCCACCAAGCAGTTTTTCGGTGCGAACCGGAAGCGATTGTGAAATTTACGGAAGAGTTGGAGTTTTTACGGACATTACTGTTTGTGAATGGAGCGCCGGTGGATTCTCTCGCTGCTGCGGCAATTCGCTCGGTTTATCAATTACGCAAAGCTGACCGGGAATGGTTAATTAAAGCTGGGCGGACTCTCAGTGTACTACTGAAGGATGATTACGATCGCTTACGTTTCATCCTCAGTCAGATACATCCCTAATTAATTAGGTTTTTACTCAACAAGAGAGAGCCAAAACGTAGCCGCGTTACCTGCTATCTATGGAACGGATTTTAGAAGTTTTTGCCACTATTCCGACTGCTGAGTTTAGCGAGGAACCAATTGTTTCCTGGGCAATTTTGCTGGCGGTGATTTTTGTTGTGCCTCTATTATTTGAGCGACTGCGATTACCAGGACTCATTGGTCTAGTCACTTCGGGGATTATTCTTGGTCCTAACTGCCTCAATGTCCTGCGTTCAGATTTGCCCACAATCAGTCTGCTGTCAGATATTGGGTTAGTATACTTGATGTTTGTCGCCGGACTCGAGGTAGATAAATCTCATTACCGCCGGACGAGAAATCGCTCTTGGATATTTGGCAGCTTAACCTTCTTAATTCCTCTGTTAGTAGGAACGTTAGTTGGGCGAGTTTTTGACTTTGATTGGAATGCGGCGATTTTGATTGGCTCATTATTTGCTTCCCATACTTTGTTGGCAGATCCAATTGTCAGACGCTTGGGAGTAACCGACAACGAAGCCGTGAGTGTCACCATTGGCGCGACTATCTTTACCGATATTGGGGCGCTGCTGGTATTAGCTATGTGTGTGGCGGCTCATTTTCAATTGAGCTTTTTGCCTCTGTTAGGATTTTTGGGCTTATTAATTACATACTCGATTGTTGTATTAGTTGGCTTTGAACAAGCTGGGAAGAAATTTTTCCAGCACTCAGGCGACGATGAGCGAAATCAGTTTTTGTTCGTGCTACTTTCAGTATTTTTAACGACATTAGGTGCTCAAATAATTGGGGTCAGCAATATCATCGGCGCTTTTTTAGCTGGATTAGCGGTCAACGACGCCTTGGATGCAGGACCAGTCCGCGAAAAAGTGATCTTTGTCGGGAGTGTATTGTTTATTCCGATTTTTTTTGTTGATCTGGGCTTGATGCTCGACCTGCATGACTTTGGACATCTGACAACAATTGCTTTCACAAGCTTGGTGATTATTGGTTTAATTACGAGTAAGTTGCTGGCTGCAATCATCGCCAAATTCTTCTATCACTACAATTGGCAAGAAACACTAACTATGTGGTCGCTGTCAATTCCCCAAGTTGGTAAAACATTAGCCGCAACTCTCGTCGGATACCAAGCTGGCTTACTAAATGCCACGGTATTAAATAGTGTGATTGTTTTAATGTTGGTGACAGCCGTTTTCGGTCCGTGGTTGACTAATCGCTTGGCGAGAAATTTAACTATTGCTCATAATAAGCCAGATTCAGGGATATTACTCCCAGATACTGTCACTAATGTGCCGTTTACTTTAGTGGTTCCCGTTTACAACCCACGCACTGAGAAATATTTAATTGAACTCGCAGTATTGTTAGCGCAGCATCTTCAAGGACGAATTGTCCCTCTCGCCATTGCGACTGCACCGGCGCATTTAGACACACCCGAATTAGAAATGGCACTGCACAGAAGTCAACTTTTGCTGACAAAAGCTGTAGCCCTAGCGCGAGAATTAGGTGTGGAAGCAGAACCATTATTGCGAATTGATGATGCCTTGGCTCAAGGAATTAGCTGTGCTAGTCGCGAACAAAAGGCAAGTTTAATTGTTATGGGATGGGGTAAACGTACTGGTTTGAGAGCTAGATTGTTTGGGAATGTGATTGACCGCGTCCTTTGGTCGTCTCATTGTCCGGTAGCCGTGACCCGGTTGTTGGATTCACCGCGCAAAATTCAGCGAATTTTAGTACCTGTCGAAAATTTGACAGCAGAAGTTTTATCGCCGGTGCGATTTGCTCAGATTTTGGCAGAAGCTAATCAAGCACAGGTGACATTGTTAAATGTGTGCGATCGCCACACTAGCCCAAGTAAAATAGCTTGGATGCAATTGCAAATCGGCTTATTAGTTGCTAAATTGGGCTTAACAAATCCGCCAGACATCGAAATTATGCCCCATGAAAGTGTGGTACAAGCAATATTGATGGCAGCGCGATTGTATGATTTGGTTGTTTTGCGGTCTCTACCTCAGCGTACTAGCGCCGGTGGCTTAGCAATTAGCGATGTCACCACTCAGTTAATTGGACAGCTAACTTGCTCGATTGTGATGCTTGGTGAACCTAATTCATCCAAACAGCATTTTTTTGACATTAACCCTGTAGTCAGGCTAACAATCAGCAATTCATGAGAATAATTATATTATTCCTAGCTATTTAAAGTTTTAGTGAATTCTCAGCAGATATACAGCATTAACTAACAAATGTTTGTTAATTTGCTAATTGTGTTGCCACCTTAAGTATAAATTCGGCTATATTATCTGCCGGATTTTGCGGAAGTTGAGCAATTGGTTAGGAATTACTTTTATGTGTACTATAGTTACCTTTGTAGCAAACCAGGGTAACTTAAGCATAAGCACAATTGCTGCTGTCAAAATTGTAAAAGAGTGAGAAACGATGAGAATTTTAGTAACGGGCGGGGCTGGATTTATTGGTTCCCATTTGATTGACCGATTGTTATCACAAGGTCATGAAGTTATTTGTTTGGATAACTTCTATACCGGACACAAACGGAACATCCTCAAATGGATAGAACATCCTTATTTTGAAATGATCCGCCACGACATCACGGAACCAATCCGTTTAGAAGTGGATCAAATTTATCATCTGGCTTGTCCTGCTTCCCCAGTCCATTACCAATTTAACCCAGTCAAGACTGTCAAAACCAATGTCATGGGGACAATGAACATGTTGGGGTTGGCAAAGCGGGTAAAGGCGAGATTTTTACTTGCTTCAACATCTGAAGTCTATGGCGACCCTGAGATTCATCCTCAGACCGAAGATTACCGAGGTAGTGTCAATCCGATTGGGATTCGTTCCTGCTACGACGAAGGTAAGCGGATTGCGGAAACTCTTGCTTTTGATTATTATCGCCAAAATAAAGTAGACATTCGCGTCGCCCGAATCTTCAACACCTACGGACCACGGATGTTAGAAAACGATGGTCGAGTGGTGAGTAACTTTGTCGTCCAAGCACTGCGAGATATTCCGCTGACTGTGTATGGTGATGGTTCCCAAACCCGCAGTTTTTGTTATGTAGACGATTTAGTCGCCGGACTGATGAGTTTGATGAATGGCGACCACGTTGGTCCAATTAATTTGGGTAATCCTGATGAGTACACAATTCTCCAGCTAGCAGAAGCTGTGCAGAAGACAGTGAATCCCGGTGTGCCAATTAATTTTGAACCTCTGCCACAAGACGATCCGCGCCGTCGTCGCCCTGACATCACACTGGCAAAAACTTTGTTAAATTGGGAACCTACCATTCCGCTGCAAGAAGGGTTAAAACTAACAGTAGAAGATTTCCGCGCCCGCGTTAAAGGTAGTAATTCCTAATCGATATCTGGGCAACAATCAGGTAAGTATACTGAGTCAATTCCTTGGCTCAGGTATTACCAACATCTAACTGCTGCTGTGACAGCAATTCTATAAGGTAAGTGAGGATAAAAACAAAATGCGTGTTTGCGTAATCGGTACTGGTTATGTTGGTTTGGTGACCGGGGCTTGCTTGGCTCATATTGGACACAATGTAATTTGCGTAGATAATAACGAAGAAAAAGTTAAATTGATGAAGGCGGGGCAATCGCCGATTTTCGAGCCAGGACTCTCGGAAATCATGCAGTCTGCCATTAAGTCGGGAAATATTGAGTTCACAACTGATCTCGCTGCAGGTGTTAGCCACGGCGAAATTTTATTTATCGCTGTAGGAACACCACCTTTACCCACAGGCGAAAGTGACACCCGTTATGTAGAAGCTGTAGCCCGAGGCATTGGTGCGAATCTCAACGGCGGTTATAAAGTAATTGTGAATAAATCGACAGTACCCATCGGCAGTGGTGACTGGGTACGCATGATTGTGATTGACGGTATTGCTGAACGTCAAAAAACACTTGTTCCCGCTGGTGGTGCAAGCATTGACGACAAATTACCAGAGATGGAAGCTAAGTTTGATGTGCTTAGCAACCCAGAGTTTTTACGCGAAGGTTCGGCGGTACATGACACTTTTAATCCCGATCGCATTGTTTTAGGCGGTAACAGCCCGAAAGCGATCGCGATGATGAAAGAATTGTATACCCCAATCGTCGATCGCTCTTTTGCTACCGATAAATCTCTGCCTCCAGTTCCGGTACTCGCTACCGATTTGAGTTCAGCGGAAATGATTAAATATGCCGCTAACGCCTTTTTAGCAACCAAAATTAGTTTCATTAACGAAGTTGCTAACATTTGCGATCGCGTTGGTGCGGATGTTACTCAAGTTGCGAGAGGAATCGGTCTCGACTCCCGCATTGGGAACAAATTCTTGCAAGCGGGGATCGGTTGGGGTGGTTCTTGCTTCCCCAAAGATGTCTCAGCCTTAATCCACACCGCCGATGACTATGGTTATGAAGCCCAGTTAATGAAAGCTGCAGTCAGTGTCAACGACCGCCAACGTCTGATTGCTTTGGAAAAACTCCAGCAAGTTCTGAAAATCCTCAAAGGTAAAACCGTTGGACTTCTCGGTTTGACTTTCAAACCTGATACCGATGACATGCGCGACGCCCCAGCATTGATCTTAATTGAACAATTAAATCGTCTGGGTGCCAAAGTTAAAGCCTATGACCCGATTGTTTCCCAAACGGGTATGCGCCACGGTCTTACAGGAGTCATGGTCGAAACCGACGCCGAAAGACTAGCTGACTGCTGCGATGCTTTAGTGCTTGTCACCGAATGGAATCAGTTCCAAACTCTCGATTACGCCAAAATGGCACGTTTAATGAACCACCCCGTAATGATCGACGGTCGTAACTTCCTCGATCCCGAAGCTATGGTTCGCGCCGGTTTCCAATATGTAGGTGTTGGTCGCCAAGCATTGTAGAGACGTAAACGTTTTTAGGCTAATTGCAGCAGCCAACCAACTACTGCACCACCTGAAACTATCCACGCGGCATTAACTTGCCAACGAATAACTAAAATAGCTGCACCGATCGCCATCAGTGCAGCTTTTCCATCTATACCACTAGGTAATAAGAGAATTCCTTGTGCCAATTTAATCATCGCCGTTACCATCAAGGCGATCGCACTCACATTAATCGCATCTAAAAAGGACGCCATCCATCTGCTAGCTCGTAAACGCGGGATCAATGGATTCAATACGGCGACAAAGAAAAAGGACGGGAGGAAAATTCCTAAAGTAGCAACTATTGCTCCAGGCACACCGGCAATCACGTAACCGATAAAAGTTGCCGTCGAAAGTACAGGGCCTGGTGTGAATTGACCAATAGCGATCGCGTCCAATAATTGCTGTTGAGTTAGCCAGTGCAATTTATCGACAAGTCCTTCTTGGAGAAAAGCGATTAACACATAACCACCACCAAACAAGACACTCCCGACTTTCAAGAAAAACAAACCGAGTTGCCATAAAGGGGTACTACCGACAGCCCCCGCCCGGAATGGATTTATGTGAGTCAGTGATAAAAAAGACAAAGGTAACAGCGCCCCTAAACTCCTGGCGGAACCAAATTGCAACCACAACATCCCCAAAATGCCGCCAAGAAAAAGGGCAAAAACTTCATTCAGCCGTAAAAATATCGCGATCCCCACAGCTAAACCGATCAGCAGCAATTGCCGATTTTTCACTGCCTTTTTACCCAACCGCCATACAGCCTGCAAAATCACTGCTAAAACAGCGGGTTTAATGCCATATAAAAAAGGCATAACTTGCGGTAATTTACCAAAGGCAACATAAATCCCAGCCAAGCCACCTGTAATTAATGCCGCCGGTAAAATAAAACAAATTCCGGCTACTACAAGTCCCCACCATTGCGATCGCACATAACCTACATGAATTGCCATCTGAGTGGAGTTAGGACCCGGAATCAGATTTGTAGCACCGACAAGATCGAGAAAATGCTCTTTCGTTAACCACTGGCGGCGACCAACAACCTCATCTTCCATCATAGCGATGTGAGCAGCTGGTCCACCAAAGCCAATTAGCCCTAACTTCAAAAACAATTTTGCCAGTTCACTTAGACGGGATGGTGCCGAATCGTTCATGAGCGACAGGGTGCAGAGTAGGGTGTAGGGGGCAGCTTATTTTTTACCAGGAATCCGCTCAATTTGAGCATAACCACTAAAAATTAACTGCTTACCCTGAGTTTCTAAACGATTAATCCGCATCGTTATACCATCTAAGTCAAACCGATCCAAATCGACCATCGCATCTAAAATTTCCACAAATACCTGTGATAAAGATTGAGAAATTCCCCGTTGTGCTTCTGCGATCGCGTCAGTTTCAAAGATTGGGTCTTGAAAAGAGATGCGTCGCCGTCGTTCGACTGCGATCGTTGTCGTCAAGCAGATCGGTACGAGTGTACCGTTTAAATCAGCTTTTGCTAAAATGCGGACTCGATTTTCCGGCAATAGCTGGAGTTGAATGTCTATAAATGAGACTGGCTCACCTCCAGATAACTCGGTCAGAGCCGGTACGGTCAGGTCAATTAGACGTTTTTTGACTAACTCCGCACTGAAAGCTTGATTGATACCTGCTTCTGACAATACTACTTGAGCAACGGCTTGGGTAGGCTGCTTAAGAGTCAGTTTGCCTGCCAGTACTGAGCCAAAGTCAATGGCAACGGCATCAGTTTCAAAAGACATTTCCTCTACGGCGAATTCTCTACGAATGACTACGCCGCGCCCACTCATTTTAAAGCTGTCAATACTACCCTGTAATAGCTTGCTAGAGGGATAGCAGCGGACAACTACCTCTACTGACTCGCTTTGGGTAAATAGGTGACGAAGTGTTTGACTAGCGACTGTATTGAGCATCCGTTCGCCCCAATCACCGCCTTTAGGATCGTTTAAACCAGTAAGTCCGCCCAACATTTGGTTTCGCGTCTATAGAAGGTCTTCATCTCTTTGTAACAAAATGTTAAGGATAGAGCAACCCTCTGAGCATTTATTTAGCCGCTCGACTGATTAGTTATGCTGATATATCAGGTAAATTTGGCTGATAACAGCGTTAAAAGACAATTTTTTCTCCTTGTCCCCACATCCCGTCAAACTTTGTGACCTTGACATCACCCAAAATCTGAGTTTGACAAGCCAGTCGGCGGTTCTGTGTCAAAGAATGGGGAGGCAAGGACCTGCGAGTCCGCTCGCCCCACTCAGCTTCAGACACAGAGCCTTCTACTTGGACGGCACAAGTCCCACAGGTGCCAATCCCATGACAGTTGACCACAGACGCTACGCCGTTATACAGGTCAATTCCATTCTCAAGCAATACAGTGCGGAGATTAGCCCCTTGAGAGCATTCAAAGGTTTTTCCTTGAACAGTGACTTTCGGCATAAAATTTGGTCTCGGCTACGAATATTTGGATATTAACAAGTCTTAAAGCTGACATTGAGACGCAAACTCTTCAATATTTAAGCATTATCACTTATTTAATAACGTTCGTCGCAATAAATCTAACGCGGAACAAGCGCTAAGCTGACGAATCAAAGACCGACCCAAAGTTTCGCCAAAACGATACTCAAAACTAGTGACTTCCTTATTTGGTCCAGCCAAGCCGATATAAACCAAGCCGACAGGCTTTGTTTTTGTCCCACCTGTAGGTCCCGCAACGCCGGTAATACTTAATCCCCAAGTAGTTGTAAGACGGGTTTTCACTCCAATAGCCATTTGTTGGGCGACAATCGAACTGACCGCGCCTACTTGGGCTAAATCGTCCGGATTCACTCCTAGCAAAGAAATTTTCGCCGAGTTGTCATAAGAAATTACGCCTCCCCAGAAGTAACTAGAACTGCCAGAAATTTCCGTCAACATTTGACCTAATCCGCCACCAGTGCAAGATTCGGCGACCGATACTGTTTGCTGTTGTGCCAATAATAACTGACCGACTACTGAAGCTAAAGTGTCATGATCGGCACCGAAATAATCTAATCCAGCAATTTCTATAAGTTGTTTTTCAATCGGAGAAATCAAAGCTTGGGCGGCGGTGATGGAAGCGGATGAAGCCGAAATCCGCAGTTTGACTTCGCCGTTATTCGCATAAGGCGCGACGGTAGGGTTAGGCAAGTCGAGATAACTAGCTACCTTCTCGGATAAAACTGATTCGCCGACTCCCCAAAATTTTAATGTTCGGCTATAAATAATTTCTTGACCCCAGCCTTGGCTTTGGAGGAATGGTACTGTAGTTTCTTGCCACATCCGCTGCATTTCCCCAGGGACGCCAGGAAAAGTGAGAATGGTTAAACCCAGACGAGGTTGCCAAATTATTCCTGGTGCAGTTCCACCAGGGTTAGGTAAAATTTCTGCACCTTGAGGAATTAAAGCTTGTTTGCGTTGACTAGCAGTCATTTCCCGACCGCGCTGCTGATATTTACGGGTAATATCGTCAATAATTTCTGGACGTTCGACTAGAGGAACGCCAAAAAAGTCAGCGAGGGTTTCTGTGGTGAGGTCATCAGGTGTGGGACCAAGACCACCAGTAAAAATCAGGATTTGCGATCTTGCGGTAGCAATTTCGACAACTTGCTTCAGCCGTGCGGAATTGTCACCGACCACAGTCTGATAATAGTGAGGGATTCCCAATTTGGCTAATTCAATTGCCAGATATTGGGAATTGCTATTGAGGATGTCCCCGAGAAGTAACTCGGTGCCAACACAGATAATTTCAGCACTCATGGAATTAGGGAGGGGGGGAGTGTTCTTGAGGGGGGCAGTGCTCTTGAGTGCTCTTGAGTGCTCTTGAGTGCTCTTGAGTTAGGGGAGTGGGAGAGTGCTCTTGAGTGCTCTTGAGTCACGGGAGAAGTAGGAGAAATTTTGAATGATGAATGGTGAATTAAAAGTTTTCACTCATCCCCCACTCCCCCCCTCCCCCTCCTCCTAAGCTTGACGGGCGCGTCTCCAGACTTTCCAGCTAGTGTAGCTGAGAAGCGAAGTTGCACCACAGGCATAAGCAATACCACTGGGTATGCCAGCAAAGGCTAATGCCAAACTGCCAAACCATAAAGTTAATGAGTAGATGAATAAAACCGCTAGCCTATGGGATAGACCAGCGTTAAGCAGACGGTGATGCAGATGGCGTTTATCGGCTGTGAACGGAGATTTACCGTGACGGAGTCGCGCTAAAATCACCGCTGACATGTCAAAAATGGGAACAGCGAGAATTAAGTAAGGCAATAATACTGCTGTGACAGCGGTACCTTTAACCAAACCAATAACGCCTACACCGGCTAAGGTGAAACCCATAAAATATGCCCCGCCATCTCCCATAAAAATTTGAGCAGGGTTGAAATTATAGCGTAGGAATCCTAAACAAGCACCAGCAAGGGCAGCGGCGATCAGGGCTGCTTCTGGTTGTTTCATAAATAGGGCCACAATCATCATGACGACTGCAGCAATTCCAGAAACTCCAGCAGCTAAGCCATCTAAACCGTCAATCCAGTTGATAGCATTTGCCATCCCAACTAGCCAAATCACCGTAATCGGGAGACTTAGCCAGCCGGTATCAACTTGCCCTAATGAGGGAATGCTAAGAAAATCTATACTTACACCCACTTTCCACGCTAAACCGGCAACGATCGCTTGCAAGAATAAGCGCACAATTGGGGATAAATTCAATAAATCGTCGGCTAAACCAATCAGGAAAAAGCAAAGACCACCTAAGGTAACTCCCCACACCTCCCACTCATGGTTGGGTGGCATAGGTCTAAATCCCCCAAGCCACCAAACAACTAGCAGAGAAACTACAGCACCTGTGAAGATAGAAACTCCTCCCAGGCGTACCATCGGGCGTTGGTGAACTTTTCGTTCACCCGGTTGATCGACACGTCCGCTGTTGATGCCAATTGTTTTGACAACAGGAGTAGTCAAGATGACTACTAGAGCAGCGATGGAAAAAGCAATCAGATGATAAAGCTGAGCAGGCATCTGAGTTTGTAATCACTTTTGTTGCGGGATAAAAAAGTGCCAAGCAAAGTCTAACTAGATTTACTATATTTCAGACGCTAATCCGCACTTGAATTTTAGATTTTAAACGCTATTGGGATAAAAAATTGCAATCTAAAATCCATATTCCCAGGCTGATGCCTGAGAAATAGGATTAATTAGGGCTTGCTTAGACGAGAGCTGGTGCGTTTATTGCTAAGTGCGGATACAAAGGAAAGCTTGAGCATAGTGCCGCTACCCGTCGGCGACAATCGCTTTTGACTGACTGTGACTCCGGATTTAACAAGCAATCGGCGATTATATTGCCAATTTCTGTAAATTCGTTAGTTCCCATGCCTCGGGTTGTCATTGCCGGTGTTCCTAACCGCAATCCGCTAGTCACGAATGGCGATTCGGGATCGAAGGGGACTGTATTTTTGTTAGCGGTAATATTGATTTCACTCACCAGTTGGTCGGCACGTTTACCTGTCATCTGCACTGACCGTAAATCTACTAGCATCAAATGGTTGTCTGTGCCATTGGAGACTAGTCTCAACCCTCGTTCTTGTAATTGAGTCGCTAGCGCACGGGCGTTTTCAATCACTTTTGCCGAATAAACTTTGAATTCCGGTTTTAAATCTTCACCAAATGCTACCGCCTTGCCCGCAATCACATGTTCCAAAGGACCACCTTGACTACCAGGAAAAACAGATTTATCTAGTTTCTTACCTAATTCGGCATCGCGGGTGAGGATCAAACCACCACGAGGTCCACGTAAAGTTTTGTGTGTGGTTGTTGTGACTACATCACATACAGGAATCGGATTCGGGTGGAGACCGCTGGCGACTAAACCAGCGATGTGAGCAATATCAGCTAGTAAATAAGCACCAATTTCATCAGCGATCGCACGGAATTTAGCAAAGTCAATCACTCGTGGATAAGCTGAATAACCACAAATTAACAGTTTTGGGCGCTCTTTAATTGCTAGCTCCCGAATCGCCTCATAGTCCAATTGTTCTGTTTCGGGACTAACGCCGTAATGGCAAGACTGAAACCACTTTCCCGAAACATTCACTGGCGAACCATGAGTCAAATGTCCACCGTGGGACAAATCCATCCCCATGATTTTGTCTCCTGGCTCTAGCAGTGTCAGGAAGACGGCAAAATTAGCTTGAGCACCAGAATGAGGTTGGACGTTGGCGTGGGCTGCACCAAACAGTTCTTTGGCGCGATCAATCGCTAGCTGCTCAATTTTATCAACGAATTCACAACCACCGTAATATCTTTTACCAGGTAATCCTTCAGCATATTTATTTGTCAGGATCGAACCTTGTGCCGCCAGCACCGCCGCTGAAGTAAAGTTTTCACTAGCAATTAACTCTAGGTGGTCGCGCTGACGCTGTAATTCGTGTCCGATTATTTCGGCAATTGCCGGGTCAGAGGAGGCGAGAAAGTCTGAGTTGGTTCGATTCACTCTTTTATGTCCTTTAAAATATGGTTGAGAGTACGCGCTCTGCGGGTGTTGCTTTTCTCGTTTCTCAACAAGGCAGGCAAAATCGCCGTCGTAATCCCTCATAATAATATTTTTATTCTGTCAATGCCTACGCTGATTGGGCGCTGAGTCATCTGACAAATAAATGTATGTATGTACCTATGTATCAAATAGTGCATTTAACTTCTCAAGCAGATTAAAATTAAAGTAAACTAAAATCCATTTGAGATCTACCGGAGGAATTAGATGCTGGTAATTTTAATGGAAGAGCAAATCCTTGCCTCTCACCACGTTTGCCAATCTTGTTTGCTTGCCGACGGGAGCGGTCTACCCCGGTGGCGTCAAGGCAAACTACGCTGCGGTAAGATTATCGACCGCCTGAGTGATATGCAGCCAGAACAGTATGAATGCATCATGGGTTTCCGCATCGCCAATATTGAATAGTGTGTAGGGTGTACGAAGTACTCCTGACCAACTGCGTTATCCTGAGTTTAGATACAAATATTTAATCAATACCAGGGAGAACGCACAATGTCTTGGCGCGGGTCTACAACGGTTTCAGACAGGATTTTGGCTAGTCTACCTTATTTGCTGCCAGTGCTAGACGGAGTTAGCTTTGGCTTCGTTTTGTTTAGTCAGTTCCCATATTTGAAAATCATTCTTTTGCCACTTTTGCCATTGCTCAGCATTTATAACACTACATTTCTCGGTGTCATCCCTGTCAGTTTTGTGATTTTCATTGCCTTGTTTGCATTAGTGGTGAGAAATGAAAAAATCCCTCATTTCATCCGTTTTAACGCCATGCAAGCAATTCTTTTAGACATTGTTATATTTCTGTGCAGCTTGTTGTTAAAGCTTTTAAGTTTCTTTCCCGGTGCTAGTTTCACTACGCAAACGCTCTCCAGTACGATTTTTTTAGGGACTTTTATCGCTGTGATTTATGCAGTCTTCCAGTCGCTTTTAGGACGTTATGCCGAAATACCGGCGATATCGGAAGCCGTTTATACACAAGTGCGCTAACCGTTAACGGGTAATGACTGTATTTTCGAGGCGACCGATGCCTTCGATTTCGACGCGCACGCGATCGCCAATATTCAGTGGGCCTACACCGACAGGAGTCCCCGTCAGCACTACATCTCCAGGTAAAAGCGTCATAATCTGGCTGATATACGATACAAGGATATCTGGCGAAAATACCATTTGCTCAATGCAAGTAGATTGCACTGGTGGTTTATCGTCATTTAAAAATGTCTGTAATCTCGCCCCAGGATTAATCTCCCGCACAACCCAAGGTCCTAAAGGGCAAAACGTATCAAACCCTTTACCCCGCGTCCACTGGCTGTCTTGTTTTTGCAGGTCTCGCGCGGTGACATCGTTAGCGATCGTGTAACCCCAAATTTTAGTTTGCGCCTCTTCTGGTGAACAATCCACGGCGCGATCGCCAATTACCAAGGCTAACTCACCCTCATAATCAACACGCTGGGACGCAGAGGGATACTTGATTGCCGTTCCTGTAGCAATAATGGACGTTGGTGGCTTCAAAAATAGTAACGGCTCACTGGGTACGCTTGAACCCATTTCCGCTGCATGGTCTACATAATTTTTACCCACCGCTACAATTTTTGAGGGCGCACAGGGAGCAAGGATTTGGTAACTTTCCGGCTCTAAATTTAAATCCGTCGGTTCTCCTTTGAGCCAAGGCGGTGCATCCAATACCTGAACATTCAAAGATAATTGGAGTAATCCATAATAAATTTTCCCTTGCCGATCTTGAACTCGAACATATCGCTGCGCCATAATTTTGACTGATGTGAATCGAAAACTGGTAAGATTGTAGTCCCTTGTTGCAACAGAAGTTGATTGATGCTGGTATTTATCTAATATTCAGTATCCAAATTTACTTTAAGCAGCCAATTGTCCAAAAGGAGACTCAAGTCAATGCAGACCATTTACGAAACCATGTACATCTTGCGCCCTGACCTCGGAGAAGAGCAGGTAGAGCAAGCAGTCAACAAGTATCAGACCATGCTGACCGAACAAGGCGTGGAAAGTGTGGAAATTCAAAATCGCGGTAAACGCCGTCTCGCCTATGAAATCAACAGACATCGGGATGGCATTTATATCCAGATGAATTACCAAGCTGGCGGCAAAGCGATCGCGCCAATGGAACGAGCTATGCGCCTAAGCGAAGAGGTAATTCGCTTCATGACCATCAAACAGCATGTCAAAGAGGAAGAAGTCGAAGAACTAGAGGATGGCGTTGAAGAAGTCGCTACCGCTGAGGTCTAGGAACAGGGGGATAGGGGGATAGGGAGCTGCTTAGGAGTGAAGAAATGTTGAATGTTAAAAATATTCCCTTAAGAATTCCCCCACTCAAGAGCACTCAAGAGCACTCAAGAGCACTCAAAAGCACTCCCCAAAACTTTTTTATTTTTTTAGTGCCTTATTGAGTTACGGATGGTACATTAACAACAACATGAATCGTACTAGTCTTTGGTACGCTAAGATTCTCTATGGGAGCTGTAAGCTACTGTGAGCCAAACTGAGACCCCTGACATCCAAACGCTCTCTACCGAAGTCTCGACACTGCGTCAAGAGTTGCAGATCCGAGATCAATTGGTGCAACAGTTATCTCAAGAACTCTTCCGCCTGGTGAAAGGAAATCCTAATTTCTCGCCGAAACCGGAAGCCTCTGAGCGTCAAATCGAACAACTCCGAGCCTTGCGAGAACAATTGCAAGGTGTGGAGCAGCAGGTAACATTTTACCAAGAGCAAATCACTGCTCGTGACGCAGAAATTTATCAACTGCGGCAATCAGTTCAAGAGTTAACCGATCGCAGCCGGATGTTAGAGCAAGTAGTGCAAGAGCTACCGCAAGTTTATCGCCGGAAGTTTGAGGAACGGATGGCTCCTGTGAAGGATAAAGTAGCAATGCTACAACGCGAAAATCGCCAACTTCAAGCAGAACTGCAAAGCGTTAGCTATCGTTTGGCGGTGAGGACGCGAAATGCGACTCATAGTGGTATTGATTTGCCAAACTTCCCACGCATTGCGGGATCACCTTAGTAGCAGTGCGGCGGAAGGTCGCAAGTGTTGATTGTGTCAAGGTGAGAGGCTAGGGAAATTACTTTCCTTGCCTACACTATCTTGCGATGGAAAATGAAAGCGCCTACCGACGGCAAGAAAGCAAACGCTCACAACTAACAATTTGTGATCAGGTTTTCGTAAGTATCAAAAATTTCAAAAACAGAATCCAGTTGGGTGAGTTCAAAGACTAGCCGAACGTTAGCTTGCACGTTGCAAAGTACAAGGCGACATCCACAAGAGCTGGCTTCTTTGAGTCCTTTAATCAAAGAAACTAATCCAGAACTATCCATAAAATCTACTTTAGCTAGATTAACTACCCAAAGAGAATCTTGCTGGGGGACTATTTTAGACAGCTGTTGAAGCAAAGTATCACCACCTTGCAAGTCCAAACGTCCCTGGGGTTGAAATAATATCATTTTAGATTCCTTTGTAACTATCATGCCTTTTGTGGTTAAGTTACGAATTACAGGAATAGTGAAAGTGACTATTCTCAATTCAAGAGAGATTCACTTTGTCCGGCAAACTACTGTTATATCTAGAGGATAGAGATATAAAAGTAATACAAGTTACCGAAGAAAGCCTGTATTACTACCGTAAAATTCCTGTGATTTTTCTTAATAATAAAAAGTAATACTAACGAATTTCAGTAACATTCGCTATCTTTACGAAATCTTCATCGTCAAAGGCAAACTTTATCAAGATTTTATGAGGTGATACCAGCATTTTCACGGAATACACGTAGATAAATCGATATTTTTGCAATCAAAAATTGGCAAACGAATTTTTGCACCGCCGATCAAGGCTTGGTCTCTGACTCGATCAGCGGGTTTCATAAGTCAATACTACTTCTGACTAGTTATTGCCTGATGCTATTGTTAAAAGCATAAGATAATATAGTAAAATAAAAATTTTGTAAAGGCGCTGGTGCTGGATGTTCCATGAATTGATCTCGCTGGAAAATATCCAGAAAATCGCTCACGAATATGGCTATTGGGCAGTTTTCTTAGGTATTCTGCTAGAGAATCTCGGCATTCCTCTTCCGGGTGAAACTGTCACCTTAGCCGGAGGATTTCTCGCGGGTAGCAATGAACTTAACTACTGGCTAGTTCTAGGTAATGCTGTTGCTGGAGCAACAATTGGCGGTACTTGTGGCTATTTTATTGGTAGATGGCGCGGCTGGTCATTTCTGGTGCAGATTGGTCGGTTTTTTCGCATCTCCGAAGTCAAACTGTTAGAAATCAAAGATCAATTTAGCAAAAATGCGGCAAAAGCTGTAGTATTTGGACGATTTTTTCCCTTACTGAGAATTTTTGCGGCTCCATTAGCCGGAATTGCGGAGATGCCTTATGGCAAATTCCTGTTGTGGAACTTTGTCGGTGCAAGTCTCTGGGCTTCAGTGATGGTAACATTGGCGGACTTTGCCGGACGCGTAGTTCCTTTAGAACAATTGGTTGCTTGGGTCGGTCAATTTGCAATTGTGGCATTATTAATTCTGGTCGCCATCATTGTCGTACCGATGTGGCTAGAATCTCGGCAAATTAAAGAATAGGGTGTGGGGAGGGGGAAAGTGGGGGACGGGGGGAAATCATGCTCACATCCGGAGAGTCTTTCAAGCCCAGCTATCTTCGTCATAAGTTTCCCCCACTCAAGAGCACTCCCTCCCTACACCCCACACCCCACACGCTACACCCTAAATTGCATGTTGACGTGACCAAATCCGTGTGGGTAGACCCCAGACATAAATGAATCCTTCTGCCGCTTTATGGTCAAATTGGTCTTCAGCACCATAGGTTGCCAAATCCAGGTTGTATAAAGAATTGGTTGACTTACGTCCGACAACAATCGCGTTACCTTTGAAAAGTTTCAGGCGGACGGTACCTGTAACTGAGTGTTGCGTTTGGCTGATGAAAGCATCCAAAGCTGCTTTGAGAGGGCTAAACCATAGACCGTTATAAATTAAGTGAGTATAAGTTTCTTCAATTCCGCGCTTGTAGCGGGTGACATCGGCTGTTAAGGTGAGGCTTTCTAAGTCGCGGTGGGCATTAATTAACACCACCATTGCCGGAGATTCGTAAATTTCCCGTGACTTGATACCTACAAGACGATTTTCTACCATGTCAATGCGACCCACACCGTGATTCCCAGCTATTTCATTGAGTTGGGTAATCAACTCGACTGGTGTGAGTGATTGATTGTTGAGGGTGGTTGGAGAGCCTTGTTCAAAGCCGATTTCAATATACTCCGGTTCGTTGGGAGTTTCGGTAATCGGTTTGGTCAACACAAAAACTTCTTCTGGTGGTTCTGTCCAAGGATCTTCCAATGGACCGGCTTCAATCGCTAAACCCAATAAATTGCGATCTAAACTGTAAGGCGAAGACTTTTTCACTGGTGAGGGAATCCCGAAGCGTTCACCATAAGCGATTGACTCTTCGCGGCTCATTCCCCACTCGCGGGCGGGAGCAAGGATCTTGAGTTTTGGATTTAAAGAACCAATCGCCACATCAAAACGGACTTGATCGTTCCCTTTACCAGTGCAACCGTGAGCGATCGCATCAGCCCCATATTCAGCAGCGGCTTCGACTAAGGCTCTCGCAATCAGCGGTCGAGCCAAAGCTGTAGCGAGAGGGTAACGATTTTCGTACAAGGCATTTGCCCAAATCGCTGGAAATCCATAATCACGGATAAAGACTTCTTTAACATCAACTACTAACGATTCACTCGCACCGGATTTGAGCGCTTTGAGGCGAATTGGCTCAAGTTCATCTCCCTGACCTAAATCTGCCGCCAGAGTAATGACTTCTTCCACGCCCCACTCATGCTTGAGATAAGGAATGCAAACGGAGGTATCAACTCCACCAGAATATGCGAGTATAACTTTTTTAGCGCGACCCATTGATGTCTCTACTTTCGTGAACAAATCGAATGAGTCATCATTATGCAATTAATCTTGAAAATGATTTACCGTGATCGTACCGATTACTGGTTACTTACTGGTCGCAAAAACAGCTATTAATTTTTATTGATGACATAAATAGTTGCGAGTATACGCAATAATACAGAATTGTGTTTTCGTAATATTGGGAAAAATGGGGCGAGCGAGAGAGTCTAAAAGCCATATACAGCAATTATTATCGGCAATTTATAGATTTTTTTTTGGGTAACTTGTCATTTGGTATACCTAAACGCGCATGTAACGCTCAGAACCTGGAACTATCAACAATTCTTTACCAATATGTTGCATAGCTAAAGTGCAGATTTTTCATCACCGCTATTGCTCGAATGTAAAAACCGAGAATTTTATGGTGAGAAACGATAACTGCGGAACAGTGTAAAAGTCGTAGCTGTCCTATCCTAGAGATTGGCTTATTCGTAAGAGTGGGTAAAACTGTGTTTTTCAGCGTTGTGATTCCGACTTACAATCGCTTGCCGATTTTGACTAAGTGCCTTAGAGGATTAGAACAGCAGCGTTTGGAGACGCAAACCGCGTCTTTAGAGGGTTATGAAATTGTGGTCGTGGATGACGGATCAACAGATGGTACCTTGGAATGGTTAGCTGCACGCGCGGCTGAGTTTCCCCATGTGTTGACCTATTCCCAAGACCATCAAGGACCAGCTGCGGCGCGAAATCTGGGGGTACACCAGGCAAAGGGTGATACGGTTATTTTTATTGATAGCGATCTGGTTGTGACTGAGAATTTTTTGGTCTCTCATGCTGAGGCACTCACTCAGGGACAAAAAAGTTTGGGTAGCGATCGCTTGTTTACTTACGGTGCTGTAATTAATACTTGTAATTTTGACAACCCAACAGCAGAACCTTATAAAATTACAGATTATTCTGCAGCTTATTTTGCCACGGGAAATGTAGCGATCGCTCGTCACTGGCTGTTAGAAGCGGGATTATTTGATACTGGTTTTCAACTTTATGGTTGGGAAGATTTAGAACTCGGTGTCCGGTTGAAGCGACTGGGCTTAAAGTTGATTAAGTGTCCGGCGGCTGTGGGCTATCATTGGCATCCGGCTTTTAAGTTGGATCAAATTCCGCGAATGATTGACCAAGAAATTCAGCGCGGACATATGGGTGTGCTGTTTTATCAAAAACACCCGACTTGGGAAGTGCGGATGATGATTCAAATGACTTGGTTACATCGGGTACTTTGGGGTGTGCTTTCTTTGGGTGGGGCGGTGAATGAAAGATCTATGGCTCCTTTTTTACAGTGGTTGATTGATCGCGGTCAGTCGCAGCTGGCTTTGGAGTTTGCACGGATTTTTCTCAATTGGTATAACGTTCGGGGGGTTTATGGGGCTTATGGGGAGTTGAGGGGGTGAGGGGAATATTTTTGAAACGCGGAGGGCGCGGAGGTGGCGCGGAGGGGCGCTGAGGTGGTTTAGAGGTAATATATGACACATTTCTCATTAAGATGTGTTAGGCTGATAGGGTTGTCTAATCTCACACATCCAGGAGGAAGCTGGTGAATTTGCGCCAGTAACCGTAACTTCGGGTGTTTCTCAATTGAGAAATGCACCTGGATGGAGGTTTAACCCGAACTAGGAGTTCAAAATCTATGCCAGTTGTTTCTTTGGCTCAAATGATGGAGTCTGGAGTTCACTTTGGTCACCAAACTCGGCGTTGGAATCCCAAAATGGCTCCTTATATCTATACTTCCCGGAATGGCGTCCACATCATTGATTTGGTGCAGACTGCTCATTTGATGGAAGATGCCTATAGCTATATGCGATCGGCTGCGGAATCAGGTAAGAAGTTTCTTTTTGTTGGGACTAAGCGTCAAGCGGCTGGGATTGTTGCTCAAGAGGCTGCTAGATGTGGTTCTCATTATATTAATCAGCGCTGGTTGGGTGGGATGCTTACTAACTGGGCGACGATTAAGACCCGTGTTGATCGGCTGAAGGATCTGGAACGCCGGGAAGAAACTGGGGCGTTGGATTTGTTACCGAAGAAAGAAGCCTCGATGCTACGCCGGGAAATGGCGAAGTTGCAAAAGTATCTGGGTGGGATTAAATCCATGCGGAAAGTTCCTGACATTGTCGTGATTGTTGACCAGCGTCGCGAGTATAATGCTGTGCAGGAATGTCAAAAACTGGCGATCCCCATCGTATCTATGTTGGATACTAACTGCGATCCCGATGTCGTGGATATTCCTATTCCGGCTAATGATGACGCTATTCGTTCCATTAAGCTGATTGTCGGTAAATTAGCTGATGCGATTTACGAGGGTCGTCATGGGCAATTGGAAGCGGAAGAAGAGTACGATTACGAAGGCTCGGATGAAGATTACGATTACGACGAAACCGAGTTGACTAACGTTGTCATTCCTGACGAAGAGGAAGAAGGGTAAGGGAGTAAGATAGAGTTACTCAGCATTAGTGATTAAAAAATAGTCAGTTAGGAATTGAGGCAAGATGGCGGATATATCGGCTCAAGTCGTCAAACAGCTACGGGAAAAGACTGGCGCTGGTATGATGGACTGCAAGAAGGCGCTGAAAGAAACCGAAGGTGATATGGACAAAGCCGCTGATTGGCTGCGTCAGAAAGGGATGGTCAAAGCGGGTGCTAAAAGCGATCGCGTGACTGCAGAAGGACTCGTCGGTAGCTACATCCATACGGGTGGTAGAGTCGGCGTGTTAGTGGAAGTGAATTGCGAGACCGATTTCGTGGGTCGCCGTGAAGAGTTCCAAACTCTGGTGCGGAACATCGCTATGCAAATCGCGGCTTGTCCAAATGTGGAATATGTCAAAGTCGATGATATTCCCGCTGACATTGTCCAAAAAGAAAAAGATTTGGAAATGGGGCGAGATGACTTATCGAATAAGCCAGAAGCGGTCAAAGAAAAGATCGTCCAAGGACGGATTGACAAACGCTTAAAAGAAATGACCCTGATGGATCAAGCTTTTATCCGCGATCAAAGTATCACGGTTGATGAGTTGGTCAAGCAAGGTATTTCCACTTTGGGCGAAAATATTCAAGTCCGTCGCTTTGTCCGGTTTATCTTAGGCGAAGGCATTGAGAAGGAAGAAAGCAACTTTGCTGATGAGGTTGCGGCTCAAATGGGTACTAAGTAAGTTATTAGTGTAAAGAACTAGTAGCGATCGCAAGACAGGTCAAGCAGTGACAGCTGACCTGTCTTTAATTTTAGGTTTAAATAAGATAAAGTAAAGTAGAACAATTGTACTATCAGACGCAATTACGAACACATGGGGAGAGCAATTGAGCGCATTGAGCAAGATCTTAAAGCAATAGAAGAGTCTATTAGTAAACTGACAGTAGAATTCGAGACTGCTTACTCTGTTTATCTGACTCATCTGGGTTCAGCGGTGCGTCAGCAGTTAGTCTTAGCTAGTTACGAGTTCTGTACACAATCTTCGCCGGAGAAATTCTTGAGTTTGTCGTTGAAAATGCGACAAAAATTACAGCAAGATATTCGCCAGCTAAGTCAAAAGGTGGAGGCAGAATTATCCAGCTTGCTCAAGGTTAAAAAAGACACAGTCGAATTAGGGATCGGTGAAGAAATTTCCTCCCCTCAACCGGCGATTATCACTCCGATAGACTTGGCGGAATGGCAACATCATTTAGAAGAAGCGATCGCGGATCTACTAAAAACAGTTTCTCGTGATGCTAACGTTTTGTTACGAGTTGAAGGCATTATACCGAAAATAACGCCACAAGAAATCCTCGAAGATACGAGGGCTTCATTAGAAGCTAGTGAGATTTTGCCACCGATGCCGCCGGAAATATCTAAATTAATTGACGAAGTTGAAAATGAGCGGCGAGAATCTCGAGGACCAATGACTCAAAAGAAAACGGTGATTGGGCTGCGGCTAATCGAAATTGAACTTGCAGACGTGACGGTAAATTCTGGGCGCAACAAAATTCGTCACCTCTTGACTGAGTTAAATAAGTTAGGCAGAGAGTATCAAAAACAACAGCGGGAATGGGCAATTGCCGCTGCTGAATCCGCTTGGCGTGCTAGTTGGTTCGAGTAAAGTGATATGACCAGTAACATCCCCGATTGGTTACGATTACAAAAAGCCTTAACTGTAGAAGCAGAAAGAGGATTTACCGACTTAGTAGGTAAACAATATTGCTTCAGCGAGTTTCTTTGTTTGAGTTTTGGCACCTTTCCTACCGATTTACATGTAGATGAACGCCAAAATTGGCAGGAAATGGCAACTAAATTTGCTGCTTATCCAACTTTGACACTGGAAGAACGACAACACCTGGTGGCGGAGACTCGCCGGTATCTTTACTCGTTGCAACACGGGAAAGAGGAGGATGTAGCAACTTATAAAAAGAAAATTCCTGCGGTCAAGCCACAAGTAGTGAATGAGGTAAATCGACTTGCGCCTCAACTTGACCAAAAATTAATCGATTTACCAGAAATCGGGGTGAAAAAAGGCGGGAGTTTGGCACGTCTAGGTCTGCAAACTGTGCGCGACTTGCTTTTTTACTATCCTCGGGATCATATTGACTACGCGCGGTTGGTGAATATTCGCGAGTTAGTTGGGGGTGAAACTGTCACCTTAGTGGCTACGGTGAAACGCTGTAACTGCTTTAATAGCCCGCGCAATAAAAAATTAATGATTCTGGAATTACTGCTTAAAGATAATACAGGTTCAATTAAAGTTAGTCGTTTCTATGCGGGATCGCGTTTTACTAGTCGAGGTTGGCAAGAAAGTTTAAAAAGCCGTTTTCCCGAAGGTGCAGTTGTAGCGGCTTCTGGGTTGGTCAAAGAGAGTAAATATGGATTAACTCTTGATAATCCGGAAATCGAAGTCTTGTCAAATCCGGGAGATCCGATTGATTCTTTGACTGTCGGACGTGTGGTACCGATTTATAGTTTGACTGAGGGCGTGGCGGCGGATCTCGTGCGGAAGGCTGTGATTGCGGTTTTACCTGCACTCGTTCACCTCAAAGATCCTTTACCTAATGGTTTACGGGAAAAATTTGAGTTGATGCCATTATCCGATGCCATCGCCGCAATTCATTTTCCTGACGATAGTGATAGTCTAAAAACTGCGCGTCGTCGCCTCGTATTTGATGAATTTTTCTACTTGCAACTAGGCTTACTCCAACGTCAGTATCACGCAAAGCAAATCCAAACTAGTGCCATAATTGCGCCTACAGGTCAGCTAATTGAAGAATTTCATAAATTATTACCCTTCCAATTAACTGGTGCCCAATCGCGAGTTGTGAATGACATTCTCAACGACTTGCAAAAAACATCGCCAATGAATCGCTTAATCCAAGGAGATGTCGGCAGTGGCAAAACTGTAGTCGCAATCATTGCGATTTTAGCAGCAATTCAATCCGGCTACCAAGCAGCTCTGATGGCTCCGACCGAAGTTTTATCGGAACAGCACTACCGCAAGTTAGTGAGCTGGTTTAATATGCTACATCTGCCAGTAGAATTGCTGACAGGTTCCACAAAAGCGGCAAAACGGCGAGAAATTCATGCTCAACTAGAAACGGGTGAATTACCGCTATTAGTTGGGACTCATGCTTTAATTCAAGACCCAGTCATCTTTCACCGTCTTGGTTTGGTTGTGATTGATGAACAACACCGTTTTGGCGTTCAGCAACGAGCTCGCTTGCAGCAAAAAGGCGAACAACCTCATGTCTTAACAATGACAGCAACGCCAATTCCGCGCACATTAGCACTAACAATACATGGCGATTTAGAAGTTAGCCAAATTGACGAATTGCCACCAGGACGGCAAAAAATTCAGACCACAGTGCTGTCGGGGAAAGAGCGCACGCAAGCTTATGATTTAATTACCCGCGAAATCGCTCAAGGACGGCAAACTTATATTGTTTTACCACTGGTGGAAGAATCGGAAAAATTAGACTTGCGATCGGCTGTGGAAGAGCATAAACAGCTACAAGAAAGTGTTTTTCCCGAATTCCAAGTTGGACTATTACACGGTCGGATGACTTCTGCGGAAAAAGACGAAGCGATTAGTAAATTTCGCGACAAAGTAACGCAAGTCTTGGTTTCTACGACTGTAATCGAAGTTGGTGTAGACGTACCTAATGCGACAGTGATGCTGATTGAAAATGCTGAGCGATTTGGTTTGTCTCAACTGCATCAATTGCGCGGTCGTGTCGGTCGAGGTGCGGCGCAGTCTTATTGTTTGTTAATGAGTAGTACTCGCAGTGCGGATGCTCAACAACGCTTAAAGGTATTGGAACAATCGCAAGATGGCTTTTTTATCTCGGAAATGGATATGCGCTTTCGCGGACCTGGTGAAGTATTAGGAACCAGGCAATCTGGTGTCCCAGATTTTACATTAGCCAGTTTGGTTGATGATGAAGAAGTGTTGGTATTAGCGCGACAAGCAGCAGAAAAAGTGATCGAAATCGATGCGACTCTAGACCGTTGGTATTTGTTAAAAGCTGAGTTAAAATACCGTTATCAGCGACTAATGGGTGGTGCGATTTTGACTTAGAGTGCTTGTTCCTACACGGTTTTAGTCTAGAAAAGGTAAAAAAATGAAAACCGACCAAGAAAGAAAAGAAACAATAGAAGCTATTAATGTGCTGTTAAACCAAGCTTATGACAGTAGTTTAGATGAAATACTCGCGCATCTGCAGAGAATTGATGAGATAGAGGATGAAGAAGATTTAAAAGCCTACGAGCAAGCTAAAAAATCTGCTGAAATTAACGGTAGTGTGTCATGGGAAGAGGCTAAAAAAGAACTAAGAACAGAAATACAAAAGGAAGTTGCGTGAGTTATAAAGTTGAAATTTTAAAGGATGCGTTAAAGCAACTTAAAAAAATACCGTCAGAACTTCGAGAACGCATACAAGTAAAAATTGACGATCTAGCCACATTACCACGTCCAGACGGGGTTAAAAAGCTAAAAGGTAAAGAAAATGCTTATCGAATTAAAGTAAGTGATTATCGCGTTATATACGATATTTTCGATAATGTTTTATTAGTGAGTGTTGTAGAAGTCAAACATCGTAGCAAAGCTTATAAAGATGAAAGTTGAGAGACAAGAAAAAGTAAGAGCTATCGCCCATAGCATGGACTTGCTGATACCTGGATTTTATTGAATGTTCCGTTACAAATTTTGAGAAAGTCTAGAGAAGGTAAAAAAATGAAAACCGACCAAGAAAAAAAAGAAACAATTGAAGCTATTATTGTGCTGTTAAACCAAGCTTATGACACTAGTTTAGATGAAATACTCGCGTATCTACAAAGAATTGATGAGATAGAGGATGAGGAAGATTTAAAAGCTATTGAAGAAGCTAGGGAAGATATACGGATTAATGGTACAGTATCTTGGGATGAAATCCAAAGGGAAATCAGCAACGAATTGAAAAAGGATGCTGCGTGAGTTACAAAGTTATATTTGCAAAGGGTGCGAAAAAACAATTTAGAAAACTACCTCTATCCGTACAGCAGAGTATACAAACTCAAATCAACATTTTAGCAATAGAACCCCGTCCCAATGGGGTAAAAAAGTTACAAAATAAAGAAAACTCATATCGAATTCGCGTATACGACTATCGAGTAATTTATGAAATATACGACGATATTTTATTAATAAGTGTAGTGAAAGTAGGTCATCGTAGCAAGATTTATAAAGATGAAAGTTGACAGACAAGAAAAACTAAGAGCTATCGCCTATAGCATGGACTTGCTGATACCTGGATTTTATTTTTGGTGTCCATACTTTATAATTAGAATAGGCGGTAATAGACCTGATGATAACCCTTACAAATATCCAGGCTTGATTCACAGTTCTACAGGTATTGGGATAGTCTTGCCTGGATACAAAATATTTACAAGTTATCAAGATAGCTATGACTTTTGATAAAGTCCTTACACTCTGCTCTTAACTAACTTAACAAGGGTGTCAATTAATTTCCCCGGCTCAATTGGTTTGGCTAAGTGGGATTGAAAGCCAGCTTCTAAGGCGCTGAGACGGTCTTCGTTGCGGGCATAGGCGGTGAGGGCAATAGCGGGGATTTGGATGTCATGCGATCGCATCCTCCGAATTAAGGCATAGCCATCTTCACCAGGCATCCCAATATCACTGAGTAGTAAGTCTGGTTGAAAAGAAGCGATCGCCTTCATTGCTGCTTCTGCAGAGCCAACAGCCGTAGCTTGTGCCCCATGCTCTTCCAAAGCAAAGACCAAAAATTCCCGCGTATCCGGTTCATCATCAACTACAAGTATCCGCATTCCGGTTAATGGGATGTCGAGATAGCTTGGGTTTTTGACTCCAGACAGAGGTTTGCTATCTTCCTGAGTGCCATCCACTTTCCGCAACAAAGGTAGCTGCACGGTAAAAGTCGCTCCCTGACCCTCTCCGGGACTTTCGACACTTACAGTCCCACCATGAAGTTCCACTAAGTGGCGCACAATGGCTAAACCCAAACCTAACCCACCATGATTGCGTGTAATTGATCCATCGGCTTGGCGAAACGAGTCAAATACATGCAGGAGAAATTCTGGCGGAATACCTTTACCTGTATCTTTAACTGTAATTTGAGCACAAGCAGCTACCTCTTCCAAACAGATTTCTACTTGCCCACCAGTTGGGGTAAATTTAATCGCATTAGAAATCAGATTCCAAAAGATTTGTTGCAAGCGATTAGCATCACCAGATACCAGGAATTTTGATTTTTCGTTGAAGTTACTATCTTTATGCTCAGTTAAATAAACAGGAGAATAAACTTGCTCAAAATCAAGAACAATAAGTTGCAAATCGATTGATTTAGCTTCAGCCGCTAACCGGATATTATCAATCGCCGCAGTTATTGGCGGAATTATATTGGTTGGTTGCGGGTCTAAGGTTAACTTGCCGCGAATAATACGCGAAATATCGAGTAAATCTTCGATTAATTTTGTTTGTAAGGTCGCATTGCGCTCAATAATTTCTAGAGCACGGTTAAAAGTTACTTCGTCAAATTTACGAGTACGTAACAATTTTGACCAGCCGAGGATCGCATTCAAAGGCGATCGCAACTCATGAGACAGGATTGCCAGAAACTGATCTTTGAGTTGATTTGCCTCTTGCAGTTGTTCCGTTTGGGCGCGTAACTGTGTTTCACTGGCGAGTAGTGCCCGCTGTGCTTGTTGATGAAGGCGTCGTTCCTCAGCTTCCCGCAGTGCTCGTTGTACAGAGTGTACCAACCGTTCTAATCTTTGCTTCAACACAAAGTCCGTCGCACCACTTTTCAGGGTTTCAATTGCTAATTCCTCACCTAGGGTTGCTGTGACAAAAATGAAGGGTATATCCAAGCCGAGATCTTGGGAAATCTGTAAAGCCGTCAACCCATCAAAACCAGGTAAGGAATAGTCTGCCAAAATCAAATCGAACTTTTCGCTCAAGGCGGCTTGAAATTCAGCGCGGTTTGTCACCTGCATCACTTCATAGACAATACCTCCTGCCGTCAAATTGGCACAGATCAATTCTGCATCTAGCAAACTATCTTCGAGCAAAAGAAACCGTAATGCCATTATTTTATTCCTTGAGTTGAGTCACTGCGTGCCGGAGGTAAGGAACCGGGAGGTGGCTCATTAATAATCGCCCAAAATAAACCTAAACCTTTGATCACATCGACAAACTCATGAAAATCAATTGGCTTGACAACATAAGCATTTGTCCCTAATTCGTAACATCGAGACAAATCTTGTTCTTCTCGCGAAGAGGTCAACACCACCACTGGGACTAATCGCAAAATTGGGTCAGCTTTCAGTTGTGCTAGTACTTCTATACCATCAACCTTAGGTAACTTCAAATCGAGCAGTACCACTACCGGATTGCCTTCTCGTCGCAATCGATACATGCCACGTCGGTACAGATAATCTAGTGCCTCTTCGCCGTCACGGACGACAACGACTTCGTTACCTAGATGATTATCTGCCAGTGAATTCAGGATTAATTCTACATCATTAATGCTGTCTTCTACCAGGAGAATGCGCTTGAGTTCCATTGACTGTCCTATTGTCTCCACTCCTTACTCCCTTGTGCGCGATTAAGTCTCCAAATCCTTTGGTAAAGAAAAATAGAAAGTAGCACCGAAATCAACCTCACCTTCTGCCCAAACTCGTCCACCATGACGGTGAATAATCCGCTGAACACTTGCCAGCCCTACACCTGTGCCTTCAAATTGAGAGTCACTATGCAAACGCTGAAATACGCCAAACAGTTTGTGAACGTATCGCATATCAAAGCCTACTCCATTATCCTGCACAAAGACGATTACTTCTCGTTCTTCATGACTACTACCCACAACAATTTCGGATTTTGGGGAATTTTTCGAGTATTTCACCGCATTGTCCAATAAATTTTGCAAAACCAATCGCAACATCGCCGGATCTCCTGAGACTTGAGGTAAGGGTTTGATCATCCAATTCACTTGACGGTTGCGGGTTTCTGGCTCTAGATCCCGCTGTACTTCTTGGACTAATTGATGTAAATCAACCGTGCTGTAGCGCATGTTGGTACGTCCCATGCGTGAGAAAGCCAACAAATCATCGATTAATTTACCAGCAAGTTTAGTAGTATCACTTATTATATTGAGATAACGCTGACTTGCCGGATCTAAGGCTGCCGTGCCCAGCTGCTTTTGCAGCAAATCGACAAATCCGGTAATATGCCGCAAAGGTGCTCGTAAGTCATGAGAAACTGAATAAGAGAAAGATTCTAATTCTTTGTTCGCTGCTTCTAGTTGAGCGGTACGCTGTTTCACCCGTTCTTCAAGGGTTTCGCTAAATTGCAGTAGTTTAACTTCGGATTGCTTGCGTTCCGTAATATCGAGCACAAAAGCTACAGCCTCTAGTCGTTCCTCTCCCAGCAAGATATAGCCAATCAACACTGGCACTTGTGTCCCATCTTTACGGATATAAGCTTTTTCATAAGGGGTACAGACGCCGGTAATCTTTGCTTCGGCGACCGCCGCTTCATCTAGCGGTAAATATTCAGGAGGTGTCATCTCAATCCAACGCATCAATCCGGCTTGGAAATCTTCCCGAGTATAGTCAACAATATTTAGAAAGGCGTCGTTAACCTCACTCAGTCCGCCGTAGATGTCTGCAGTCACAATTCCAATCAGATTTGATTGAGAAAATAGCTGCATCCGTTTATCTTTTTGTCGGGCAGCTAACTCTGCGCGTTGACGCTTCTCATCTACCCGATTAATCAACATGGCGCTGTGCCAAGTTAAACCTAAAAAAATCACATTCATCGACAACACCAGCAGTGACATCGCAAAAGCTGGGTCGTAATAATTTGCCTTTTGTCCTTGTAAGATTAACCAACCAAAAACTAGAGGTAATATAATTACCCCCGGAATCAATTGCCGCGCTGCTAAACCGC
>JBBQRU010000042.1:0-36008 GCA_038214545.1 Cyanophyceae cyanobacterium | reverse complement strand
ACTTGTTTCACTCCACCAAAGTCAATCAACATTGGTAGTTGATCGACTTGGCGCAGCATTAAGTTATCGGGTGCGATATCGCGATGAATCACGCCTTGTCTATGGATGTATTCTAATACTGGTAGTATTGAAAGTAAAAGTTGGTTTGCTTCCATCTCGGAAAATCGCGATCCATGCTGTTTGCGGGTTTCGAGAATGGCGCGATAGGTTTGTCCCTCTACATAGTCTTGAACTAAAAATAGGTATCCTTTACCGTTGAGATTAACGCGGAATAGTTCGCGGAAGCGGGGAATTTGCGGATGTTGCAATTTGTAAAGTACATTGGCTTCCCGTTCAAATAGTTCTTCGGCTTTTTGGAGGACGTAGGGAGTTTGAACTTGGGGGGAGAATTCTTTTAAAACACAAGGTTCTTGAAAGCGGTTTGCATCTTCAGCTAAATAAGTCCGTCCAAAGCCGCCTTGACCGAGTAGACGGATAATTAAATAGCGATCGCTCAATTTTTGCCCCGGTTGAATTCCGGAAATTGGCTCTAATCTCTCGCCACACTGGAGACAAAAGCGACTACCCCCAGGATTTTCATGTCCTTGAGAGCAATAACAAGGATTACTCATGAATTAATTCTCCATTCTCCATTCCCCACTCCATTTATTTCTCTAGTTGACTGACTATATCAGTAGCGATCGCATACCAAATTTGACCATATGTTTTGGGATTGAGATTTTCCCGGCGTCCTTGAGAGAACAATTGATCAAATTTGTCTTGAGTTTGCTTGGTTAACTGAGCGAGTGTTTGACCGCCTAGTTGTCCTGCTTCAGCTTTGCGCTTCCAGATTTCGTCATCTCGCTGACCATAGCTTCCGAATTTTTGCCGCGCTGCTGTACTGAGTTGAGTTTTGTCTATTTTATCGACTAATTCAGATGCTATGTTGTGCCATTCCTGACGTAACGGCGTATCTTCTGGGTTTGCGGTCAGGCTACGTCCTTTCATTTCTGGGTGCTTAGTATAAAATTGCTCATTTACAGTGGCATTGAAAAATACGGAAGGAATTCCTAAAGCTTGACGACGACTGATAATTTTCTCAATTTGCGCTGTTTCTCCTGATGTTACTGTTGTTGGTTTAGCTGGTTGACTGGTGGGAATTTTTGGCAGCGAAAATTTCGGGATAGAATGTAAGACCGAACTTACCACAGCTAAAGTGCCAGAAATTACCACGACAGCAGCACTTGTCCCAACTAGGCTCATCGCTAGAGGACGCAGCCACACAGGAAAGCCTTTGGGTTGAGGAATTATTTGTGTATTATTTTGAGGGGTAGCGCTTTTTTGTGGACGCTGCCATTTAGGAGAGACGAGCATGGTGTGCAGTCGAGAAATATTGGTGGGGATAACTCGTTTGACTGCGGTTGACGATAGAGCTTGAATAACTTGATCGGCTTGTTGGTAGCGATCGCTAGGTTTATAAGCCAGCAACTTTTTAAATATCTCTTCCAACTCAGGACTGAGATTAATCTCCTGTCCCCAACGCCAAACCCCCTGATAGCTGTCATAAAGCTCCTGCGGTTGTTTTCCTGTAAGCAAAACCAGTGCTGTCACAGCCATTGCATATAAATCGCTACTAGGAAGCGCTTGTCCTTGGCGCAGTTGTTCTTCTGGCGCATAACCCTTCTTACCAAGTACAGTGCGAATTCCTCCCATATGAGTAAACCAGAAACCATGAATCGCTGGTAACTGCTTTACTCCGCCAAAATCAATTAACATTGGCAAGTTATCACTTTTCCGACAAATAATGTTATCCGGTGAGATATCGCGGTGGATGACATTTTGACCGTGAATATACGCTAAGATAGGTAAAGTTTGTTGCAAAAAAATCTTGACTTCGTCCTGACTAAAGCTTTTCCCTTGGCTTTTGCGAGTCTCTAGTAATTGGTCGTAGGTGTCACCCTCCACATAGTCTTGTACCAAAAAGAAGTAATCTTGATTAGTGATCTTGACTTCGAGAGTTTCCCGAAAACCAGGGATTTGAGGATGATGAAGCTTCTTCAACACACTGGCTTCGCGCTCAAACAACTCTTTGGCTTTTCGCAACTGGTCTTTTTCTTCGACTTGGGGAGCAAATTCCTTGACTACGAGGTTTTGACGTGATGTGACATCTTCCACTAAATAAGTCCGTCCAAAGCCACCTTGTCCAAGCAGACGGACAATCCGATAGCGAGACAATAGCATTTGTCCTTGAGGAAGAGGTAGTGGCTCACCGCAATGAGTACAAAAGCGGTTAGTCGCAGAATTTTCGTGTTTGACGCTGCAATAGACACTCATAGTGCTGAAGAATCCAAATCACGCAATTTATATAAGAATAACTACAAATATCTGTTCACCATTACCGTAATTTTTTGGGAGTAAAAACCGTCATGATGACTGAATCACAAAAACTCATAGCGATCACCGGCTGGCTAGATTTCCTGAATACACCTCTAGAAGCAAAACTCCAACGCTCTTCACAACAAGACAGTACGGCAGATGTTTTGGCATTATTTCATGATATTGCTGCCACTGTACCCGCTTACAAAGCTTTTTTAGCAGAACAGCAAATTGATCCGATTACAATCGAGACCTTTGACGATTTTCAAAAATTACCTCTGATCACTAAACAAAATTATCATACACGCCATCCCTTACCTGAATTATGTCGCCAAGGACAGTTAGAAATGTGTGACATGATTGCTGTCTCCTCTGGTTCCACAGGTAAGCCGACATTTTGGCCCCGCTTTTTTACGGATGAGTTGCAAGTAGCCACCCGCTTTGAGCAGATTTTTCACGATAGTTTTCATTGTGACACTCATTCCACTTTAGCTGTTATCTGTTTCAGTTTAGGAACTTGGGTGGGTGGTATTTATACTACTAACTGTTGTCGCTATTTAGCTAGCAAAGGTTATCCTATCACTGTCATTGCTCCTGGCAATAACAAGACTGAAATCTTACGAGTTGTCCAGGAACTGGGTGTTAATTTTGACCAAGTCGTTTTGTTGGGATATCCACCATTTCTCAAAGATGTGATTGATACTGGCATAGTTCAGCAAATCGAGTGGCAAAAGTATCACACTAAATTGGTGATGGCGGGAGAGGTATTTAGTGAGGAGTGGCGCGATTTATTGGCGGAAAGGGTTGGTTCAAAAAATCCCTGCTATGACTCGGCTGCACTTTATGGAACTGCGGATGCGGGGGTGTTGGGGAATGAGACGCCTTTGAGTATTTGTATCCGGCGATTTTTAGCTAGTCATCCTGATGCGGCGAAAGCACTGTTTGGCGAGTCTCGTTTACCGACGTTGGTACAATACGATCCGCTTTCGCGCTTTTTTGAGGAGATAGATGGAACTCTGCTGTTTTCTGGTGATAATGGTATTCCTTTAGTGCGTTATCACATCAACGATACTGGCGGGATTATTACTTATGATGCCATGTTGGAGTTTCTCACCCAATGGGGTTTTGATCCGGTAGCAGCGTTAGCAGGGAGAGGGAAACGCCTGTTACCTTTTGTCTATGTTTTTGGTCGTGATTTTACGGTTTCTTATTTTGGGGCAAATATTTATCCTGAGAATGTGGCAGTCGGATTAGAACAACCTGTGATTAGTAGCTGGGTGACGGGGAAGTTTGTGCTACAGGTTAAAGAAGATACTGATAAAAATCGATTTTTGTCGGTTATTGTGGAATTAGCACCGAATATTGAGGGTAGCGAGGAGAAAAGACAGGCGATCGCTGACTCAATTCTTTGTCAACTGTTACGCCTCAACAGCGAATTCGCTAACTACGTTCCCAAAGAATACCAAACGCCTCAAGTTGTCTTAACCGCAATGGGCGATCCTGAATATTTTCCCATTGGGGTGAAGCATCGTTACACCCGCCAGTGAATCATTTATTCCTGATACGTCTCTGAGAATCTATAAGAAACCCCGCCCAAAGCAGAATTTGAACGGGGTTGGTTGTTTTTACTTTGACTAAGAGCAAAAATCAGTAATGATTAAAACCTAGATATTACCAGGTAAAATCACCTTGTCAATTACGTGAATGATACCATTGCTGGCTTTAATATCAGGCTGAACGACGTTAGCATTATTCACTTTTACCCCGGAAGGATCAACCTTGATGTTGAGAGACTCACCTTCCACCGTTTTGACCTTACCAGTTTTCAAGTTGGTAGAAAGGACATTACCGGGCACAACGTGATAAGTCAAAATCTTGATTAAGATCGCCTTGTTTGCTGGTTTCATCAACTCAGCCAGCGCTTCTTTCGGCAATTCAGCAAAAGCTTTATCTGTAGGTGCAAAAACTGTGAATGGACCTTTGCCTTGCAAAGTGTTTGTCAAACCAGCCGCGTCCAAAGCAGCGGTCAAAGTTTTGAATGAACCGTTTGCTGTTGCCAACGCCACTATATCCTGACTACTGCTTGGTGCCGAGGAGGATGACGGGACAGGAGTAGGAAGTGAATCGGACGAACCACCCATTGGTTTAGGTGTAGAAGAATCTCCACCACCCATTGGTTTAGGTGTAGAAGAATCTCCACCACCGCGCTGATGACGATTGTGCCGAGGTTTAGGGGTATCTGTTGCACCCCCAGGACCTGGTTGGGAGGGCATAACAGTTGGATCAGGACTCATAGGCTGTCCTGGTGTAACTGTATTACCATTCGGCTGATTAGGTGTGACATCGCCCGGTTGAACACGGGGACCGCGATTGTAAGGAGGCTCGTTAAAAATACTTGGAGAGGGATTTAATGCACCCGTGGTACCTTGTCCCTGTGCTCCTACTGGTAGACTGATCAGGAGACTAACACCAGCTAATCCCGCGAAGCCAGCCAACTTAGAAAGTAAATTTCCGTAATTAACCTTCATAAATTTTGCTTTGCCTTCGTTCTTTAATGACAATAACAAGGTTTATAACATATTGTGTGGCGCAAAATCTAACTTGGGATATAAGATTTTTTTCGATAAATCTGTTCACCTTCATCTAAGAAATCATTTAGACTTCTCAGCACTGATTGCAGTTTTGGTAGCTTAATTAGCATCGTTATTTGCTACCTGCTAATTTGACCCAACAATATATATCTCTAGAATTGCTGGAAGTATGCTGACAGTTGGTACCGATGAGTCAATCAAGCGGAGAGTGCTATTCCTTAAACAATAGTTGTAAGTAAAAATAAACACATATAGCTTGATACCCCGGACTTTTTATTCTTTAGCCAAAAGTTAAAAGCCACGCTGCTGTTTTAGATTAGTCAATCTAATTATTTAGCTTCAAAGAAAGTAAAAAATTAGATTTTTATCAATAAATTTTGCAAATTTATTTTCGGAAATTTTTCTTTAGCCATCTTGAGATGAGTTCAGCTACGAGACGCTTAATTTACTCCCAGCCGGACTCATGGAAAATGAAATAATACTCTCATCTAACTCTCGCCAATAACTTTTAACCGAACTAGATGAGAGTTGATTTACTCAAAAAAGGTTGATGAGCGAAAAAGGGTATATTCAGGTCTATTTCCTCTTGCATACAAATAGGCATTTTTCGGAGATTTAGATTCTTACTTGCGGTAGAGTGTGCTATTTAAACGGTCTCGGTACTATAAATACATAGCGATGAATAAATCAGAAAAGAAAAAGCAGGAGATAAAATTATGACATTATGGTCAGTTATTGCTTGGGTCGTGTTGGGTTTAATTGCTGGAGCAATCGCTAAAGCTATCTACCCTGGTTATCAAGGTGGTGGATTCTTGGCGACCACTGTATTAGGAATTTTGGGAGCAATTATTGGCGGCTGGTTAGGCGGCTCACTATTCCCAGGCTCTTATGGTGCAGCAGCTGCCTCTGCAGGGGTATTATCATTACCTAGCATTATCTTTGCAGTACTTGGAGCGATTGTTTTGCTATTTATCTGGGGTGTGGTTGCCCGTCGCACTGCATAATATCATCCGAGAATTGAAAATTTAATATATTTAGTAGCACTCCTCTAGATTCTATCTGGGGGGGTATTGCTATTGGTAAAAGATAAATCACCAGATTTATAGCTTTGAGATGAAATGCGGAAATGCTTTTTGCCTGATACAGTAAAGCTGGTGAATCTATTGGAGGATCTCTAAATGTTGGAGTTATATCAATTTGAACTGTCTCAATACTCAGAGAAAGTCCGGTTGATTCTGGATTACAAAGGATTAGCATATCGCAAAATTGAAGTCACACCAGGGATCGGACAAATAGATTTGTTCCGGATGACAGGTCAGCGGCAAGTGCCAGTTCTGAAAGACGGTAGCAAATATATTGCTGATTCTACCGAGATTGCTAAATACTTAGACCGACAGTATCCTGAGCGACCGCTGATTCCCCAAGATCCTAAGCAACGAGGATTATGCCTACTCATCGAAGAATGGGCAGACGAGTCAATTGGAATTAAAGGTCGTAAAGCTTTATTTGCTGCCATTAGTCAAGACCAATCCTTCCGTAAAGCCTTATTACCCACCTCCACACCAGATATTCTGAAAACCTTAGTCGGTGTTGTTCCCACAGACGCACTCAAAGTATTGGGTCTTGGTGTTGGTTATACACCCGATGTTGTCAAGTCAGCTGAAGCCGACCTCAAACAAGATCTAGAAGCCTTGTGTCTGTTATTGGCAGATAGTCCTTATTTAGTAGGAGACCAACCTACTTTGGCTGACTTCGCTGTCGCAGGTCTGTCAATTTTACTCAAATTTCCCGAAGGTCCTTATTTAGAATTACCCGTGACAATCAGAGGCAAAGGAGTACCAGGATTAGCCGATAATCCACTATATGCGCCCTTTTTCGCATGGCGCGATCGCTTATATGCAGAATTCCGCAAACCCTTAACAGGATACAGCGTCTCAGCTTCTAGTCCTAATTCAATTCAGATTGATTAGATGACCGAGAAGCGGGTGTAGGTTTCGGGTGTGGGGTGTAAGATTTTAAAAAAATCTGGTTTTACACCCCACATTTTGCTAATTAGTCAGCTAATTTTCTTGTATCTAAGTGAAAATAAACCTAAGATAATCCAAACGCTTAGGCATTTTCTGTGATGAATTTGGGACAACCTTTAGGTTCAGTCACCCAAGGTTCTTTAATTGGGGGATTGGAAGTCAGATTACATCCTGATATCTCTGTTGAAGATATGCGGGTAGGTAAGTTTTTAGTTGTTCAAGGGATGCGATCGCGTTTCTTTTGTATGCTGACCGATGTATCCTTGGGCATGTCCAGTCAAAGAATTATCTCGAATCCTCCGAATTGGGAAGATACTTTTTTGCGAGAAGTTTTGGCTGGGAGTGGGATTTATGGCACTATTAACCTGGCTCCAATGTTGATGTTTACTCCTGAGGGAGATACTCACTCTTCGACTAACGGTAAATCGCTGAACCCTTTTGTACCGTCAGCGACTGGTTTGGCTTCTTTTCAGCCGCAAACGAGTACGACAATGGAATTGTTACCTGTAAAGACGATTCCTAGTCACTTTAGCCAGGTGTATGAGGCTAGTGAATACGATTTTCGCGCTGTCTTTGGTTGGGAGGATGACCCCACTCGGCGAAATTTCTCGATTGGCAAACCGTTGGATATGGATGTGCCAATTTGTATTGATTTAGACCGTTTTGTTGAGCGCAGTAATGGTGTTTTTGGTAAGTCGGGGACGGGTAAGTCTTTTCTGACTCGGTTACTTTTGGCGGGGATCGTTCGCAAAAATGCCGCCGTTAACTTGATTTTTGATATGCACTCTGAGTATGGTTGGCAAGCGGTTTGTGAAGGCAAGCAACTCAGCATGGTCAAGGGTTTAAAGCAATTGTTTCCGAGTAAAGTAGAGGTTTATACCCTCGATCCAGCATCTACTAAGCGCCGAGGTGTCCGCGATGCTCAAGAACTTTATTTGAGTTATGACCAAATTGAACTTGAGGATATCAAGTTATGTAGTCGCGATTTGGGACTCTCTGATGCCAGTATCGATAATGCGAATATCCTCTATAGTGAGTTTCGCTCAGGTTGGATTCTCCAACTGTTGAATATGTCCAATGAGGATATTGAGACTTTTTGTGAGGAAAAACGGGGACATAAAGGCTCGATTATGTCACTACAGCGCAAATTGCTGCGTTTAGATAACTTGAAGTATATCAAGTCCGCTTGTCCGCGCAATTACATTAAACAGGTGTTACAGTCTCTCGAAGCTGGAAAACATGTGGTAATTGAGTTCGGTTCTCAGTCGGATATGCTATCATATATGTTGGTGACCAATATGATCACTCGGCGGATTCACGAGCACTATGTCAGCAAGGCAGAAAAATTCTTGCAAAGCCAAAATCCTCGCGATCGCCCAACACAACTTGTAATTACCATTGAAGAAGCTCACCGCTTCCTCGACCCAGCGATCGTCCAAAGTACCATTTTTGGCACAATTGCGCGGGAAATGCGTAAGTACTTTGTCACGCTTCTAGTGGTAGATCAACGTCCGTCTGGTATCGATAATGAAGTCATGTCTCAAATTGGGACTCGAATCACTGCCTTACTCAATGATGAAAAAGACATTGATGCGATTTTTACAGGTGTATCTGGCGCTGGTAGCTTGCGCTCAGTGTTAGCAAAATTAGATTCAAAACAGCAAGCCTTAATTTTAGGTCATGCTGTGCCCATGCCTGTGGTGGTGCGTACACGTCCTTATGATGCGACATTCTATGCCGAAATAGGTGATACGGCTTGGGAAGAGTTGCCAGATGAACAGGTGCATGCGGCGGCTGAACTTGCTAAAGCTGACTTAGGATTTTAAGAGTGGAGACTTCGTCTAAACGCGTTTTCACCTGTCGTAATATTTCACCATAATTTGGACACAATCCGTTCGGTTATCCGTCTAGGATCTCAGATCTCATCTAGGGGTGTAGGAGCGATCATAGAAGGGTAGACTTTATAGACAGTTAAGCCATTTGTCTTACCCTTCGGGATTGTTCTCGGCGGAAAAATATCTCTCCAGCAGGACTTTACTCTGCTCCTGATTTGACATATTATAAAAGAAGTTAAAGTCATACTGACTTCACATTGAACAAAAAATCTGGCTCAGCAACTGACGTTATAGATAGCAGAATTAAGGAAAACACTTTTGGGGAAGCTACTAAATCCAACAAGATAGGGCAGACGGGAAACCTATCCTACGGAATAACCGTCTCTGCAACTTCTGTAGGATATGCACTGAATGGGCGAGCGTTAATGTCCTTTTATATAAGCTAAACCACCTTTTCGACAAAGTATTAAATTTGTTTACGGAGTAAACGACGCACTAATGCCTACTGCGAACACCCAACAAGAAAGCAATAACACTAGATTTACGGCTGATATGGTGAGAACCTATCTGCGCGAGATTGGTCGTGTACCTCTACTGACCCGCGAGCAAGAAATCATTTTTGGCAAGCAAGTGCAGCAAATGATGACACTGCTAGATGCAAAAGCTGAGTTGGCGAAGAAGCTGCAACGCGACCCAACACCTGAAGAATGGTCAGATCACGTACAAAAGCCCGCTCAAGAGGTGCAAGAAACCGTGCATCACGGTAAGCGAGCCAAGCAAAAAATGATTGAAGCGAACTTACGCTTAGTTGTGGCTATAGCGAAGAAGTACCAGAAGCGGAACATGGAGTTTTTGGATCTCATCCAAGAAGGAACACTTGGTTTAGAGCGAGGAGTCGAAAAATTTGACCCTATGCGTGGTTATAAATTCTCTACCTACGCCTACTGGTGGATTCGCCAAGCGATTACCCGCGCCATCGCCCAACAAGCCCGGACGATTCGCTTACCGATTCATATAACTGAGAAGCTGAACAAAATCAAAAAAGTTCAGCGCGAACTAGCACAGCGTTTAGGACGGTCGCCCTCGCCGAACGAGATTGCCAAAGAGCTAGAGTTAGAACCAGCCCAGATCCGCGAATATCTCAACATGGCGCGTCAGCCAGTCTCTTTAGATATCCGCGTTGGCGATAACCAAGACACCGAATTGCAAGAACTACTGGAAGATGAAGGCGCATCACCAGAGATGTACATGACCCAAGAGTCATTACGTCATGACCTCGACACTCTCTTATCAGAACTCACACCCCAACAGCGCCAAGTCGTCAACTTACGCTTTGGTTTAGAAGATGGTCGGGAAATGTCACTGGCGAAAGTTGGTGAACGTCTTAGTCTCAGCCGGGAACGTGTCCGTCAGCTAGAACATCAAGCCCTAGCCCACTTACGCCGTCGTCGGGCTAATGTCCAAGAATACGTTGCTAGTTAGTTGGTGTCGTAATTCTTCAACAGCCTCCTGAATCTAGGGGGCTGTTTTTTTTGTTTCTAAAATATCCCTCTTGGGTTTAAGAAGATTGTGATCTAGATGCGCTATCGGTAGCGATCGCGGATCACTATCTATCTTCAACTCAGTAGTACTATCTATCTATTGGAAATAAGTCAGTGAATTCACGCGCCTTATTCAAAACCGGGCAAATTGCCCTGATAAAGCTGAATAAAGTCAATTAAGTATTTTCTTTAATAAAAGCTTTTCTCCCAATTCCAAGTTACTAATTTCTCCGTAATTTTTCCGAAAAGATAAGTCTAACTTTTGAAGGATCTCTTATGCATAACGATTTAGTTATGGTGAGATCACACAGAATGACCGGCAGCTAGAAATAATTTAGTTTTAAAAAAAGAGTGAGGGTGATTAAATCTATGACAAACTTATTTACAACTTATCGTCGTCAACTAAGCATTACCCTAACTGGGTTAGCAATTGGGTTAAGTATATCTACTCTTCATACCAAGTCAGCCTTAGGTCAGGAATCTGCGCCACTAACTGCATCAGCTAAAGCCACAAAAGGTTCTCCTAGCAATGTCCCAACCGCAAATGGTATTTACCTCTACGGTCAATCTCCACTCCCGAACCAGGTTGGACAAGAATATACTGTGTTTGAAGTCAACCAAGGCAGAGTTATCGGTGCCTTATATATGCCAAATGCTGAGTATAGCTGTTTTGACGGGACATATAAATCAGGACAGCTAGCTCTCATGGTTGCTAGCAACGCTGAAGAAGAAAGTGGAACCCCCGTTAAAGTAGCTACAGCTAGTAGTCACTCAGTTGGCAAAATTAGCTCTCCGCTTGCACTTACCCTGGAAAATTATCACCGCATCTCCAAAGTAGGTGCTAAAGATCGGGAAATTTTAAGTGCTTGTAAAGCAAATTATCAGCAATAAAAATAGAGTCGCTTTAATACTCGATTCCCGCTTGCGCTTTCACTCCTTGTTCGCGGAAAGGATGCTTAATTAAAGTCATCTCTGTAACTAAATCCGCTTTTTCAATTAAAGCGGTTGGTGCGCCTCTACCAGTTAGAATAACGTGTGAATTTGCAGGCTTTTGCGCCAATCCAGCCAAAATCTCATCCACTGTTAAGTAACCTAGTTTGAGCGCAATATTCACCTCATCCAGCAGTACTAGCTTATAATCTGGATTGTGAATATATTCTAAGCCTTTTTGCCAAGCAGCTTGAGCATTTTGAATATCGCGTTCTCTGTCTTGGGTTTCCCAAGTAAAGCCTTCACCCATAGCATGAAATTTTAATTGGTCGGGCCAAAGACCAAAAACAGCTTTTTCCGCAGGTTCCCAGGCTCCTTTAATAAATTGCACGATCGCTACTTGATATCCGTGACCTAGCGATCGCAACACCATTCCTAACGCTGCAGTTGTTTTGCCTTTACCATTTCCAGTATTTACAATAATTAAACCTTTTTCTGGTACCGCTTGGGAGATGCGTTGGTCTTGCACTTCCTTGCGGCGTTGCATTTTTTTGCGATATTGCTCATCATTTAGAGAAGAGGATTCAGCAACAGCACTATCGCTGGTAGTTTCTACATGGGTATCGCTAGGAAAGTTATTATTATTCATTTGCCGCTAACTAATAAAGCTGAGGAGTGATGGGAAATTATCTCACATATACGGTATTTTAAAATACAATCATTCCAAATGTTCAATTGTATACTGCATACTGTATACATTGTGTTTAATAACACTTAAAATACAGAAAATCTCATCGGCAATTAAATAATTAAATAATACAAGGAAAAGCTTAATGTACAGTAATTCTCCGCAACAGAGAATAGACGTTAATCGGCGTAAATTCATCCAGCACAGTGCTCTTGCCATAGGTAGTGGTATTATCACCGCCTGTTCTAGTAAT
The DNA here is from genome assembly GCA_038214545.1 of Cyanophyceae cyanobacterium. GTDB lineage: Bacteria > Cyanobacteriota > Cyanobacteriia > Cyanobacteriales > Nostocaceae > JBBQRU01. Next base: position 23,788 of record JBBQRU010000042.1, on the reverse strand, counting down.
GGGGGTAGTCAAACGAGTACTTCTAGCGCCTCACCGGCTGTCAACACAGGTAAATTCGATAAAGTAACTTTTAGCACTAACTGGTTTGCGGAAGCAGAACATGGCGGATTTTACCAAGCTCTCGCCAAAGGAATTTATAAAGAACATGGCTTAGATGTCACTATCAAAATGGGAGGTCCTCAAGTAAACGGGACTCAGCTATTAATGGGAGGCGCAATCGACTTTTTCATGGGTTATGGCGGTGACGCGATTACAGCCATCGAGTCAGGTATCCCAAAAATTACAGTCGCCGGGATATTTCAAAAAGACCCCCAAGTATTAATCGCCCACCCAGATGTCGGAGTCAAAACTCTTACAGACCTCAAAGGTAAGCCAATTTTGATGTCTACTCAAGCTTACACAACCTACTGGCCATTCTTAAAATCAAAGTATGGCTTTACCGACGACCAAAAGCGCACCTATAATTTCAATCCTGGCCCATTTCTCGCCGATAAGCAGGTCGCGCAACAAGGTTATGTCACCTCCGAACCCCACGTTATTGAAAAAGCCGGTGTGAAACCAGTTGTTTTCTTATTGGCAGACTATGAATATAAACCCTACGCAACAACAATCGAAACCCGAAAGGAAATGGTACAAAAAAATCCTGACTTGGTACAACGATTTGTCGATGCTTCAATCAAAGGCTGGTATAGCTATCTTAAAGATCCAACTGCAGGGAATGTGTTGATTAAAAAAGACAATCCGCAAATGACAGACGATCAAATTGCCTACGCACTATCCACATTAGATAAGTATAAAATTGTCAATGCCGGAGATGCTCAAAATAAAGGTATTGGCGCAATGACCGATGAGCGCTGGAAAGGCTTTTTTGATTCAATGGTGCAAGCTAAAGTATTTAAGCCGGGGACTGATTATAAACAAGCTTATACGTTGCAGTTTGTGAATAAGGGTGTGCAGGCTTATCAGGTTTAAATAAGTCAATTTTTTACCGAACCGCATCAGCGAAGCGAAGGCGTCAGCCGTTAGCCGTAAGCGTTGCGAAGCCGTAAGCGTTAGGCGTTAGCCCGATAGGGCGTTAGGACGCAAAGATAGGGAAGATGGGGTAAGTAGAAATGCTTGACTGAGATGTATTGAGTTCAAAAGAACAATTATGGGGAAGTCTATTTATGTTTACAACTATTCCGATTATTGATTTTGCACCTTTTACTCATGGCGATTCCACTGCTAAGCAAAGGGTTGTGGATGAAATTTACACAGCTTTTACTGAGATTGGGTTTATGTATTTGCGGTGCGGGATATCTGAATATTTACTTGATCGCCTGTTCACTCAAGTAAAACAGTTTTTTGCGCTCCCCGAGAGTGCCAAAGAGCAGATCGCGCGTACCGATAGGTCAGCGAAGCTATCGCCCCAAACAAATTGCGGTTACATTGGATTGGAGAAAGAGCGGTTAAATCCCCAAAATCCTCCAGGGGATTTGAAAGAAGCTTTAAATGTGGGGATAAATTCGATTTGGCTTCCCGGTCAGGAAGAGTTTCGTGCCTGCGTGTCAGAATTCTACCAGCTTTGTACAACTGAGATTGAGCCTAACATTCTCCGAGCATTAGCGATCGCTTTACATCTGGACGAAAACTTTTTTGTTCACAAGCATGGTGAAAATTACTTTTTGCGAATGCTGCATTATCCAGATGTGAGTCAAACGCCACAACCAGGACAACTTCGTGCCGGTGAACATACAGACTATGGCAGTATCACATTACTGTTGCAAGAGATTGGCGGCTTAGAAGTTCGTACTCGTCAGGGTGAGTGGATTGAGGTAAAACCGATTCCGGGAACAATTCTGGTTAATATCGGAGACGCAATGCAACGCTGGACTAACGATATTTTGAGTTCAACACCTCATCGGGTGGTTGTACCTTCTGGTACAGATGCTACGAGGTCGCGTTATTCTATTGCTTTGTTTTGCGATCCTAATCCTGATGTTGAATTGGCTTGCTTGCCTAGTTGCCAAAAAGATTATCCTGCGCGTTACGAACCCATTTTACTGAGAGACTTCTTGGCAAGTCGGTTAGCGGCAACTTATTGATTGTCTAGACAATATTATAAATTATATTCCTTGAATCTAATTGTCATGAGCAATATTCCTTTGATTTCGCTCAGCCATGTCAGCAAAGTTTATGCCAACGGCACAGTTGCTTTGCAGGACTTGAACCTAGAAATAGGCAGATCGCAATTTGTGACTTTGGTTGGCCCTTCCGGCTGTGGCAAAAGTACGGCTTTGAGGATCATCGCCGGATTAGGTTCGATGAGTTCTGGTGAGATTGAATGGGGTGGTGGGACGCGACCTAAATTAGCTTACGTTTTTCAAGAGGCGGCGTTGATGCCTTGGGCGAATGTGTTGGATAATGTACGGCTACCGCTGAAGCTATCGGGGATGCCTAAACATCAGGCGCTTTCGGCAGTGTCAGAAGCGATCGCGATGGTTGGTTTACATGGCTTTGAGCGGAATTACCCACGGGAGTTGAGTGGTGGGATGAAAATGCGCGTTTCCATTGCTCGCGCTTTAGTCACCAAGCCAGATGTGCTGCTGATGGACGAACCGTTTGCCGCACTTGACGAAATGACTCGTAGCAAGCTCAACAGCGATTTGCTCAATCTGTGGCGGCAGTTAAAGCATACGGTGATTTTTGTGACTCACAATATTTATGAATCAGTATATTTGTCAGAACGAGTAGTGGTGATGGCGGCTCGACCAGGACGAGTTGTCGCTGATGTGAAGATTGAAGCTGCTTATCCGCGTGATGAAGAATACCGGACTTCACTGTTATACAACGAGTACTGTCGGGAAGTCTCGCGCCGTTTATCAGATGCCTCGTTAGGAATGCCAGACAATGACATGTTGACCACTGTTTAAGAGGAATGATGATGACTGAAATCCGTCGCCGTAGCAATGTTAAGCCGCTAACACCTCCGAAAATGAAGCGTTCTTCATGGGTGAAGCAAGCACTTTCACCGGATATTTTAGCGCCAGTCATTGTCGGCATATTGGCACTCGTCGGTTGGGAGTTATTTGTCCGGATCACCCACATGCCGCCTTATTTGCTACCTGGTCCAATCCTGGTTTTGCAGGCGTTGATTAATTCTGGCGGTGAACTGTTTCCGTCGCTAGTGATCACCTTAGAAGTAACTGTAATTGCGTTTATAGCAGCAGCAGTTTCCGGCTTGCTGATCTCGATACTGTTTACCCAAAGTAAATGGATTGAACGCAGTTTTTTTCCTTATGCCGTAATTTTACAAACTACGCCAATTGTGGCGATCGCGCCGCTAATTATCATGTGGCTGAAGAATGATACTTTTGCCGCTTTGGTGGTGTGTGCTTGGATTGTTGCCTTTTTCCCGATTGTGTCGAACACGATTCTTGGTCTCAATAGCATCGACCATAACTTAATTAATCTCTTTCAACTTTACCGCGCCTCACGCTGGCAAACTTTATTATACTTGCGCCTTCCCAGTGCTTTGCCATATTTTTTGGCTGGTTTGCGAATTAGTGGTGGGTTAGCCTTGATTGGTGCTGTTGTCGCTGAATTCGTGGCGGGAACGGGAGGTGCTCAATCTGGTCTTGCTTATCAGATTTTAATGGCTGGCTATAATTTGCAAATTCCGCGAATGTTTGCGGCGCTATTTTTGATTACGTTGACAGGTGTAGCGATTTTTGCTGGCTTGACTTGGTTGTCTAATTTTTTACTCCGTGATTGGCATGAGAGTGCGGTGAGGCGTGAGAACTAATCTCGCACCAAGATGATAAGAAAAGTTTAACTGTATAAATTGAACGGAATTTTATAGATCTTCTGTATACCGTATTTTGTATACAAGAGCGTGAGGACTATGTTAAATTCAATTACTCAATGGAAGTTGTTGTTGATTGCACCTCTAGCGATCGGGAGTGCTATGCTAGTTTCGGAAGTAGCGATGGCAACAGAAACTGCAAGCAAGGTGTCACCCCCAAAAATAGCTACTAATGTTGCTACCATCAAGCAGATACAAACACAACCGCTCTCAACAGCGGTGACGAATGTTACTACCACCAAGCCGGTACAAACGCAACCGTCAATTAAACTGCCCGTCCCAGCAGTTGTCGCCCAAACTAGTGACCAAGCATTAACTCCAGTAATGCCTGAACCTAACGCCGACCAGCAGCCGACGGGGATGGAACAGGTGACATCTATTTCTCAGTTGACAGATGTAAAGCCGACTGACTGGGCATTTACAGCTTTGCAGACCTTAGTTGAGCGTTATGGTTGTATTGCAGGTTATCCTGATAAAACCTATCGCGGCAACCGGGCGATAACACGCTATGAGTTTGCGGCAGGTTTGAATGCCTGTCTAAATCGGATTAACGAGTTGATTGCGACGGGTACCGCTGACTTGGCAACAAAATCGGATTTAGCAACCTTAGAAAAACTGCGTTCAGAATTTGCAACTGAGTTAACAGCCTTACGCGGTCGGGTAGATAAATTAGAACCGCGAATCAGCACTCAAGAAGGTCAGCAATTTTCAACAACTACCAAACTTAACGGTTTAACTTGGATTAACATCACCGGCGCAGCGGCAGGTGGCAAAGTTAGATTTGAGGCACTACCAGGTCCAAATAACTCTACACCTGCAGCCGCACCTGGTGGCGGAGTTCGTCTGGCTGGGCGCAATCCTGATGGCACCCCTGTAGTACAGAGAACAGACCACGCTAATACAACACTCTCATTTTTTAGCACTCTAACACTCAATACATCTTTCTCAGGTAAAGATAGTCTAGTTACCCAATTATCAGCAGGTAACGGGATTTCACCTTATAACCAATTTGCTTCCGCCGGTTTCTTCAATGCCGCTGGAGTTCCCTTTACCGATCAGACAGCAGGATCTAATAATGGTTCACCTGATTTAATCATTCGCGAACTTTTCTATCAGTTTCCCGTAGGCAAAAATGTACAGATAGCAGTTGGTCCGCGCGTTAACTGGTATCGTTATTTTGACTTTAACCGTTTTACTTTCTTCTTAACAGGCGCGAGTAGTTTCGATTCAATTGGTAGTACCCTCACCAATGCAATTGACCGTGGGTCAGGTGCAGTTGTAGTTTGGAATCTCAGTAAAAAATTCCGTTTTGCTGCCGCTTACTTAGGTGAGAATACGGAATTCTTACCCGGTAGTATCCCCGGATTCAACACTTCCAGCGATCCCAAATTTGGTTTGTTTGGTGGTAGCAATACGACTACCGCTGAACTCACCTATTCTCCCTCAGATAAATTCAACCTGCGATTAGGCTACAACTACTCACGATTGCAGGCAATATTTGGACAAGTTGGAGGTGCGGTAGGCGAACCTTTACCCTACGGTCAAGTAGACGCAGGGCCAGAATTTGCCAGAGCTAATGGCTTTAGTGGCGGTCTAGATCATGCTAACGCTCACACCTTCACAGCCAACTTCGACTGGTTAATCACACCCAAATTTGGGATCTTTGGTCGTTATGGTTATGGCACATCAACCCTAGAACCAATTACGAAAGTTGTCAATACCCAAGCCTTCCAAGTTGGACTCGGCTTTCCTGACTTAGGTAAAAAAGGTGCATTAGGAGTTTTAACTTTTCTCATGCCAATGGATATCATAAAAGGACGTAAATACTTCGCAGCCGGTGGCGGTGATGGCGGAACTCAATACGAAGTCGAGGCTTCCTACTACTACCCAGTAAGCGATCACCTCGCCCTAGTCCCAGCATTCTACGCCGTATTTCACCCTAACAACTTCGATAGCAACCCGACAGTTTATGTAGGGAATTTACGCACACAATTTAGTTTTTAGAAACGCAGAGGGACGCAGAGCTATCTCCGCGTACCTCCGCGTTCTCCGCGTTTCACTAATTAAGCCTCTTGTATTGTTACCAAAACTGCAACTACTCAATCAATTTATTCGTCATGAGCGATAATAGGTATTTCTGTGGAGATGGGGTGAGATGATGAAGCAAGTTTATACCATCAGTTTGCTAGCACTGTTAGCGGCTTGTTTGGGTTGCACGAATTTGACTAAATTTGATTCTGCTCTCGCTAATAAACAGTATCCGGCTCAGACACCTGTAAATTTAAGTAGAAAAAAAGTTGTGGTTGCTCCAGTAGTTACGGCGAATACAAAGTTTGGGTTTAAGCTGTTTGCGGAAGTTCTTAAGGCTGACCGTAGCCGGAATGTTTTTATTTCACCAACGAGTGTAGCTCAGGCTTTGGCGATGACTTATAACGGGGCGAGTGGGGAAACTCAGCAGGCTATGGCTCAGGCTTTGGATCTGCAAGGGTTGAGTTTACAGGAGGTTAATTCTGCAAATGCTTCGCTGCTTGCTTTGTTGGCAAATCCTGAGCCGCAAGTGCAGTTAGCGATCGCTAATTCTTTATGGGCTAATAAAGATTATCGGTTTGAGCCGAGTTTTCGAGCCAGTATTCAGGAATTTTATCACGCACAGTTGACATCTCTCGATTTCGGCGATCGCCGTAGTCAAGATACGATCAATAATTGGGTTAAGCAAAGTACACACGGCAAAATCGACAAGATTGTGGATGGTTTGCGGGCTGATGATGTGTTGTTTCTAATCAATGCAATTTATTTTAAAGGTAGTTGGACGGAAAAGTTTGACAAGCAACAAACAACTCAATTGCCTTTTCACTTGGCATCGGGTCAGCAAAAACCGCTGATGATGATGTCGCAAACAGGTAAATATCAATACTATGAAAATCAGGATTTTCAAGCAGTGAAGTTACCTTATGGCAATGGCAGAATTAGTTTGGAGATTTTCTTACCGAAGCAGATTAACGGTCTTTCGCGCTTTGAACAAAATCTTAATCCTCAGGACTGGGAAAAATGGCAGAGCCAATTTAATCTCAAGCAGGGGTATATTCGCTTACCTCGTTTTCGGATGGACTATGAGATTGAACTCAAAAAGACTTTGACAGCTTTGGGGATGGGTCAGGCTTTTAGTCGTCAAGCTAATTTTGAGCGGATGGGTAAAAATATCGCGATTAGCGAAGTCTTGCATAAAACATTTGTGGATGTGAATGAAGAAGGGACGGAAGCGGCGGCTGTTACCTCAACTCGGATGGTGACATTATCAGCACCAATGCCAAATCGAGAAGCGCCATTCCGCTTGATTGTTGACCGTCCGTTCTTTTGTGCTATTCGCGATCAGCAGACTGGAAGTGTGTTGTTCATGGGTTCAATTGTGGAGCCACAGTAATATTTACATCTTTTTCCTTACGGGAAATACTGATTTCTTCTGGTGGTTCATCTGTATCTGTGTTCAATCGAGCAGATCGAATACCGCTTAAAGCTGTTTTGATGACTACAGCAGAAGGAACGGCAACAATTACACCAAGTAAACCGCCAACGCGAGCACCTGTTAAAACGGAAATTAGCACCCACACAGGATTTAAGCCAGTGAAACTGCCTAAAATTCGCGGTGCAATTAAGTTTTCCAAAATTTGCTGGACAATTACGGCTGCAGTTAACGCTCTGATTCCCATCGAGAAATCTTGCAGCGATACTAACACTGTAGTGAGGGCGATACCGACAGAACCACCAAAGGGGATCAGCGCCATGATCCCAATAGTTAAACCAAACAGTAGTCCAAATGGCACCTTCAGCCATAAAAAGGTGGGAATGAGTGCCGAAGCCATACAGGTAGAGACAATTAACTGGGTGATAAAGAAATTTTGAAAGCTAATGCGGACTGTTTGGGAAAATGGCTCGCGGAATTTCGTGGGTAGCCAATCGACTAAACTGAACCACAGTTGATCGCCATGCTGGAGGAGATAAAAGGTTAAAACCGTCGTCAACAGAAAATCCAGCAAGCTGGTGAGGGTGACGACAGCCAAACTCAAAACTTTACCAGCGATGGCTTGTAATTGTCCTTTGACGCGATCGTTAATTTGTACCAGTAGGGCATCTAGGTTGATCGGTAAGTTGAGATTATCTGCTTTCTCGTTCAACAACATCAGCTGATAACGTCCCGAATCGATCAATTCTGGTAAGCGAGCAACGAGTTGTTGAGCTTGTGTCAAAGCTAGTGGTACCAAGGTGACACCTAAGGCGAGAAAAATTGAGACAGCTAGCAAAAATACTAAAATAGCAGCTTGCTCGCGCCTCGCACCTTGGCTCTGCATCCAGCTTACAGGGTAGTTCAGCAGAAATGCCAACACTGAAGCTCCGACTAGAATGACAATCAAGGAGTGGAAGTAGTCAAAGATCGCACTAAATGCCCAACCATTTAGCACTAACAACGGAGCGAATAGGCCGATTGCCAAAATTCGCGTTAGTGGTGCCATTGCCTGCCACCAGTCGAGGAGCTTGCGTGTCTGCATGTGAGCGCGGGATAGATCCAGTTAAATTTTTGATCACGATCCCATTATCTCAATTACTTCACCCCTATTCATCCCTCTAGTTCAGGATTGCTGAGTACAAAGTAAAAATATGTCTCAAATCGAGCAAAAAAACGCCCAAAATTCGCATATTTTTCATTTAGTACCCGTTATTGGTTTTTTTCCAGCCTTGTGGACTCTCTATCACCGTCAAGGCAGTCGGGAACAACTAGCTGTCAGTCGGCTGTCAGTTACTCTGGCATTCAGCTGGCTGTTAAGCTACATTTTGTTAGACGCTGGGGCAGCAACTTCAGATTCGTCAGATTTTTTGACCTTTCGTCTCTTGTTGCTAAATAGCTTACTGACATCTGGGTATTTTTTGGTTAGTCTATGGTTGATTGTCCGCCTGCTGCGGCATAAGTCAACGCGCTTGCCTTTTTTTAGTCGCTTTTGAAAAGGAGAGGGGGAGTGCTCTCCACTCCTCCATAGTTCCACTAATGACAAATTCAGGTTAATGCTGCCATACTCCAAAAGAAACACTCCTGAAATAGGAGATAACAAGAGGAATTACTGCTATAAGTGTTCTGGTTATCACAAAGATCGACAGGTTAGACGGAATAATTACATACTTGTATTTATATGCTCTTGTAAAAATCTTGTCTAAATATTTACTTTATTCTCTCAGTGTGTGAGGAAGTCCGTGACAACTCAAAAAACATCGTCCTCTGAAAATCCTTCGGCTTCAGACTCGTCATCATCAGTCAACAAAGACACCCAAAGCAAATCTGGGCGTTGGTTGTGGTTTTGGGTAGGTATGACTGGTTTAGCAATGCTATCAGCAACAGCAGGGGCACAGTTAGCAACTTTTTTGCCGAGTGCGCCTTTGATGCAAGCCCGACTCACTCCTGAACAAGCGGCAGTGTTTGATCGCGATCGCATCTCCGGCACAGGTTTACAATTTTCGGAATTAACTCGTCCTGTCAATGTCTTGCTTCTGGGCATGAGTGTACTGCCACCAGATGTCAAAAACCCTCCTCCGGAGAGCACGCACCTGAGATATCAGCCTGAAATCAACTCATTTGAGGGTCTTTCAGACGTGATGCTGCTATTGCGCTTCGATCCACAAAAGAAAAAATTAGCTATCCTCTCGATTCCCCGAGATACCCGTGCCGAAGTTAATGGGCATGGTATAGAAAAAATTAACGCGGCAAATATTGACGGTGGTCCAGCTTTGACAGCAACGGCAGTTAGCAATCTCTTAAATGGAGTTGGAATTGATCGCTATGTCCGGATTAACGTCCTGGGTCTTGCCAAATTGGTCGATGCTTTGGGAGGTGTGACTGTTTACGTCCCCAAAGACATGAAATACCAGGACGATTCCCAGCACCTTTACATTAACTTGAAAGCCGGAAAGCAGCACCTGAATGGTGAGCAAACGATGCAATTACTCCGTTTTCGTCATGATGAACTCGGAGATATTGGCAGGATTCAGCGCCAACAGGTAGTAATGCGGGCGCTAATGGATCAGTCCCTTAACCCAGCAACATTAACGCAGTTACCCAAAATCCTCAACGTGATCAAAGATCATATTGACACAAATTTGACAGTAGAAGAGTTAGTGGCGTTAGTTGGTTTTGGCGGGCGGACAAATCGCTCAAATATGCAAATGTTGATGGTTCCTGGTCGATTTAGTGAACCCAATGAATACAAAACTAGCTACTGGTTGCCTGACAAAGATCGTATTGCTAGCGTTGTGAGTAAACACTTTGATGTCCAAACTCCCAGGTTCCCTCAAGCAGACACTGCCAAAACTGTACGCATAGCCATTCAAGACAGTACCGGCAGTCTGCGTGCTGTGCGTTCCTTGGCTATTGCCTTAGAAAAAGCTGGTTATCGCAATGTTTCTATTGGTAAACGCTGGGGTGAACCTCTAGAAACCACTCATATTGTTGCCCAGCAAGGAGACAGCGAGAGTGCAGAAGCAGTTCGCAATGCCCTAAAATTAGGCGAAGTCCGCGTCGAAAGTACTGGTAACTTACAATCCGATGTCAGTATCCAACTCGGCAAGGATTGGTTACAAAGACAACCGCAGTGAAGGAATGGGAGAGGGGGGAGTGCTCTTGAGCACTCAAGAGCACTCCTCCTATTTCCCACTCTTACTAATCCAATCTTGTAAAATCGGATTCACCAACTCCGGCGCTTCGTCTTGAGGACAATGTCCGACTCCTTCTAGAGGGATGAATTTTTGCACTTGCGGAAAATTTGCTAACTCTTTACCTAATTCCACTGGTTCCCAAGGATCAGCGCATCCCCAGATAATAATCGCTTTTACAGGTAGTAATGGTAAAAGATCCTCAGGTAAAGGACCACTAGAATAGGCAGTAAAAGCTAAGAATACAGCTGCCGCACCCGGATCGCTGGCGGGTTTCATTAAAATATCGACTAATTCGTCTGTGACAATATCTTTATTTGCATAAGCTTTCTGAAGAATCTGTTTGACTGTTTTTGGCTTAGCCAGTTGGTTGAAAAAGAAGTTTCCTACAGGCTTGAGTGATAATATTTTTTGAATAATTGGTGTGCCGACACTGCGATACCAAGGTAAAGTTGCCCGTTTGCGATCGTGTAGCAGTCGCAAGGAACAATTAAGCAGGGCAATGCCTAAGGCAATATCTGGGTTGCTGATTGCGGCTTGCATGACAACAATACAACCAACCGAATTACCTACTAAAAAAACTGGTTCACCTACAACTTCGCGACAAAAATCAGCAATTTGTTGTCCCCAAGTTTCAAAGGTGTAAGCAATTTTCTCTCCTGGTGCGGGTTTAGCCGATCCCCCAAAGCCCAGCAAATCAATCGCATAAACTCGGTTATGTTCTGCGAGTACGGGAATATTTTTCCGCCAGTGTCCCCAAGAAGCGCCAAAACCATGCACCAGAACCACAGATGGACCGACTGTACCTTGAGTTTGATAACAAATAGGAAAACCCCGCCAAATCCATGTTTGTGCAGAGGCAAGTGTTGTAGTATTTTTAGAAGTGGTCATTGAATGGTGGGCAGAACGCTATCGCTGTCATTGTAACAAAGTTGACATGAAACTCTATCTGAAGTTAAAGTCTGTGAGCGATGCTTCTGCCGAAATTCACCCTTCATGATTGTGGATTACTGTTTTGACGCTGACGGATCTTTGGATTTATAGCTTTCCTTCAATTTTGCTTGCTGTTCAGGAGTCAAGATTCCCTGAATTGTTTGCCGTTGTCCCTGTAAGATATCTTTTATTTGTTGCTTTTGAGTGTCAGAGAGATTAAGCGATCGCAACGCTTTCATCGATGATCCAGGAGCATCAGCAGTCCCAGTTTTGAATTGTGTTTGCTGTTCAGGTGTCAAAATAGCAATTACTTTCGCTTTGCTTTGCGCCCGAATATCCTTTATTTGCGTTTTTTGCGCGTCAGTGAGATTAAGTTCTGCATATCTATCTCCCGAAGCTGCTGAGGGAGTACTCTGACTAGAGACGGAAGTTGCATTTGTATCTCCAGCCGGATTACTCTGAGCCGTCCCATTAGGAGATGATGGTTGACAACCAACAGCCAGGGCGGAGATCGTCAAAACGCTTAATATCAACTTGAAATTATACTTATACATGAACAGACCTCATATGATTGCTTATGTTGCCATGAAATGTCTCCATACCACTGGTAGACGCACAAATCTCTCAAAGAATCGCTAGAGACACTTCATGGAAAATTTATCAGTCTAGATAGAAAAGGAGCGACTATCGGTTATAACCACGATACTCTTGTTGGGCACGTAGTTCACGTTCGCGACGAATTTCCTCGGCTCGACGTTGTTGACGGAGGCGAATTTTATATTCTCGACGGGCTTGTTGTTGTTGGCGAATTTCATATTCCCGGCGGGTTTCTCGGCGACGACGATTTTCTTGTGACCGATATTGGCGATTGCGATTATTGTCTACTTGATTTTGATACTGACGTTCACTCCGAACGTTGTCTCCATATCCAGCGGGATAATCGGCTCGTGCCGGTGATGCTGCCATAGCACCGAATGCAACTATACTAGCGGTACCTATGAGAATGAGAGATTTGTGCAATTTCATACTCTATGTTCCTAACTTAAGACTAGTTGAGGGCTTATGCTTGCTCAGCTATCTTGATCTTAGAATTGACGCCGCTGGTTATGTTGTGTTAAAGGTCATGAGTATGGGCGTGACTAAAGTCATATTTTCCGCAACGCTACAATCAATATCGACAGCGGTTACTGCTCTCGCCTATTTCTACCCATGACTTTAGTCATACTTAATATAATGACTTTTAGGTGATGTATCGGCTCAAGATTAAGCGTTACACTGCCTTTACGTGTATAAACCAACTTAATTTATACCATAAATCGGCTATAAAGAAATAGTCATCAGATCGCGGATTAAAAAGAACGGGTTAATTTGTACTTACTCGGCTTCAAAATCATCTAGAGAAAGATATATATTAGGGTGCATAACGTGTCAAACCTTTATTCTATAAGACTTTAGTAAAAATGATCGTGATATTGTAACTGCGGATAAATTGAATTGGAGGATCGCATGATTGATAATATTTCTGGACAAAATTTAGCTCAGACGAACTCAGAATTAAATGATGTTCCCCAAGAGAGTTTGAATCAACAAAGTCCTTTACAGCTAAAAAATAGTCCAGAAGAAAGTTTAAGTCCGACACCGGCACCGGAACCCAAAAATTCAGTAATCAAGCGCATTGGCATAGCTTTACTTGCTCTGCTTTTACTCGGTGGTGGTGGATATTTAATTACTCATTCTAACTCTAAATCTAAAACCGATCAATCTGCAAAACAGCGATCGCGCTCCACGCCAGTATCAGTAGCCACTGTTACCCAGCAAGCTGTGCCTATACAATTACAGGCATTTGGCAATGTTACCGCCTACTCGACAGTAGCTGTTACACCTCAAGCTGGTGGGCAAATTACCGGAATTTTCTTCCGCAAAGGACAAGGAGTAAAAAAAGGTCAACTACTTTTCACTCTTGATGACCGCACACAAGCTGCTTCAATTCAGCAAGCACAAGGCACTTTAGCGAAAGACCAAGCACTAGTACAACAAGCCAAAGCCAACCTAGCTAAAGATCAAGGACTGATAGAACAAGCAAGATCTACTTTATCCAAAGACCAAGGGTTGGTGCGTTCAGCTCAAGCAAATCTCGCCAAAGATGCAGCGCAATCAAAATATACACAAGCCCAAAGCGATCGCTATAATCGCCTGTATAAACAAGGTGCTGTCAGCCAAGATCAAGCTCAGTTATACTCTGCCAACAGTTTATCAGCAGCGGCAACTTTACAGGCAGATCAAGAAGCAATCAGCAATGCTAGGGATGTTGTACGTGGAGATCAAGTAGCGATTAAGAATGCTGAAGAAGTCGTCAAAGGAGATCTCGCCGCGATTCAGAATGCCCAAGCAGTTCTTGCTGGAGACGAAGCAGCCTTCAAAAATACTCAAGTCCAAAGTTCATATACAAAAATATATTCTCCCATCAACGGTCGTGCTGGCGACATTCTTGTTAACCAAGGTAATGTGGTTCAAGCCAACAACAGCACTCCTCTAGTCAAGATTAATCAAACCAATCCAATTCAGGTAACGTTTTCAGTTCCAGAAACCAACTTACATCAGATTCAAAAATATGCGAGCAACAATAAACTGCCAGTAAGTATTACATTTCCTAACGATCCGCAAAATCCTATCAAAGGCGAACTGACATTTGTGAATAATGTCGTCGATACCACTACAGGCACAATTCAACTTATTGGTGTTTTTGCTAACCCTGAAGACAAATTGGTACCTGGACAATATGTACAGACGACATTGACATTGACAACAATTCCCAATGCGATCGTCGTTCCTTCCCAAGCAGTTCAGACAGGACCTAAAGGTCAATTTGTATTTGTAGTCAAACCTGATAACACTGTGGAAAACATACCAGTTAACGTCAGCAGTACATTCAACAACTTAAGCGTGATTGAGTCAGGGTTACAACCCAATCAAACAGTTGTCACCGACGGTCAAGCAAACTTAGTCCCAGGTGCAACAGTGAAAGTGCAATCAGGGGCAAAAAAATCAGCAGGAGACTCGTTTAGTGAATCTTTCTGAAATTTTTATTCGCCGACCAATCATGACAACCCTCGTCATGATCAGTATTCTCATCTTCGGTTTTATGGGATATCGGTTATTGGCAATCAGCGACTTGCCTAACGTCGATTATCCTACAATTCAGGTTTCAGCTTCTCGACCTGGTGCCAGTCCGGAGACGATGGCTTCATCCGTAACGCGTCCTTTAGAAAAGCAGTTTTCTACCATTGCTGGATTAGCATCGCTTTCATCGACCAGTGCGATGGGAAACAGTCAAATCACCCTCCAGTTTAACCTTGACCGCAGTATTGATGATGCCGCCCAAGACGTTCAATCGGCGTTGTCATCTACCTCTGGACAGATTCCGAGAGATTTACCTAACCCACCAACATACAGTAAAGTCAATCCGGCAGACCAGCCGATTTTATATCTTTACCTCACCTCGCCGACATTACCGCTGGCGAAAGTTAACGATTATGCTGAAACTTACATCGCAGAAAAACTATCGACAATCAGCGGTATTGCTCAAGTAGAAGTTTACGGCTCACAAAAGTATGCCGTCCGCGTCCAGCTTGACCCACAACAGTTAGCCAGCAAGCAAATCGGACTGGATCAAATTCAAACAGTGATTCAGCAAGGTAACGTTAACTTACCGACAGGTAGCCTTTCAGGACCGAATAAAAGCTTGACAGTACAAGCAAACGGTCAGCTAAATAATGCGGATGCTTATCGATCGCTGATTGTCGCTTACCAAAATGGCTCGCCAATTTACCTTAATCAACTCGGACGCGTTGTTGATGGCGTCCAAAACGAAAAGGTAGCTAGCTGGTACAACAACACTCGCGCTCTAATTTTGACGATTCAACGTCAACCAGGTACCAACACCGTGCAGGTGGTGGATACAATTAAAGCTTTATTGCCGACGTTGAAAAGCCAAATACCTGCTTCGATTCAAATGGGTATTCTCTACGATGCGTCACAGTCAATCCGCGACTCAGTAAACGATGTCAGGTTTACGCTAGTTTTGACTATTGTCTTAGTTATTTTAGTGATTTTCGTCTTCTTGCGAAATCTTTCCGCGACGGTGATTCCCAGTTTAGCCTTGCCGATTTCCCTCATCGGTACATTTGCGGTCATGTATCTGTTGAATTATTCCCTCGATAACCTCTCTTTGATGGCGTTGACATTATCGGTGGGTTTTGTGGTCGATGATGCGATCGTTATGTTAGAAAACATCATCCGCCACATGGAAATGGGTGAAAATCCTCTAGAAGCATCGCTCAATGGTTCCAAAGAAATCGGCTTTACAATTTTGTCGATGACAATCTCTCTGGTGGCGGTATTTATTCCCATGTTGTTTATGGGTGGACTGCTAGGACGATTGTTTCATGAATTTGCCGTCACGATCGCAGTATCAATTCTTGTTTCTGGTTTCGTGTCTTTAAGTTTGACCCCGATGTTGTGTAGTCGATTCGTCCGACCTCCTGACCACGCAAATCAAAGCCGACTTTATCAAGCCTCAGAATATTTCTTTGAGCGCTTGCTCGGTCTTTACGACTGGAGTTTAAAAATATTCTTAAAATACCACTTCACCACGATGATCTTATCGGGGGCGATATTTCTGATAACTATTTATTTATTCGTCATAGTTCCCAAAGGATTTATCCCTAGTGAAGACACAGGGAAACTTACCGGCACAACTCAAGCCGCACAAGATATTTCTTTTGCCGATTTATCGCGCCATCAACTAGAAGTGGCTAACCTAATTCAGCAAAACCCGAACGTCGAAGCAGTAAATGCGAGTATTGGGTCTAGCGCCAGTGCAACGGGTGGTAGTGGAGCGCAAGCTGGTAACACCGGCAGCTTGTTTATTCGCTTGAAAGATCGGGATCTACGGTCTAACACTGCTGACGAAGTCGTTGAACAACTACGAAGCAAACTAACAGCCATCCCAGGAATTCAAGTCTTTCTCCAAAATCCGCCAGCAATTCCCGTCGGCACCCAACAAACAACAGGTTTGTATCAACTGACACTCCAATCACCTGATGGAGGACTGCTCAACCAATATGTACCTAAACTTGTCACCAAACTCCAAACCCTAAAAGAAATCCAAGATGTCAATAGCGATTTACAGCTGACATCGCAAGTGAAAGTAAAAATTGACCGCGATCGCGCGTCTTCCCTCGGCATCACAGCTACTCAAATAGAAAGCACCCTGCGAAACGCTTACGGTTCCTATCAAGTTTCCACTATCTACGGGGCAAGCAACGAATACCAGGTAATTTTAGAACTAGAACCGCAATTTCAACAAGACCCCAGCGCCTTATTAAAACTCTACATAAATTCCAGCGCCGGACAAGCAGTCCCTCTCAGTGCTTTTTCCCAACTATCGCAGCAAGTCACCCCATTAATGATCAATCACTTTGGTCAAATGAATTCGGGAACTATTTCTTTTAACCTGAGACCGGGTGTTTCCCTCTCCCAAGCAACAAGTGTTGTCCAAGATACAATTAGTGCGATAGTCCCAGACTCGATTACAACTAGCTTTCAAGGAGCATCCCAAGTCTTCCAAGATTCATTACCAAGTTTAGGAATCTTACTACTGATTGCCATCTTAGTCATCTATCTAGTCTTAGGCGTTCTCTACGAAGACTTTATCCATCCACTGACAATTCTTTCTGGCTTACCTTCCGCCGGCTTTGGCGCACTGTTAACGCTATTAATCTTCAATGTCGAATTAAACGTTTACTCATTCATCGGTATTATCCTCCTCGTCGGGATTGTCAAGAAAAACGGGATTATGATGGTAGACTTTGCGATCGAAGCTCAACGCAACGACCACAAAAGCCCGCAAGACGCCATCTATCAAGCATGCTTAGTGCGCTTTCGCCCAATTATGATGACCACAATGGCAGCACTAATGGGCACCTTACCCATTGCCTTAGGCGTAGGTGCAGGTTCCGAAGTCCGCCGTCCTCTAGGTATTGCTGTCGCCGGCGGCTTAGTATTTTCACAGTTACTAACGCTATATGTAACACCCGTATTTTTCATATACATGGAAGCTTGGCGTAAGTCCCTGCTGAACCGCAAACCGCGCCGCGTCACTTCATTATCGGAGAGTAAATAAAATGAACCTCTCAGAAGTATTTATCCGCCGCCCTGTAATGACGACTTTGGTGATGATCGCCATCGTCATTACAGGGCTGATGAGTTATACACTGTTACCAATCAGTGATTTACCAAGTGTTGATTTTCCGACAATTTCTGTTTCTGCAAGTTTACCCGGAGCCAATCCGGAGACAATGGCAGCAACGGTAGCAACTCCCTTAGAAAAACAATTTTCTAGCATTGATGGGATTGATTCCTATAATTCCACCAGTGGTCAAGGTACTACGAATATTACTTTGCAATTTAAGCTAGATCGAGATATTCGCTCGGCAGCAAAAGATGTGCAAGGCGCAATCTCAGCGGCGGCGGGACAGTTACCGCCAATGCCTCGTCCGCCTACATATCGCCGAGCCAATCCGACTGCTGCGCCGATTTTTTTCGTTTATCTTTATTCTAAAACTCTGCCGATTTCGACCGTGGACGAGTATGCGGAAATTACTGTCGGTCAGCCGATTTCGATGATTGATGGTGTGGCTCAGGTAAATATCTTCGGGTCGCAGCCGTATGCGGTGCGCGTGCAGATGAACCCGGAACTTTTAGCAGCCAGAGGCATTAGCATGACTCAGGTTCAAAGTGTCCTCCAGCAGTCGAGCGTAGATTTACCGACGGGTATGCTTGATGGCAAGTATAAAAGTTATATTGTCTCGGCAGACGGTCAGCTGACTAAGGCTGCTGATTACCGCAATATGATCGTTGCCTACAAAAATGGGGCGGCGGTGCGGCTGCAAGATTTGGGACAAGTGATTGATGATACACAAAATAATAAGGTCTATAACTCTTATAACGGAAATCGTTCGGTTGTCCTCGCAATTCAGCGTCAGCCGAATACAAATACTGTCGCCATTGTCGATAGCATTCAGAAACTTTTACCCACACTTCGCAAGCAAGTTCCCGCCGCAATTGAAATGGGCGTTTTATACGATCGCTCCCAATCTATCCGAGCGTCAATTAATGATGTTCAATTTACACTGATTCTGACAATTTGCTTGGTGATCTTGGTAATCTTTTTATTCCTACGGAGTGTCTCGGCAACGGTAATTCCGAGTTTAGCACTGCCGATCGCGTTGATTGGTACATTTAGCGCCATGTATTTGTTAGGCTACTCCCTCGATAACTTATCTTTACTGGCGTTGACACTCTCAGTCGGTTTTGTTGTTGATGATGCGGTGGTGGTGCTAGAGAATATTATCCGCTATATGGAGATGGGTGAGACTCCTTATAATGCGGCATTAAAAGGTTCTCAAGAAATCGGCTTTACGATTGTGTCGATGACGCTGTCGTTGGTGGCTGTATTTATTCCCATGTTATTTATGGGTGGATTGTTGGGACGATTGTTTCATGAATTTGCAGTGACGATCGCGATCGCTATTCTGGTCTCCGGATTTGTGTCTTTAAGTTTGACTCCCATGTTGTGCAGTCGCTTTGTGCGCCTTCCCGACCACACCCATCGTCCCAACCGATTTTATCGAGCTTGCGAGTCGGTTTTGGATTTCTTTTTGCGAGGTTATGCCTGGAGTCTCAAGAAGGTTTTGAAGTATCATCTCCTGACCCTGCTGAGTTCTGTGCTGATTTTAGTCATGACATTTTATTTAGCTGGGGCTGTGACGAAAGGATTTATCCCTACTCAAGACACTGGACAAATCACAGGTAACACCCGCGCTGCCCAGGATATTTCTTTTGACGATATGCTAGCGAAGCAGCAAGCACTTGTGGAGATTATTCGCAAAAACCCCAATGTCAGAGCGGTTAACTCAACTGTTGGAGCGGCGGGACCAAACGCGGCGACTAACTCTGGACGCATCACTATTCGCCTGAAACCGCTTGAGCAAAGGGAAGTTTCTCCCTCGTCCTCCCCATTCAATTTTTCTTTGGGAGGTCAGACATGGAGTTTATATAATCCACTTACTAAACACCCAATTAGTTCCGACGAGATTATTCAAGAATTGCGACCGAAGTTAGGTAGAATCGCCGGGATTAAAGTGGCGATGCAGTCTCCAGCGGCGATTCCGATTGGCGGACAGCAAACTAATTCCTCCTTGCAGTTTTCTTTACAGAGTCTAGATTCGCAACTTCTCGCGAAATATGTACCTATATTAGAAGACAAAATGAAGATCTTGCCAGGACTTCAAGATGTGAATAGCACTTTAGAATTAAACAATCCTCGGCTCCAAGTCAACATCGACCATAACAAAGCTTCTGGATTAGGAATTACTGCTTCTCAAATCGAAAGCACCCTGAGTGCTGCTTATGGTTCCGGTCGAGTTTCTCTAATTTACACGCCGACTGACCAGTTTCAAGTTATCCTGGAAGTACTACCACAATACCAGCGCGATGTCAATGCTTTGTCAAGTCTTTATATTCCGACTAAGACTGGATTGCAAGTACCATTGAGTGCGATCGCTAAGTTATCACAAGATGTTGGTTCTTTGAGTGTCAGCCATCTAGGACAAATCCCTGTCGCCACGATTTCTTATAATCTTGCCCCAGGTGTATCTCTCGGTCAAGCTAGTAGTGCAATCGTCGCTTTGGCGAAAGAGACTTTACCTCCAAGTATTACTACTGACTTTCAAGGTTCAGCTAAAGCCTTTAAAGATTCTTTTAACTCTTTAGGGTTACTGCTTGTCCTATCTATTGCCATCATTTATCTGATTCTCGGCATTCTCTACGAGGATTTCATTCATCCGCTGACTATTCTCTCTGGTTTGCCATCTGCAGGTTTTGGCGCACTGTTAACGTTGTTAATTTTCAATGTCGAGTTAAATGTCTACTCTTTCATCGGCATTATCCTCCTCGTCGGTATCGTCAAGAAAAATGGCATTATGATGGTGGACTTTGCGATCGAAGCGCAGCGCAAAGAAGGCAAAAGCGCCTACGATGCCATCTATCAAGCCTGTTTAGTGCGCTTTCGCCCAATTATGATGACCACAATGGCAGCATTAATGGGCACATTACCAATTGCCCTAGGCATGGGTGCAGGTTCAGAAGCACGCCGTCCATTAGGTATTGCCGTTGTCGGCGGATTAGTGTTTTCCCAGATATTAACGCTATATCTTACACCCGTATTCTTCATGTACATGGAATCGTGGCGCAAATCTCTAAGTCGGCTTAACTTCAACAATCCGCGATTAAAAAAGAACTTATCATGAATAAACAATTCGCAAAAGGGAGTAACCTTGTGTGTTAAGAATTATTCAGAAGCAGGCTGAGTAAGGGGGAGCATCGATAGTGAGATATCACCATTGCTACTAGTATAAAGCATAACTACATTCATTAATGGATCGTACTCTTCTAGCATATTGTCTACAGATCTGACCTCTTCTGGGTCTACATTGTGTTTAAGCATGGTTTTTTTGAGTAACTTACGTGAGATGTACTCAATTTTTTGAGGGGAAGTGTCTAAATCTTGGATTAACACAAATCCTTTACCTTTTTGTTGATAGCCGGACTGCGCCGTCGAAACGAGTAATCCTTGATTTGCTTCAAAGAATTCATGTGCGTTGATCGTACCTTGATATTTATCTACTTTGGGGAATGGGTTCAAGAAAGATGCAATTTTTCCCCAAAAAGAAAGATTTTCACCTTGCTGTGTTGGTGAAGATTCCTTCGAGATGTGAGGCACCTTTGCGGATAATTGTGAAGGCGACTGCATGTTAGAGGTAGTCTCTGACAGCAGTGACTGTTTGCGTGAAGAGCGGATTTTAGCTTTGCGTCCCATTGCTGTAACCTAATATGCGTTGTGTATTCTAGAATTTACACATAATTTTAATTTTACAACGGTTTACTTCCAAGCGATCGCCCCGACATGATTTGTTGGATGGTTATGTCAAGACTAATCGCTCCTTAAGTTGTACTTAACTTGCCAAAGTTGCCTTGTGGACGCTTAGGGTATATTGCAGAATAACATTGAACGCTAAAGACTGTAGCAAAGCATTTCCCTTGAAGCATCAACAACGTGGTGTGACAATATGGTTATTAGGCTTTAGTAAAGAAGACAGAGATTAAAATATTCTGCGTTGAAAAAGTTAAATCGAAAAATACATTCACTATGATAAATTTACTTGACCCAGATAAACAACCTAAGTTTATCAACAATTTACCGTCCCCGCCGAGAATCGATGCAACAAATGGCGGTAAATTTAATTTAGATATGCAACAAACCGATCAATGGCTGGGGCTTTACAAAAGTCCGGGTGATGATGGTATTTATGGCACAAATGATGATGAGTTGCTCAACACAAAGGTTTGGGGCTACAGTTTACAGGGTAAAAATAGTACGACCTATCCAGGACCGACTTTTGTGACACAGGCGGGTGTGCCAATTCAAGTTGAGTGGAACAATAATTTACCAAAGGGCGAGCATTTATTGCCTGTAGACGAGACTATTTTAGACCCTGACATGCAGAAAGCGATCGCAGATGGGTATATTCCGACAGTAACCCACTTACATGGTGGGAACTCAGAAGCTGCTAGCGATGGCTATCCCGAAGCCTGGTATACCCAAAACTATGCAGAAACAGGATCGGCTTGGGTCAAAAAAACTTACACTTATGACAATGCTCAAGAAGCCGCAACACTTTGGTATCACGACCATACGGTGGGACTCACCCGCCTAAACATTTATGCAGGGTTGGCAGGAACATATTTAGTGAGAGATGCCAACGAAAATAGTTTAATAAAAAATAATGTTTTGCCAAGCTGACCCTATGAGCGAGAACTCCTAATTCAAGACCGAATGTTTACCGCAGACGGGCAGTTATATTATCCGTCTGAATCAGACGTTGCTGGCGCACCCAATCCCAGCGTTTTGCCAGAGTTTTTTGGCGATTTTATCACAGTCAACGGTATGTCTTGGCCAAAACTCGATGTTGAGCCGCGTAAGTATCGGTTCCGATTGGTAAATGGCTCAGATTCCCGCACCTATGTTTTAAAGTTCGACAAGCCAGGTGAAAATTTCTACGAAATTGGTACTCAGCAAGGATTTATTGATAGACCTATTGCCCTAGATCAACTTCTCCTTGCACCCGGTCAACGCATGGATGTGGTAGTTGACTTCTCACATAATCCGATAGGCGATAAATTAATTCTCAAAAACCTTGGACCCGATGAGCCATTTAACGGACTTGAAAATCACGATCGCGAGGTGTCGAATCCCGCGACAACAGGTCAAGTCATGGAGTTTGTAGTAAATAAACAACTTTCTTGCAATCCAGAGGCAACTATTGATACTAAAAGTCTGATGACACCGTTAAGAAAAACTGCGATTACAGTACCAACACAAACGAGTGCAACAGAACAATTAGTGCTGTTTGAATCAGAAGATCAGTTTGGACGTATCCAACCCCGACTTGGCACGTTGGCTGATGGTTCTTTGCTATGGTCTGACCCAGTAACTGAAAAAATTCCCTTGGGTACATCCCCTGTTTGGGAATTCTACAACACTACTCAAGATTCTCATCCCATCCACCTACACTCATCTCCATTCCAAATCCTGAGCCGCCAAAAGTTTGCCGGAGATGTTATTGATGCTGGACTTGATTCAATGGGTGGAACTAAGCAATATCTAAAAAATGTTCATCTCGTTGGTTCGTCAGAAATTCCCGAACCATATGAGCAAGGCTGGGAGGACACAGTTATTGTCAATCCCGGTGAGGTCGTCCGTGTCATCAATAAGCCATATGAAAAACTTGGCAGGTTTGTTTGGCATTGTCATATTCTCTCCCACGAAGATAATGACATGATGCGTCCTTTTGATGTTGTTAAGCCCACGGAAAATAATCAAACGACGGGAAACGATAGTTCATCGCCGATGCAACCAAACTCTACATTTATGTCGGGCAGTATGGCTTCCGGACTGCATCGCAACACTTTGATGGGCACAGACTATTTCTCAGGTTCGGATAGTCGCTTACTTACTGGAACAAATACGACTCTAAATGCTGGATTAACAACAGACCGGCTCTACCGCTCCCTTTATGGCTGGAATAGCAATTTGATCAAATTCAGCCACTAAATACTGACCCTGTAAATCGCTGCAACCATTGCAATATAAAAGTTTTTAGCTTTCAGTTAGAATAAGGCAATGATTGAGATATA